>NZ_JAMZMM010000055.1 GCF_024178385.1 Limnofasciculus baicalensis BBK-W-15 | reverse complement strand
CCACTCCCCACTCCCTATTCCCTATTCCCCACTACCCATCAGCTTGTAAGTCTGTCGAAGTGCTTCTTCGATAGTGCCAAACTCTTTGAAGTCATTAATTAATCGATCAGCTTTGGTTTTTCCTGGGGCTAGTAAATCTTTCAATTGCTCCAGTAAATGAAGATCCAAATCGTCTTTCAGTGCAGTTTCTGCTGCTTCTAAAACCTGATTAGCCATCAGAAAAATTTCTTTATTTTCAAACCCGTAACGTCCAGAAATTTGGTGTAAATCGCGATCGGGAACTGTGGCGCATCCCGGGAGAGAATTGTCTAAGATAATGCCTTTTATTAATGCCAGCAATGCACCATAGAGTGAGAAATCATCACAACTGTCAAAGGCTTTAAATTCGATTCTCCCGACTTCTGAAGGAATCCGAGCCATTTTTGTCAAAATAGGATTGCTTTCAATCAAGTCTTCTGGTTTTTCTAAAAATACCGTCGCTGCTTGTCTCGATCCGGTTCTGATATAAGTCCGTATCGATAATCCTGACCACAATTTACTCTGATAAAATGGAGAACTAAAACTAAATGGAATGATGTAAGGGCTGTAGAATGTCAGCTTTTTACCCAGATTAATTACTTGTTCGCTTGTCAAGCTTGGCATAGAAATATTAAGATCTGGTCCATAAGTAAGCATCGGAATCTTAGCCGTTTGCTCTTCGGGTGAAGCTTCTATTCTTTGGAGTTCATATTGATTTAAGGGAGGAGTTGGTTCATATATTTTCTGTCCAGGATTAAAGCTGATCAACACTGGGCTAAACCCCCACTCAGCAGCGACGTGGCGCAAAAGTTCAAAACTATTGGATAATTCCGCAATTACACCTTGAATTGTAGAATGAATCGTCGTTCTGATTTCAATCCCTTTTGGGACACAATCAATTACTTTTTCTGAATCAGCGAAGCGCTCAAACCCTTCAATATACCATCGCTTTTGTTTAATTCCTGCATCTCCGATCCGAAGTTGGGAATAGTCATCCATGTAAATGGGTAGCTTTTGGATGATTTGATTAAAATCATCAAATTGAGTACAAGAAAAATCAGCAAATTTACCCTGATTGTTGATAAATGCGACTTCGTGTTCGACACCAAAATAAAACACTATTTAAACCTCCAGAACCAATATTTTGATGGTAAACTGTGTAAAAAAATAATTTCCAACCAAAAATGAGAGGCTTAATACCACTCAAATTATGGGAAAAATTACGCTACCACAGAATTCAATACCTACTCTACACGACGGAAATTAAACCCTATTGCCCGCAGTGCGTGCCACAAATATCCCTGCAAGAAGAGGAATGCCAGCAAAAAGCGAGTAGTTGCTAACCAAGCACGGGGAGTGTGTTTGTCCAATGGGAGCTTATTGATAAAGTTAAGCAATAAGCTCTCGACTGCTAGTCTAAAACTATTCTCAATAAAATGGTGTTAAGTTTTGTGAAGCAGTCTGGATTCCATTCTATACCACTGGATACAAGGAAATTTCACCTCCTTCAGCTATGGTATGGTGAGAAGCTTCTCTATATAGATTAGCAATTGAATCAGTACGGGCGACGCGCAAATCGCACTTCTACAGAGGTAGCGCCAAAAGCGCCGCCTCCACCGATACGAGATCCTCGCCCTCTTTTAGCTATCCTGGAAAAAGACACCATTATCCGCTAAAACTATGGTTGCTTTATCAGATCGCATTTTGATGACTCCACAGGAATACCTGGATTGGGAACCCACCCAACAGCAACGCTACGAATATTGGGATGGCGAAGTAGTAGCGATGAGTGGCGGAACCCGCAACCACAATCGGGTTTCCCTAAACTTCTCGAAGCTACTAGATGATGCCCTTGCCGATTGCCCCTGTGAAGTTTATATTGTGGATGTAAAAGCGCAGGTTGAACCTGGAAGAAAATATTTTTATCCTGATGTAGTGGTGACTTGTGATGAACGGGATCGAGATCCACAATTAGTCCAATTTCCTTGCTTAATTATCGAAGTTTTATCACCTTCAACTGAAGCAATTGATAGAGGGACAAAGTTTGCTAAATACCGAAAATTCGCCACACTGCAAGAATACGTGTTAGTCCAAGTTGAGCAGCCGGGTGTGGAAGTATTTCGGCGCAACCAACAGGGAAAATGGGTGTTATCAGAGTATGGTTTGAACGAGAGATTGCAGCTTGAATCGGTGGGTGTGGAAATTGCTATTGCCGATTTGTATAGACAAGTGGAGTTTGAAGCAGAAGCAGCAAACAATTAAGGAGATAATGCGATCGCAAATTCCGCCAGAGGCATCGCGTTATTTTTCTGGCTAAATCCGATTCTACAAATCGATAGATGAAATAGAAATCTACTTTACAGGCAATATGGCTGACTTATTCGGTAGGCTGGGCTATATTTTCTTAATTGGAAAAGAGGATCTATGAGTATAATATTAATTATAGTTACTGTACGGGAGACAAGAGGATGACTGTGACAGCAGTGAAAATGACCCTAACAGAATTTCTCAACTACGACGATGGTACTGATACAAAGTATGAATTAGAAAATGGGGAACTTATTAAAATGCCATCTGAAAGCGATCTAAATCAGAGAATTGCCATCTTTCTCCTCATATATTTCAGCCAACTGGGAATTCCCAGCTATCGGCTGAGAATTGGTATAGAGTTAGCTGTCAGCAGTGCTAGTGCATCTGTTCGTTTACCGGATTTGGTAGTATTATCTGAAGAGTTGGCTGTTGCTTTGGAAGGAGCATCTCGTTCCATTGTATTAATGGATATGCCACCACCGTTGCTAGTAGTAGAAGTTGTTAGCCCCAATCAAGAAAAGCGAGATTATCGATATAAAAGAACTGAGTATAGTGCTAGGGGAATTGCCGAATATTGGATTATCGATCCGATACTGCAACAGGTGACAGTGTTGGAGTGGGTGGAAGGATTATATGAGGAAAAAGTGTATAAAGGGGATAATGTGATTGCTTCTCCCATATTAGGTAATTTGACACTAACTGCGGCTCAACTTCTCCAAGGAAGATAGCTTAACTTAAAATGAGGAGATATTGAAATTATGAATATACTGAACAGGAGGTAAAGCAATGACTGTTACAGCAGTGAAAATGACACTGGCAGAATTTCTCAACTACGACGATGGTACTGATACCAAATATGAATTAGAAAATGGGGAACTTATTAAAATGCCGTCTGAAAGCGAAATCAATCGTCGAATTGCCACATTTTTGTTTGCCTATTTTCTTCAGTTGGGAATTCCATCGCACCGACTCACAATGAAAACAGAGGTGGCGGTAAGTGGTGCGCAGGCTTCGGTGCGAGTGCCGGATTTGATGATATTATCTGAAGAGTTGACAATTGCTTTGGAAGGAGCATCTCGCTCGATTGTATTAATGGATATGCCGCCGCCGTTGTTGGTAGTAGAAGTTGTTAGCCCCAATCAAGAAAAGCGAGATTATCGATATAAAAGAACTGAGTATAGTGCTAGGGGAATTGCCGAATATTGGATTATCGATCCGATACTGCAACAGGTGACAGTGTTGGAGTGGGTGGAAGGATTATATGAGGAAAAAGTGTATAAAGGGGATAATGTGATTGCTTCTCCCATATTAGGTAATTTGACACTAACTGCGGCTCAACTTCTCCAAGGAAGATAGCTTAATGAATAATTGAGTAACTTAACTAAATAGATGATGAAAAAGCCTAATAAGAAAAAATTTTCGGGTTTTACCTATCCTGAAGCATTCAAACATTTGAATCTCAAAGAATTAAATGTCTGGCGTTTTGAGGCAGAGCCACTTGAACCAAGTACTTTTTTTCAAGAGCGTTTACGGCGAATGACTGAAGTTTTTGATCTCCAAAGCTATGAAGAATCTAAAAAGCTGCTAATTGATGCAATCTGTGAGGAGGCAATTTATGGTTGTAAACACTTGAAAATATGGAAAGGCGCTCAATTAACCGATGAAACTGCTAGTGGCTATGTAGACTATCTCATTGCGGAACGTAAACGCTATTTGGAAGCTCCTTTCTTGTGCATTGTCGAGGCAAAAAAAGATGATTTTGAGCAGGGATTAGCTCAGTGCTTGGTGGAAATGAAGGCTTGTCAGTATAGCAACCGTGCGATCGACAAATTACTTGATGTTTTTGGTATAGTCACCAATGGAGGGAGTTGGCAGTTTTATCGCTTAAGGCTCGATGGAAATGTGGATGAAACAGCAATCTACTCTACAGGCAATATGGCTGATTTGCTGGGTAGGTTGCGCTATATTTTCCAACTTTGTGAACAGAATATATCATTGTCTTAGAAGATCACCTATATTTTTTTACCCAACGCCCCTACTCACTCCTGAAATTTTGAGTTATCATTAGAAACAATATAGTTAAGTTAAAATATGGAGTTCATTATGCGTCTAAAATTAACAAAAGTTTTTCAGAAAGTTCCTGAAGGTTACATCGGCTTTGTTGAGGAATTGCCTGGAGCTAATACACAGGGAAACACTCTTGAGGAAGCAAGAAGCAATTTGGAGGAAGCTATTGAGCTAGTTTTAGAGGCTAATCGCATGTTGAGTGAAGAACAAATTCAAGGTCAAGATGTAATTCGAGAGTCCGTTTTTCTTTCAATACTATGAAGCGTATAGACTTAATTCGCCATCTTAAGAATCATGGATGCGAGTTTTTGCGAGAAGGTGGCAACCAGACAATGTATGTCAATCGTACTGCTCAGAAATCTTCAGCAATCCCACGCCATCGTGAAATTAACGACTTTCTTGCTCGAAAAATTTGTCGAGATTTGCAAATACCTGAACCAAAAATAACCTAACAAATCCGTTTGTCAAGTAAGTATCATAAACATTTTTTAAATTAAATCTGGAACCTATAACCAAAATTGCCTATTTCCCTCTAATACTCCTGGAGAAATACCTTGTAACCGACGATAAGCAATTCTATCTGCACCAAAAAGGGGAACAGGTAAACGTGGTTCTTTTAGCGCTCCGTGATGGAGTAATGTCAGTTTAAGTGTTGCTTCAACTAAGCTTTCGAGTGATACTTGTTGTCCTTCATCAGGAATCACTTTTAAACGGAGGGGACAAGGTAAACCCATCTTCTCAGATTTTACTTCAGTTGTTACTAAAATTACTTCATATTTAGATAATCGCAGTACTAATCCTTTTGTCGGTGCTTGCAACATTGAATTTTGATAATTGTACAATCTGGGGATTTGAGATTTTGTAGATTCTACTAAAATAAACTCAGCACCAATAGCTTTTCCTCGTTCTCGTAAATGCTTAACTTCATTACCACAAAAGCGTCCATCACGGTAAATTAGTACTGTTTTTCCCTTCAAATCAGTCGCTGGCAGAAATCTCTCTAAGGTTTGTTTATCAATTTCTTCACCTTCTGTCATCGCATCTTCTAGGCGATAGCCAATGAACTCACCACGATTGTCATAGAGTCGCACGCTGGCACAAACGTTGCGGCTACCCTTGCCATTTTTCTTTGACATTCGGGAAATATCCAAGCCGATGAAATAATCAGCAATATCTAAAGGTTGAGCCAGAATAAAAGGCAAGTTACCTAATTTAGCCAGAATTCCTGGAACCACCTGATTGAGAATATTACTATAATTACTAGTATTTTTCAGTGTCTCTTCATAAATGACTTGGCTAGCAATTCCCCGACGGAGTAACCGTGAAGAAATGAAAGAGTAAAAGCTACCATCTTCACTTTTATCAGCATTGCGATCGCTCTGAGGTAAAAATGTCAATACAATATCAGGAGGAATTGCAAGTAGTTCATCGAGCGCTTGCTCTACTCTAAATCTCGCCTCAGATCCATTTAAGCCATCTATTGAAACTACTTTAACTCTATTCTCGTCAATCTTTTTTGTTTGCTCATCCATCAGACTGAGAGTTTCAAACTTATACTTTTTCAGACGCTTACGCACTTCCTCCAGAAAAAATGACTTGACCTTAAAATCACCAATTTTCAATACAGAAATGCGAATTTCTCTTGATGAATTGCGATAGTCATCGTGACGGCGATAAACACCACCTTGAGATAGTCCCTTTAAAACGGCATCTCTCTTGCCAAAAACACCTTGACCAAATAGTAGATTAGTTTCGTTAAGCTTGAAGAGAGGAGTTAGAAATAAAGATGATTGGTCTCTGCTGTTGATACAGTTATCAGCTAACTTAAATCCATATATTTTCAGAGCATTTGCAGCTTGTTGTTTGTAGCAAAGTAAACATTCTTTTCGATCTTTATAAGAAATTTTAGTTTCCTTAAGCAAATCCCCATGTTTGACCTCAAATCTGTCAGCAGTCTCCTCTGTTACAGAAGGAGATAAAGCTGCCATTGGATAGTGAAATTCTTTTGAATCTTTGCTAAATTTAACAGCGACGACGGGTTGATCGTCTGGTGCTTCCTGAAGTGCTTGTTTACTAATTGCACCAGTTGCTTTGGCGATAAGTTCTTCTCTGAATTCTCCAATAGTTCCTGGAAGTCCGATAATTGTAGCAGAACTATTTTTTTCAATCTCTCGGACTTTTAAGCAAATCAAAAGTTCTTTAGGATTCTGTCGGTATGGATGATTCTCATAGAAATCAGCTAAAGTACCTTTGAAAGTAAAGTAACTGCTAGGAGTTAAAACTAATGCTGGGTATGTCACATTATTAAAGTCAAAGGTTTCCGCCCATAATTTTACCTCACGCCTGACTTCAACCTGATTTTTCGACCAAATAGTATCTGATGAAAAAGGTCGCGCAATTTTTAATACTCTCACAGCTAGTTGTGCTAAAATAGAAGCAGTAATCTGGGGATCGCGTACCCATTGGATTGAGTAGTAGCGATCGCCAAGATCTTTTTTTAAATCTTCTTGAATCTCTGCTAATGCTTCTCGCCATTCCCCTTGGCTAGGCATGGATTTATTCGGTTTAGCTAAAACCCAGAAATATTTCTGTTCATAAATAACAATTATATCGCCAAACTTCTGACTAAAACGCCAACCCAATCGGTTGCCTATCTCCCGTTCAATTTCAGCACTTAGTCGAAAACAGATTAAATTGGGTTTAGAGATAGTGAGGGGAAAAATTTCGCTCAAAAATAATGGAGATGCGGGAACTTGTTGAGTAGATTGAACAATAGCAGCAGTCATGCAGCAACCTCTGATACAGAAAAATTACAAATTGAATTGAAGGGACAGTGACGACAGCTAATTCCAGGATTCGGGGGGTAAATGATTCTAAAATCAGCAGGATTATTTCGGTAACGCTTCAAGTCTTTCTGATGTCTTTGAGCTATTTGTACTAGCTCTATTTGGAAAAATTTTAGGGTATCAGCCGTGGCACTGATTGGCTGAGACTCTTTACCAGTCTCCAAGTTATAGAAAGAAGCAATCGCTTTCTGTTGTGGATAGAGATAACTAACTGCTAGTAGGTAAACATAACCCTGTCGCAAGTCAAAGTCAGATTTACCAGTCTTGAAGTCCAAAATGTGTAACATTCCATCTGGTTCAGTATAAATACAGTCAATTGCTGCATACAAGTTAAATATATAATTACCATATTTAATTAAAATTGGTTCAGGAAATCCTTCATCACCTCGATTCAACTTCAGAATCTTTTTACCCAAGAGAATCGGATTTTCCTGGTATTTTTGCAAAACTGAAATGACTCGCTCTTGTACTTCAACCGATTCTCTACTCAATTGCATAATCTCTGCAACTTGCTCTACTCCATCTTTTCGGGACAACATTGCAGGATATTGATGAAATTCATAAATCCCCCTTTGTGCCAGAATACCAATCCGCTGAGGTGTAGTATCTTTCTCTAAAAGAGATTGAACTTGCGGTTCTTTTTTACGCGCCTTCGTAAAACCTCGCTTCATATCACAATGAAAATGTTCTTGCCCTACTGGTGGAGCAAATTGTAACCATAAATTATAACTGGCGAATGGTCGCCAAATTTTGTTCATAGATTGAGACTCCCAAATTGGAATAACGGCAAAAGCTTATTTTGTGAGGATTTCCTGAATTGCTACCTTGGCTTTGACGGACTTGGATAACCCCGTCTGGTTTGCCTGTGCAAAAATCTGCAAGGCTTCCTGCATCTGTGCCGCCGCTTTCCTCAGTTGTGGATTACGGCTGGACTTGTGAACCTCCGCAAGGAGGAGTGATAGAGGTTTGCCGATTGAGAGGCATAGTTGGCCGGGATTTGACGCTGCTTTCTTCATATTTCCCTCCTATGTAAGTATTTGTAACTAAAAGATCAGAGGACTTGGAGATCTATCCCCTGGCGTGAGCTATACTAAGATTATAGTATATAATGACCATGTTGACCAATTTAATCAATTTTGTCAATATGGCTTGTTCTAGTCAGGTACAAAAACGTGAGTCAGACTTTTGGCAGGATTATTCGTCAAGCTCGTAAAGACAAGGAACTCAGTCAGCGAGAACTGGCTAAGTTGATCGGTGTCGATTACACCTACCTGTCTAAACTAGAGAACGATCATGCTGGGTATCCTCCTAGTGAGGATGTCATTTATAAGTTAGCGCTTCGCTTAGATTTGAATGAAGCTGAACTAAGACACCTGGCTGGTCGAATTACACCTGATGACGCAAAAGTCTTTGAGGCACTTGTCAAAAAGTACAAGGAAATGCCTGCTTTGCTGCGTCGGATGCGAGACAATCCTGAATTTACCCAAAAATTAATACAGGAAACAACACAACTAAAAAATGAGGAGAAATAAAGTTGCAGGTTATCAAGCCGTATCGCTTTTTGCCTAAAGTTGAAATAGAACGTCAGGCAACCGAACTTATTATGGGTGTAGAGGCAAAACGCAAGCGTCCTTTAACAGGACGTTATGTTGCTGAAGCAATAGCTGATTTTCTGGATTTAGGTGTTATTTGGGAGACCATACCTCCTGATAATCAAGGGCAGATAGCAGCCATGATTATGCCCGTTCAGCGAGAAATTATCATAAATGAAGATATTCCAGCACTAAAAGGAGGATTTGGACAATCTACTATAGCTCATGAGCTAGGACATTGGATACTGCACATTGACCAAAATGCCGTTGGTAAATTTATAGATCGTGAGTTAGATCTCCAAACAGTTGTTGAACCATTTTTATGTCGCAGTGTCAGCACTCAGAGAGGAATTGAATGGCAAGCTCAGTATCTTGCCAGTTGTTTATTGATGCCAGTATCTAGATTAGAAGAATTGCTAAAAGGACGTAATTTAACCAACTGGAATCACCTATATGCAATGCGAGATGAACTAGGAGTTACAATTTCTAATTTGACCAATCGCCTCAAAGATTTGGGATGGATTTCTATTTCCCAAGACTCCAAGCAAATCTATCCAGGTAAGAAAGCACCCGATTTTAGCTTGTGGAGAAAGACATGAAATTAAAAGATCTAAAAAAACGAGTTTATCGAGTTTGGGAATGCCTCAGCGACTTCAACGATGCACTAATTCAGCCTGAAAATTTTAAGTCTGAAGTTAGATATTTTGGGGATTTGCGTCGCCAATCAACTTGGCAAAAAGCATACTGCTCATTTTGGGCGAGAAATATCTTTGACTCCAATACTGACAATCGATCGCTGATCGATCTATTATTGAACTATACTCCCGATGAATGGGATTGGGAACTACGGCAGGAAATTTTGGATGAGTTTCTTGCTATTCCAGGTGGACTAGACTGTATTATCAATGGACTAGAGCAAATCTTACAATATCCCATCAATCAAGAAGAAAAGGAGATAGCCCATGACGTTTTTAAGTTGGTTCAAGAACAATCCAGAATCAGCAGAAGCATTGCAATTGGATCTGTTGAACAATCCAGAGGAACTAACTAAGCGCGAGAGAGTTGATGGTGCAATTGTTCGCCAAGACTTTAACAAAGCAATTGAAGATAAAGGTGGCGATAAAGAAGCACATGCAAAATCTACAGTAGCATTAACGGAAGAACTATTTGACTGCAAACCGAAAACTCTCTATCAAGAGACGCGAGCAAAACAAGGAGATAGATCCACTCTTCCCAAGGAAGTACAGAAAGCATACATTGTCGGTGAAATTGTCGCCACTCACGAGTTAAACGCCAAAGAAATTACTGGTAATCAGGAGGAAAGGAATCAGGAGATTGTGGATAGCGTCCGTGATTCTGGTCAGAAAGCTAGACAACTTTTTCCCTGGTGAGTTAATATTTTTCCAGTTAACCGAACCAAAATTATTCAGTTTACCCTACTGCACAAATAAATCATTATTCGGTTCGGCAATCATCAATTAACTAGTAGTTAAAACCGAATTTACACTCCCTATTGTTTTGCCTACTATAAAAATCAAGAAGCCAAGAAAAGCAAATCAATTAAGGAGCATTGAAACTTATGGTATTAGTTCGTTGGAATCCCTGGCAAGAAATCGATACCCTACAACACCAACTCAATAGTTTATTAGATGAAGCCTTAGTACCAGCCACTGGTTGGCAAAAGACTTTCTCCAGAGTTCCCGCAGCCGAAATCCAAGAAACGGCAGATGGGATTAATCTGAAACTAGAAGTTCCGGGAATGGATGTTAAAGATTTAGACGTGCAAGTAACTGAAGATACTGTTTCCATTGGTGGGGAGCGCAAATCTGAAACCAAGTCTGAAGCCAAGGGTGTAATTAAAAGCGAATTCCACTACGGGAAATTCCATCGTATTATTCCCTTACCCTCGAAAATTCAACATACCAAGGTTGAGGCTGAGTACAAAGATGGAATCTTGAATTTGAAATTACCAAAGATGGTAGCAGAAGAGACCAAGGTTGTGAAAGTTAACATCAATCAAGCGGCTGCTTAAGCTATAGTTCGTAGTAGGCGCTTAAGCGCCTACTACAAACCAAAACTATAAAACCTCTCGTAATCTGCGAGTATTTTCTACCAAACTTTCAGCAAACTGATCGAAACGTTTCGACAATTTCTCATCCAAAAGTTTACCATCCTCCCCAAAGGATTTCCAAGCTTGACCAATGGCAATTTGTTCGGGAATCACCCAACCATGAACCCAGCGCATAATTATCCGTAAATCATTTAAAGCATTACTATTATGCTGACCCCCCAAAATGCTAATCAAACCCGTAACTTTCCCCGATAAATGGTCAAAATTCATCAAATCTAGGGCATTTTTCATTACCCCACTGAGGCTGCCATGATATTCTGGAGAGACCAAAATCAAGCCATCTGCAGCTTGAACCGTTTCCCGCAAGCGCACCACATCAGGATAACCGGGATAATCATCACTACCAATACAAAAAGGTAGCTGCATCTGGCGCAAATCCAGGATTTCCACTGATGCGCCCAAAGCTTCCACTCGCTGAGTTGCTGAAGCTAACGCTTGATGACTATAAGATTTAGGTCTCAAACTCCCGGCAATACCAACTATTTTCACCATGTCATCTTCCTCTAATCTTAAATACTTAACTTTAATTTAGTCCGCAAGTAAGCGCGAGCATCCTCAGCGAGCAATTTCTCTGCCATTGTTGGTGCCAATCAAGTCAACGTCGTTATGACTATGACCAGTTTAGCTAAATTTGTGCGAGAGCGAAGCGAGTAAAGCAAGGAGATCCCTAACGGCAGAAGCGAAGCAGATCCTATCTTGTGGTATCCGGAGTTAATCGCGTCAACACAGCCTATTATAGCATTTTTTATACCGATATTTTGTCATAGATGAACAAATTAGTGGGGAGTCGCTGAATTCCGTTGGCGTAGCCTGCGCGAAGCGCATACTCCGTTGGCGTAGCCTGCGCGAAGTGCATACTCCGAACTCAGGTCTTCCCTATTATCCCTCACCTCTAACCTCTCACCCCTTATCTATAACCTGCGAAGGACAGTTAAACTAGAAATGAGTAAAGATGTTTCAATGCCACCTCACCGACTTGGAGCATAATACGCTTTAATCCAAGAGGCTGATTGAAGGCAGAATAGGGAAGAAAGATGAAAAACAGTTCCTGGATTAGAGGATGGATGGGAAATGAGGGTTCGGCAAAGGAACGAACAACACACCCGCTTGTTTCCCAATCAAAAAAACCAGAAGTAACGCCGCGAAAATTGTGGCGGATTGCGGCCAGTTTGATTCTGGTCCAAGGAGTGGTAACAGCCATCCCCACTCAAGCCCAACAAGTTCAACCAAAATCTATCAGCTACGGGAAACTTTTCGAGAAAATTGATGCCTGCAAAATTGAACAAACCCCACCAGTTAAGTGCCAAATTACCAAAGTTGAAATCGATCCGGCAAGGCGAATTGCGAGAGTCCACCTAGAAGGACAAAAACCCAAAGAATCTCCAGAAGAGGTGATGCTACTGAATGAAAATTCAGAACTGATCGAGAAACTTCGCAACACCAAAATTGAATATGAGGTGGAACCTACTGCTGATAATTCTGCGGCGGTGGGACTGGTGCTGAACTTATTCTTACTCCTATTATTGCTCGCAGGACTAATGATGATCCTGCGGCGCTCTGCTGCTAGCTCCGGAAATGCCCTAAACTTTGGCAAATCCAGAGCGCGTTTCCAAATGGAAGCAAAAACCGGGGTGAAATTTGAGGATGTCGCTGGAATTGAAGAAGCAAAAGAAGAACTCCAAGAAGTCGTTTCTTTCCTCAAAGAAACAGAACGTTTTACATCATTGGGGGCAAAGATTCCCAGGGGGGTTCTGTTAATTGGTCCGCCGGGAACTGGCAAAACTATGCTGGCAAAAGCGGTGGCAGGAGAAGCAGGAGTTCCTTTTTTCAGCATCTCTGGCTCGGAATTTGTTGAGATGTTTGTTGGGGTGGGTGCTTCGCGGGTGCGAGATCTTTTCCGAAAGGCAAAAGAGAATGCTCCTTGCTTAGTTTTTATTGATGAAATTGATGCCGTAGGAAGACAACGCGGTGCAGGAATTGGTGGTGGTAATGACGAGCGAGAGCAAACTCTCAACCAACTTTTAACTGAGATGGATGGGTTTGAAGGTAATAGTGGCGTAATCGTAATTGCTGCAACTAACCGTCCTGATGTTTTGGATACAGCCTTACTCCGTCCCGGTCGATTTGATCGTCAAGTTATGGTTGATTTACCCAGTTACAAAGGTCGTTTGGGTATTTTAGAAGTTCACGCTCGGAATAAGAAATTATCACCAAATGTCTCTTTAGAAGCCATTGCACGCCGCACTCCTGGTTTTTCTGGTGCAGAGTTAGCAAACCTACTCAACGAGGCAGCAATTCTCACCGCAAGGCGGCGGAAAGACGCAATCGATCATCAAGAAATTGACGACGCAATCGACCGAGTTACCATTGGGATGACTCTCAATCCCCTTCTCGATTGTAAGAAAAAATGGATGACAGCATATCATGAAGTAGGACATGCGCTATTATCAACTCTCTTGGAAAATGCAGATCCTTTGAACAAAGTTACGATTATTCCTCGCTCGGGTGGGATTGAAGGTTTTTCTCAGCAAATGTTTGATGAAGAAATCGTAGATAGCGGACTCTATACCAAAGCTTGGATTATAGATAAAATTACTATTGCTCTAGGAGGAAGAGCCGCAGATGCGGAAGTTTTTGGCGAGGATGAGATTGATAGTGGCGCGGCGAGCGATCTTAGGAATGTAAGCGAACTGGCGCGGAAAATGGTAACTATCTACGGTATGTCTGAGTTAGGTAGTTTTGCCCTGGAAACTCCTGACAGTGAAGTTTTTCTCGGTAGCGGTTGGACTACGCGATCGGAGTATTCCGAAGAGATCGCGGCGAAAATCGATCGACAAGTCAGGGATATTGCCATAGAGTGCTATAAAAAAGCTCGTGTTTTGATTGGAGAAAATCGAGATTTAGTAGATCGATTGGTTGAGGTTTTGTTAGATCAGGAAACTCTCGATGGCGCTCAATTCCGTAAAATTGTGGCGGAATACACTCAATTGCCAAGGAAACAGATGGCATTGAGTTGTTAGTTGTTAGTTGTTAGTTGTTAGTTGTTAGTTGTTATGGGAGCATCACACTTTGGCAAAGATAATCGTTTTTTGACAAAGTTTTTACCCCCCAGCCCCCCTTGTCAAAGGGGGGAGCAAGAATACAACCTGCATTTCTTCCTTTCTCGGGATGCTCCCGTTGTTATTCAAACAACCATTAAGAAATAACTAACAACAAATAACCAACAACAAATAACTAACAACAAATAACCAACAACAAATAACTAACAACAAATAACCATTAACCATTTCCTCCAGTTTGTTGCCGATACATTTGTTGGAGAACTAAAGCTGGATCTATGTATTGGTCAGCATATTTTACTCCCCAATGGAGATGAGGTCCAGTTGTCCTACCTGTCATCCCTACCCGACCAATTCTGGCTCCTGTTGGCAATTGTTGACCTTTCCAAATTTGAAGTCCACCCTCCCTGTCAATCAGATAAGTGCCGCTGCTATTGCTTTCTACATGTCCTTTCATGTGACAGTAGACATGTTTCCAGTCTCCGGATTGGATTGTGATGGAAGTGCCGCAAGCGGTATTATCAGAAAGTGAGATAACTTCACCCGCCCACCAATTGCGGATGTAGCTCCCTTCAGGTGCTGCCATGTCTAAGCCGCGATGGAATTCGACACCACCACCACCACGAGGAGATCTACGATAGCCGTAGGGGGAGGTGTACGCGACAAAATTCTCGACGGGAAAGGAACCCCATTGGGAGTAAGATTGAGTTGGGATCTGCGCGATTTGAATGTCTGAAGCTTTGACTAGTTCTGGGTTAAACCATCCCAATATAATTAAACCAACCAGACTCAATCGGGCCAAAAGAAGAAAGCGTAGCTTGACACTCTTGAACTTTTGGGGTTGTCGGGGTTTATATATTTGGGGCATTTTTGCACTCCTCAATTGTTTGATAATCATGAACTGGTATTGACTAAAATAGATAAATATGGTAATGAACTCTGATGAGAGTTCCCCAAACTAGAATACTGCACCCCTGACCATCTACTTTAACCAGAAAGTCAGGGAGCATCCCACTTTGGCAAAGATACTCGTTTTTTGACAAAGTTTTTACCCCCCCAGCCCCCCAAGTCAAAGGGGGGAGCAAGAATACAACCTGCATTTCTTCCTTTCTCGGGATGCTCCCGAAAGTCACCTATTCAAAAGTCAAAGCTTTTGTTAATAAAACTTATGCAGCGACAGCACATATAGTTGGAATGGTCTGTTAGCAAAGCGTAACACACCCTACATATAGATATTTTGCTTCTTCACCTTTTCTCTTTGTTAAGCTACATTAATAGTTATTAAAGTTTTCCCATACAAGATAAAATAACTGATGCTGAGTGAATTTTTGCCATTTAGATTCGAGGTGAGTGCGATCGCAATCGCGGGTACGTCATTGTGGGCGCTGGCGCTGTATTTGGGGTTTTCCACGTTAAATCAGTGGGTAATGGAGCAATTTAATCGCTGGTTTAACTTTGCGGAGCGCTTTCTCTATACTTCAGTTGAGGAATTTGAACGTACTCGCAAAGGCAGAGAAGCGCAAAATGCCTTCTACGCTTCAATTTTCAGCATCCTGCCATTTTTAATTATTGGCGGTTTCTGCAATTATGGGGTAGAACTAAGCTTGGGGCGGAGTTGGGCAATCAGTATGGGTATTATGGCTTGTATCAGTGGCGGCGTTTACGAATTGGGAAGACGTGGTGGTGAGTCTAATTAGTTATTTGTTGTTAGTTGTTAGTTGTTAGTTGTTAGTTGTTTGTTGTAGTACGGGCATTTCGTCTGTCACAATTATTAGTTATTTTACTAACAACAAACAATGAGCTTAATCCAATAACCAATAACCAATAACCAATAACCAACAACCAATAACCAACAACCAATGAACTTTCCCATTTATTTTTGGATTGGGGATTGGCGGATTCATCCTCATTTGTTATTTGAATCCTTAGCTTATGTAATTGCGTTTCGTCTCGCCCTCATTAACTCCCGCAAAGATACCATTACTTCCAGTCAAAGGAGTTCAGTAATTGTGGGTGGGATGGTGGGGGCTTTAGTGGGGGCGAAATTGTTAGTTTTACTCCAACATATTTATCTATCTTGGCAAAATTGGCAGCAATTTATTTTACTGTTTATTCAGGGAAAAACGGTTGTGGGTGCTTTGCTAGGTGGATTGATTGGAGTAGAATTAACTAAAAAATGGATTGGTGTCAAAAGCTCGACGGGAGATGTCTTTGTTTATCCGTTGATTGTGGGTACAGCAGTGGGCAGGATTGGGTGCTTTCTGACAGGATTGAGCGATCGCACTTATGGAATTGCGACTAGTTTACCATGGGGCGTGGATTTTGGTGATGGAATTTCCCGACATCCTACCCAAATTTATGAAATTATATTTTTATTGTTCTTAATGGTATTTTTAAAAATTCGCAGTAGCTACCCACAGAAAGAGGGGGATTTATTTAAGTTTTACATGGTGGCTTATCTGGGATTTCGCTTTCTGATTGATTTTATTAAGCCCGATTTTCATCCTATTTTAGGGGTTAGTGCGATTCAGATTGCTTGTTTCCTTGGTTTATTGTATTATCGTCGCAGTATTTCCTCTCTCTTCAGTTTTATCGGTAAGTGAATACCCCCATTCGGGCGCGATCGCACGGATTCACCTCTCCCTCAGCCCCTCTCATGCGAGGGGAGCCGGAGTTTCTTCTTTTGCTCCCCCTTCCCGCACTGGGCTTCGCCGAGCTACGCTAACGTGCCGCTTCGCTAATGCAGGTAAGCAGGGTTGTTTCATTCTCCTACAGCAACAGGTTTTAACCTGTTGCTAAACAGGCTAAACCGCCCTTCGGCGGTTCAACTTATTTGTTAATCAGCCAATGCAAGACTCGCTAACCTGCGAAGGCAGGTTTTGTCTGTGTAGCGACAGATTTCAATCTGTCGTCTCATTTGAGAATGAAACAGCCCTGGAGGGGCTGGGGGAGGGGTCACACCCTCGCAGGCATCCCCAAAATATCCTCAATCCGAGGCATATCTTCCAAGGCAATCACCCGCCCTTCATCCTCAAAATTAGCGATTTGATCGAAATTCAAATAGCGATACAAATCACCAGCAAAAGGATCGACTTTCTTCGCCACAATCTCCATATATTCTTCAACAGTCGGAATCTTTCCTAACAGGGCACAAACTGCTGCTAATTCAGCGGAACCCAAATAAACTCGCGCATCCTTACCCATGCGATTATTAAAGTTACGAGTTGAGGTAGAAAATACCGTCGCCCCATCTTCAACACGCGCTTGATTGCCCATACAAAGAGAACATCCCGGCATTTCGGTTCTCGCCTCTGCAGCGGCAAAAGTATCGTAAATTCCTTCCTCTCGTAACTGTTTTTCATCCATCCGAGTTGGCGGACAAATCCAGAGACGAACTTTCACCTTACCTGCACCTTCTAATATTTTAGAAGCGGCGCGATAGTGACCGATATTCGTCATGCAAGAACCGATGAAAACCTCATCTATTTTATCCCCCGCACATTCCGACATTAACTTAACGTTGTCGGGGTCATTTGGTGCAGCAACAATTGGTTCTTTGATATCGTTTAAATCGATATCAATAATATCAGCATACTCGGCATCTGTATCGGCTGACATTAACTCGGGATTAGCTAACCATTGCTCCATTTTAGCGACACGACGCATAATCGTCCGTCCATCCTGATAACCTCGCGCTGCCATATTTTTCAATAGCGCTACATTGGAACGTAAATATTCCGCAACCGTCTCTTCTCCTAACTTAATCGTACAACCAGAACATGAACGTTCAGCAGAAGCATCTGTCAGTTCAAAAGCTTGTTCCACCTTCAAATCTGGCAAACCTTCCATCTCCAGAATCCGTCCGGAAAAGACATTTTTCTTATTCTGTTTGGCGACAGTTAATTTCCCTTGCTGCATCGCCACATAAGGAATCGCATTCACAATATCTCGCAGGGTTACTCCTGGTTGCAATTCCCCCTTAAACCGGACTAAAACAGATTCCGGCATATCCAAAGGCATGACACCCAAAGCCCCAGCAAAAGCCACCAAACCAGAACCTGCTGGGAACGAAATTCCCAATGGAAAACGAGTGTGAGAATCTCCACCTGTCCCTACCGTATCTGGCATTAACATCCGATTTAACCAAGAGTGAATAATGCCATCTCCAGGGCGCAAAGCTACCCCACCACGAGTAGAGAAGAAATCAGGTAAATCTGTGTGAGTTTTGATATCAACAGGTTTAGGATAAGCAGCAGTATGGCAGAAACTTTGCATCACCAAATCCGCACTAAATCCCAAACAAGCTAATTCTTTCAATTCATCACGAGTCATCGGTCCTGTGGTATCCTGGGAACCAACAGTAGTCATAATTGGATCGCAAGAAGTACCCGGACGAACCCCCGGTAAACCGCAAGCTTTACCCACCATTTTCTGTGCTAAAGTAAAGCCTTTCCCAGTATCTTCTGGCAGAGTAGGACGGATAAAGATCGGACTAGGTTCTAATCCTAAAGCTTGGCGAGTTTTGTCAGTTAAAGAACGTCCAATTAATAAAGGAATCCGTCCACCAGCCCGAACTTCATCGAAAATGGTATCAGGTTTCAGGTTAAAAGTGGAAATAACTTCACCCGCCTCATTAGTAATTTCTCCTTTATATGGATAGATAGTAATTACCATCCCCGTTTCCAATGGTTCCACATCACACTCAATCGGTAAAGCACCAGAATCTTCAGCAGTATTAAAGAAAATAGGGGCAATCTTCCCACCTAAAATATATCCCCCGGTTCGTTTATTGGGAACAAATGGGATATCAGAACCAATATGCCAAAGTAAAGAATTTATTGCCGACTTTCGGGATGAACCAGTACCAACAACATCGCCAATGTATGCCACAGGATAACCTTTTTCTTTCAGTTTCATAATTGTATCCAAACCTCCCGGCATCCGCGATTCCAACATTACTGTAGCGTGGAGTGGAATATCCGGACGAGTAGTAGCATGAGGTGCGGGAGATAAATCATCAGTATTAGTTTCGCCGGGAACCTTAAATACGGTAACTGTAATCGATTCGGCTAACTTAGCCCGACTAATAAACCATTCAGCATTTGCCCAAGAATCAACAACTTGCTTGGCATAAGGATTAGTATCCGCCAAAGTCAATACATCATGAAAAGCATCAAACACTAACATAGTTTTGCTTAACGCCGTCGCCGCAGTTGCAGCCATGGATGGGTGATTTGACTTCAACAAATCAATCAAAGATTGCACATTATAACCACCCATCATCGTCCCCAACAAATGTACTGCCCACTGAGGAGAAACCAGGGGACTAGTTATTTCACCTTTAGCAATAGCAGTCAAAAATCCCGCCTTCACATAAGCCGCCTCATCCACACCCGGAGGTACGCGATCGCGCAATAATTCAACTAAAGTCTCTTCCTCTCCCGCTGGCGGATTCTTCAGCAATTCGCACAATTGGGAGGTTTGCTGGGCAGACAGAGGTAAAGGGGGAATCCCTAAAGCTGCTCGTTCTGCGACATCTTGGCGGTATGATTGTAACATTGTAGGGGTCTCCTGGATCTCGTCTCTATCACATTTTGACAGTTAATGTAAAGATTTTTCAAGTCTTCTGGCATTATTCACTATTGGGGGTGGATGTGGCTGATGCAGGTTGTGCATAGCTAGCCCCTTTGCGTTTACCTTTGCGCTCTTTGCGTTAAAATTACAATCTTCTGGGGGGAGGAGGAATTTTTTTTTTAACACAGAGGTGGCGCTTCGCGGAACTTCGTTATCGCAGAGGTTGGCACAGAGGTACACGGAGGTAAGAAAAATATTCGTTATATTGGGAATAGGAAAAAAGTTAATAGATTGATATTGTGAAGAGGATTAAAGAAGTTTGGCAATTCCTAAATCGAGACATCCGGGATTTGGGGAAACCGGGAGAAATTATTGAGTCTGGGGCGGAGGTTTCTAAGGCTGGGTTAGAATTAGCGATCGCACTGGGTATGTTTACTCCTCTCGCTCCTATTGCTGCTGGGTTGTCGTTTGTGGGATTGGCGAGACGGGGTTTACAATTTTATCGGGAGCGGAAAAATAAGGAACAAAGTCTGGGAGAATGGGGTGCGATCGCGTTTCCTTTGGCTTATGTTGAAAGTTTTGATGGTTTGCTACATCGTAATGATTGGTTACAGTCCAAAATTGGGGCGGGTTTATCGGGTAAGGATATTAAGCTGGATGGGTTAGGTAATCTGGTTTTAACGGATCAACTTATTCAGGAGGCTTTGACTTATTTTCCTGATTCCATATTAGGGCAAGGGTTAAATTCTCAACTTTCTGTTTATCTGGAAAGTTTGGGAGTGGATAAGTATATTATTCCGATTGTGACTGGATGGGTGGCTTGGGAAACAAAGACTTGTATTAATTCACTCCTGTCTTACGAATCCGGTGCGATTCTCGAAGGGTTGAATCTCTATGCCAAAGGGGGAGGCGAAATTGGTAAGAATCAAAAATACGGTAGTATTGAGTCTTATTTACAGGAGCAAATATCTCCCAATTCCAGTAATCTACTGATTCGGGAAAGGTGGAGAGTATTTGCTGAATCTTTTACTATTTCCGATCTTTATGTTCCGTTCAAGGCTAAGTTACTGGATGGGAATGGGAAGGTAAGGAAAAAAGAAGACCATGTTGATTTAGAAGCTTGGGCAAAAGATTTACTGGCTAACGCTGATAAAAATGGTCAAGTTATGTTTATTCAAGCCGGACCAGGAAGGGGAAAAAGTGTATTTTGCCGGATGTTTGCTAATTGGGTGCGGGAACATCTCCATCCGATTTGGACACCGATATTAATTCGGTTACGGGATATTAATGCTTTTGAATCGAATATTGAGAATACTCTTCGTGCTGCGGTGAATGAGGATTTTGCTAAGAGTGATGATGGTTGGTTAACAGATAGTAATACCCGATTTCTATTTCTCCTAGATGGCTTTGATGAATTGCGGATGGAAGGGAGAACTGCTAATGGGATTGAAGAGTTTCTGAACAAGGTGGGCTATTTTCAAGCAAGCTGTCAGCAAAATCCCCAATTAGGACATCGATTTATTGTCACGGGAAGGGAGTTAGCATTGCAGGGGATTGTGGTTCCTCGCAATTTGGAACGGGTGGAAATTGCTTTAATGGATGAACCCCTACAAGCAGAGTGGCTGAGTAAGTGGGGGAGTTTATTTGGAGAGGATAAAACAAATGAGTTTAAGGCATTTTTACAAGATCAAAATTGTCCGGAAAGAGTTCAGCAATTAGCACAAGAACCCCTATTACTATATCTTTTAGCAGCCATGCACCGGGATGGTAAGTTAACTCCGGATATGTTTGCTGGGGCTGATAGTACTAATGCTAAAATTCTGGTTTATGAAACTACGATTGATTGGGTACTGACTAAGCAACGTCCTGAAGCACTCAATATTGACCTCACTGAATATGAAACCGAAGACTTGCGCCGGATTCTCATGGAAGCGGGGTTAGCTGTTACCCAATCTGGTGGAGAATGGGTATCAATTAAAATAATAGAAGAACGTCTTAAAGGTGATGATGGGGCAAAAGCTTTGCTAGAAAAAGCCCAAAAGCGTATTGGTGAAAATCCCCTCAGAAATGCCTTAGCTGCTTTTTATATGCGTCCCGCTGCTGGAGCTGATGCTGGAGATGGTGCGGTAGAATTTATTCATAAAAGTTTTTGTGAGTTTTTGTGTGCTAAACGATTACAGGAAAGTTTAGAAGAGTGGGTATTAGTAGACCAGCGTAGGAGACTGCGGGGATTTCTGATTAGTACTGACCAACTAGCCGAAGAAATTTATGATTTGCTGGGTTATGGTGGATTAACTCCTGAAATTGTCGAATACTTGATGGCGTTACTTAAGGGGAGTGACAAGTTTCAGCCGATAGAGTTATTTCAGCGTTTAGAAGAATTTTATCTAGATTGGTGTCAGGGGGAATTTATTAACGCTTACCCGAAAAACTTACCTCAGAATAAGATGCTGCAGTTGCGAGGAAATGGGAGTAACTTGGGATTGCGAGAGGTGGATATTTTCGCTGGGTTGAATGTGATGCGTTTGCTTTTAGCTTTAAATTGGTATGGTCAGGGAAAAGATGATCTGAAAGATAAAATTCAATTCTATCCCTGTGGTAAAAAAGATACTGAAGGGTTTGATCGAGATCGATTCTTGCGGATTATTAGTTACGGTAATAGTGTTAATCTTAGTACTTTTATACAAACAGTAGGTTTCTTCCTCAGTGGTGCATACCTCAGTGACGCAAACCTCAGTGGCGCAAACCTCAGTGGCGCAAACCTCAGTGGCGCAAACCTCAGTGGCGCAAACCTC
>NZ_JAMZMM010000418.1 GCF_024178385.1 Limnofasciculus baicalensis BBK-W-15 | reverse complement strand
GTAGGGAGTGGGGAGTGGGGAATGACTAATAACTAATAACTAATAACTAATAACTAATAACAAACAACCAACAACCAACAACTAACAACTAACAACCAAAGACTTTTTGTCCATAATATTCTGAGATTGCTGATATTTGAGAATAGGTGTTGGTGCATTTATCCCCAAGTGGATTTGGATCTGAGGACCAGAAAAAGCGAGCCTAATAATCATCCCATCTAATACAGTTATTTGATTAAAGGGTTGACCCTGGAAATAACTGCCATTACTGCTAAAATTAATTAATTGCCACCGAGTTGCCATCTGCCGAATTGCCAAATGGCGGCGTGATACGACTGAACTATGGAGAACGATATCATTATTAGGACATCGCCCAATGTTAATTGTGGGTTTCCCCTCAAAACTCCACTGTTGAAGTGTACTATGCTGGGAGGGATGCCGCAGTGACAGAGTAATGACACTGGGGGCTAGAGTTGCCCACAGCAAAGAGTAGTCTATTAATTTGTTATTTTGCACCCTGAGAAAACCAAATCTTCAATTAGTTGACTAATTCAGGCGAGAATCTCTCCGAGACTATATCTGGGGGTTTCCTCACCACTAGCGATTGGTAGATATGTTAATTTACTTTGTACTTGCTACCTTAACTTTACAGGATATCAAAAGACTTGTTAAATAGTACTTTTACGGATATTAGGATTTTATATCAATAGCAGTCACTTATTGAAAGCCTCACACCTGTTATGCCTTAGTTATCTTTCTTAACAATCTTGAAACCATTGCTCTGTAGGGTTTTAGGCATTCAGCGATTGAGGTGTACTTGAAAAAAACACTTGTTTTTATCTCAAAAATTAGGATTTTCTTAAGAATATAGTGGCGAGAAAGGGGCAGGCAAGATGCCTGCCCTACAGATTCTTATGCCCACGCCACGAAAGTTAAGCTGGAACCTTAATGTGATTAATTCCAGCTAAACCAAATGCTTTGTGAATTACTTGGAGAGCATTAATACCTTGATCTTCTGCTACTACACAGCTAATTTTAATTTCTGATGTAGTAATCATCTGAATATTGATTTGCTCTTGAGATAGGGCAGCAAACATCTTAGCTGCCACACCTGGATGCCCCACCATCCCCGCACCAACAATACTCACTTTAGCAATATCTGGATCTACCAAAACCTCTCCATATCCCAAAACTAATGCTGTTTTTTCTAGTGTAATTCTTGCTATTTCCGCATCTATTTGGGAGATGGTACAAGCAATATCTCTTGTCGGAATACCATCAATTACCCGACAGCGTTGAGACTGAATAATCGTATCAACACTAATATTTTGCTCTGCCAATAGTCCAAAAATCTTTGCAGCCATACCCGCACAATCTGGTACTTGGCGAATTGCTAAACGTGCTTGTTTAAGATCCAGGGCAACACCTCTGACTGGGGGAGTAAAGAGTGGGTTTTTTGAAGTGGGAATTCGAGAAGGGGAACTGTCAATATCAAAAGTTTTGCATAAAGATGCGATCGCAATATTCCCATCCTTTTGATCGATCACGCAACTGACTTTGATTTCCGAGGTGGAAATCATTTCAATATTGACACCAGCATCTGCTAAAGTTTTAAACATCAGAGCTGCTACACCGGGACGACCAATCATTCCAGCACCTGCGATCGCAATTTTCGCAATTCCCCTTTCTACTATTACCTCAGCCTCTTCAGGATGGGGCATTTGCTGATTGCGAAGAGAAGGAGCAATTGCTTCTGATACTGCTTCAGCACGATTGAGAATATCGCTACTTACAGTAAAAGCAATATCATTAGTATTACCCTCATGAATAGACTGAATAATTAAATCCACATCCACATCTTTACGGGCAATCTCACCAAACAATTTTGCCGCTACACCAGGACGATCCGGCACCCTTAGCATAGCAACTTTTGCCTGATCTGGATCGAATTCTACCGCATCTACAGGACGAGCAATTTCCAAACCTTCTAAAGAGCGAGGTTGGGGAGGAGGAGAAACTACACGAGTACCAGGATCGTCCGTCCAACTAGATAATACAACTAATGGCATCCCATAATTACGAGCAATTTCCACAGCACGGGGATGGAGAACTTTTGCCCCCAAACTAGCTAATTCCAGCATTTCATCGCAAGTAATTTCATCCATCAATTGGGCATCTGCCACTAAGCGAGGATCGGCTGTTAAAATTCCTGGTACATCAGTATAAATCTCGCATTGAGAAGCCTTCAAAGCCGCAGCAAGTGCCACCGCTGAAGTATCGGAACCCCCCCTACCCAAAGTCGTAATTTCCAACTCATCAATATTACTAATCCCTTGAAATCCAGCCACCACCACAACTTTACCCTCATTGAGGTGTCTAAAAATTCGGTCAGTATTGATATTAAGAATCCGGGCGCGGCTATGTTGCGCTTCTGTCACAATCCCCACCTGTGCCCCAGTCAAAGAAATCGCAGGTTGCCCTAACTCCTGCAAAGCCATAGCTAGCAGCGCCATAGAGACTTGCTCGCCTGTAGAGAGCAACATATCCATTTCCCGACGGCTGGGATTAGCAGAAATTTCACTAGCGAGTTTCACCAAACCATCAGTTGTCTTACCCATGGCGGAAACCACAACAACCAGGGAATTACCAGCTTTAACAGCTTTAACGACTCGTTGGGCAACCGCAGAGATTCGTTCTACTGAGCCAACCGATGTGCCACCATATTTTTGGACAACTATCGTCAGATTGGGATTGTCAAGTGTGTTAGTCATAGGATTGTCAGTAATCTACTATTACCCATTTAAACTGTATATTGTCCAAAATGATAAATTAGTAAAGAACCTTTTTTCTCAGGACTTACGCTCATAATCTATATGTGGGGTGCGTTATCCTATGCTAACGCACCATTCACACTAAGCTGCATTAGAAGAGGTTTTGGTTTAGTATAATTATTAGGGTGGGTATTGATGGCATAGATTCACCCAATCCAAATTTTTACTAACAAAGGTAAGCGATCGTGAATAATTCTCAAGTTACGGTAACAAAGGAACGTCTTGATTTACTCTCAGAAATTGAACAAACTCCAGAAGAATACATACCAGAATTGTTGAAAATTGTCCGGCTATTGCGTCAAACTGCGATTGCTAAACAAAGGTCTATAACTGCTTGGGATAATGCTATCAAGCAACTTAATGATAGCGATCGAGAGGTAGAAAAGCAAGAGAGAATTAAACAATTATTTCAATCTTGGTTGGAATTAGATGAGAGAAGCGAACAAAAAGAAACTTTAAAAGTTATTGAATTGATTGAGGGTGTTTCAATTTAATGAGCCAAGTTATTTTATTGGATTCTGCACCAGTAGGATTAATTACTAATCCTCAAGCTACGCCTTTGACTTTACAATGTCAACAATGGTTTTTAGGTATTTCTCAAAAAGGTTATCGAGTAGTCTTGCCGGAAATTGTAGATTATGAAATTAGACGATAATTATTAAGGGCAAATAAAATTTAAGGCTTAAGAAAATTAGAGCAATTAAAGTCAGAAATTATCTATCTTCCTATTACTACAGAAGTAATGTTAAAATCAGCAGAATTATGGGCTTCTGCCAGGAAACAAGGTAAACCTACTGCTGATAATAAAGCCTTAGATGGTGATGTTATTTTAGCATCTCAGGCTATTTTAGTTAGTAATTATGGACATGAAGTAATTGTAGCAACAACTAATATAAAGCATTTATCTTTATTTGTTGATGCTAGAGAATGGCAAAACATTTAAAAAATATATTGACATTGGTACGCTCATTACACGCACTCCCGGATTGCATGGTGGATGTCCCCACATCCTCGGTAAAGGCGTTACCTAATTAAACTAATATTTTAGCACACTAAGTACGGTAGACCCGAAATTACGGCAATTTGGCTTGAGTGATGATCAAATTGCAGAGGTGGTAGGGCTAGCTTTGGAGGTAGTGAAGTAGATAAATTGAAAAAAATCAGTTTATTAATAGTGCCGAAGGTATTGTAATCTAGTAAGATACTTTATAAGCGATCTCGCGCGACTTATCTGTGTTTTTTATGCAGTTTTGTCCTGCTCTTAACCTACAGTTTCAAATCCCACACCATCCGCACCACGAAAACCCTCCAAAATTATGGCAAAAGCTACACTACGCTATACAACTCGACACTTAAACGAACTAGGTTTATTTATAGAAGTACCCGGAAGGGCAGATAACGATCGCACCCGGCAAAAGGCAATCGAAGAAATCCAACGCCGGATGGACGATCCAGATGATAATAGTTTGAATCCAGATAGCTTTGCTGATGGATTGAGTATTGAAGATTTAATTGTAGTCGAGCCACCTGTGACAGATAATACAGATGAGGATGAACCAGAGATTATTCAGGCAGTAAAAGCGATCGCAAATTTAGCCAGTTTAAGAGTCGGATTAGAAGAGGCGCACCAGCAGGCATTAGAGTTACGTCCCTTAATTGAAGCATTATTTAGTCCCGCACCCTTAACCCCTGCCCAAATGCAGCAAGCAACAGACAAGAATTTTGCCAAAACCTTAATTAAATTTGCCGAAGCCAGGGCAGCCCGTGACAAATTCCTCCCCCTTGCCGAAACAGCTTGGCAGGTATTAGAACCCGCACTAGAAAGTATTGCAGCCAATAGCGAGGATGGCAAGAGTTCGCTCCAAAAAAGCTAACATTTTCTTCCTCTTACCC
>NZ_JAMZMM010000417.1 GCF_024178385.1 Limnofasciculus baicalensis BBK-W-15 | reverse complement strand
CCTGCCCAACACCCCCAATCCCACACCCCCCATTTCTCCGCCGACAATGAAACAGCGCTCCTTATGGAAAGGGCGGCTTCCACCCTCCTGCTAGAGTAGCAATATCATATTTGAACTGAAAGATACATGAGTGCAATTCAACTTCAAGTCATTCCCCACCAAACCCACGACGGTTTACCTTACCAACACCTACATATTAAGATTGTTAACGAAAACGGGATCGTTGTCCCTGGCGATCTTAAGGGAGTAAAATTGCCAGAAGGCATTGATTATAGCCAAGGTATCGTAATCGAAGGCAAAGGACCAATTTGGTTATACGGATATTTAGTTCACGAGTGCCATCCGGCTGCTTGGGTGGGGTGTTACGATCCTCGTATGGGTATAGTTGTTGTGGCTACCCATACTCCTAATGTGGGAATTTCTCAAGTCTTTAAAGTCGATTTACCCCAGCCCCTCCCCTAAAAGGAGAGAGGAGGATGATAATACTTCCTCACCCACGATTTGGAAAAGCTGGTTAAAGTTGCTAAACTTGATATCGATTGGACTGCTATTGTCGCAGTAAGCCCAAAACATGAATTAATTAAGGGTTTACGTCAGTTACAACAGCAGTATAATTTCAACTTGTCAGGGAGACGGCTGACTAATAATCGAGTTAATCAGGTGTGGGTTGAAGATGCTTACATTTATCAAGTAAAGTAAGTTTACGGTGCGTTATAAAGTAACACACCCTACAAAATTTGTACTACAATAAGGTAAGCTCTTATAATACAACCAGATCAGCCCTGACTTTAAAGCCTTGATTCAAGCAGAAACCCTAGAATTACTCGAATGGCAGCGCCTCTGCAACCACCTAGCTACCTTTGCCGCCACCAAGCTAGGGGCGATCGCATCTCGCCATCTTCAACCGCCTACCACCCAAGCAGAAAGCCTGCAACTACTAGCTCAGACGAAGGAAGTTTATCAATTAGAAATTCATTTAACTAATGGCTTGACATTTGACGGGATTTATGATTTCGGTGATTCTTTAGAAAGGGCGGAACGACAAGGTGTCTTATCTGGAGAGGAATTACTTGCGATCGCCACAACTTTAGCAGGGATGCGCCGTTTGCGGCGGATAATTGACGATCGAGAGGATATCCCTGTACTCGCTGCCTTGGTTGCCGATATCCGCACCTATCCAGAAATTGAGCAAGAAATTCACCACTGTATCGACGAAAGAGGAGATGTCGCAGATCGCGCTAGTCCTAAGTTAGCAGGGATTCGCACACAACTAAAATCAGTCCGCGATCGCATTTATCAGGTTCTTCAGGGTATCTTACAGCGTCAAAGCAATGCTGTGCAAGAGCTTCTGATTACCCAAAGAGGGGATCGTTTTGTGATTCCCGTCAAAGCACCACAAAAAGATGCTATTCCTGGTATTGTTCACGATGTTTCTAGTAGTGGTGCTACCTTATATATAGAACCCCATTCTATTGTTAACTTAGGGAATCAGCTAAGAACATATCAGCGTCAAGAGCAAACAGAAGCAGAAGCAGTACGTCGCGCTTTAACAGAAAAGATTGCGGAAATTAAACCAGATTTAGAACAATTATTAGCCGTAGCAACTATTTTAGATTTAGCTACAGCTAAGGCAAGATATAGTCTTTGGTTGGGAGCTAATCCACCCAGATTTATAGAGCGCAATGAGGGCGAAATCATTACCCTGCGAGAATTGCGCCATCCTCTATTAGTTTGGCAGCAACAGCATGAGGAAGGTACACCCGTTGTACCGATTAATGTTCAGATTCAGCCGTCGATTAAAGTAGTAGCAATTACTGGGCCAAATACTGGTGGTAAAACGGTAACTTTAAAGACTCTGGGTTTAGCAGTATTGATGGCAAAGGTGGGATTATTTGTTCCGGCTAGGGAGCCTGTGGAATTGCCTTGGTTTGACAAAGTGTTGGCTGATATTGGGGATGAGCAGTCTTTGGAGCAAAGTTTATCAACTTTTTCAGGGCATATTCGGCGGATTAGTCGGATATTAGAGGCGTTGGCAACGGATGGGGTAACGGATGTAACGGATGGATTATCGGTGGTGGATGGAGGGGCGGATTTGGCAGCGGATGGGTTATCGGTGGTGGATGGAGGGGCGGATTTGGCAGCGGATGGGTTATCGGATTTGACAGTATCTTCCCTAACTCTCCAAAAAACCCACTCCAAAAAACCCACTCCAAAAAACCCACTCTCCCCCTACTCCCTCGTCTTACTAGATGAAGTCGGCGCAGGTACTGATCCCGCAGAGGGTAGTGCTTTGGCGATCGCACTGTTAAAATATTTGGCTAAACATGCTCAGTTAACGGTGGCTACGACTCATTATGGGGAGCTGAAGGCGCTGAAATATCAGGATGAAAGGTTTGAAAATGCGTCAGTTGAGTTTGATGATTTGACGCTTTCGCCAACTTATCGTTTATTATGGGGCATTCCTGGTCGTTCTAATGCTTTAACTATTGCTCGACGTTTGGGGTTAAAAGGGGAAGTTGTCGATGAGGCGCAAACATTAGTAGGCGGCGCGTCGGAAGAAGTGAATCAGGTAATATCGGGTTTGGAAGCACAGCGTCGCCGTCAGGAAGTCAAGGCGCAAGAGGCAAGTCAGTTATTGCAACAAACGGAAATTTTGCATGAGGAAGTGTCGAATAAGGCAAAACTTTTACAAGAGCGAGAAAGGGAGTTAAAGTTATCTCAGGAAAAAGCAGTACAAAATGCGATCGCAGAAGCAAAAGGGGAAATTGGCAAGGTAATTCGCCAGTTGCAGCAAGGCTCCCAAACTGCCCAAAATGCCCAAAAAGCCACCGCTGCAATTAAAGATATTGCTCAAAAGCATATCCCTGTCGCACCGCCACCGAAACCAAAACCGGGATTTCGCCCCAAAATTGGTGATAGAATTCGTATTCTTAAATTAAACCAAACTGCTGAAGTCATTACCGCCGCAAATGAAGCCAATGAGTTAACAGTGCGTTTTGGGATTATGAAAATGACTGTAAATCTAGCAGATATAGAATCTCTAGATGGGCAAAAACCAGATATTCCCGTTAAATCTAAACCCGCACCAACTCCCACAGTATCGTCAGCTTCCACTTCAGCCTCTACTCCCGTAATTCGTACATCAAAAAATTCGATTGATTTGCGAGGTAAACGAGTTTCTGATGCAGAATTTGAGTTAGAGCAAGCGATATCTGAAGCGATAGAATATGGAACATTGTGGATTATTCACGGTAAAGGTACAGGTAAACTCCGGGAAGGGGTACATGAATTTTTGACACGACATAATTTGGTAGCGCGTTTTGAGTTAGCAGCACAAAAGGAAGGTGGTGGTGGTGTGACTGTAGTCTATTTAAAATAGGGATAAATTATCCCATTTGGTTTTATAAATACAGCAGATTGCAGGTTTATGAAGTACGCCCCAGAAACCGGGTTTCTATGTATCTCTGTTTGAGAAACCGGATTTCTATGTACCTCACATACCTGAAAATTGCTGTATCTTGATTATGCCAATCTCCTTATAGAATAATCTAACTCCCATAAAATTTTCCGATCTCTCCTGTAAAATCTATAACATTTTCCCAATGAATATTGTGCCCGCTATTTTTAATTAGCTTTAATTCGGCTCCTTTAGATATAGCAGCCATTTCTTGGTTAATTAACTTAAACTGATCATCGTATTCACCAACGAACAAAAGTAAAGGTATTTGATTATATTGTATCTTTTCCCATAAAGATGGCTGAATTCCTGTACTCAGATTCCGTAGTGATTTAGCTAGCTCTGATGGTTTGTTATTTAGCCGACGCTCTAGTATAATATCAAAATCTCTATGTTCCTTTAAAGAACTAAATATTGCCTGCTCGTACCAGTTATTTAAAAACCTCCTAAAATCAGTGGCTTCTAACTCTTCTGCTAACTGGGTATCTCTCGCAATTCTTAATAATTTTTCCTCTTGAGTTTTCAAGCCAGGAGAAGCAGATTCTAGCACAACCTTATTAAATCTATGAGGAAAAATAATAGTTAAATATAAGGCTAATCTTCCTCCCATAGAATAACCAACTAAAAAACACTTATCAATATTTAATATATTTAAAAACTGAATTAAGCCCAAAGCCGTATTTCCCATAGTATAATACTCATTTCCACCTGTAACTATCGTCTTACCATGACCAGGTAGATCCACAGTTAAACAACAAAAATCCTTAGCTAAAAGGGCAATAACTCGATCAAACTCATGGCAATCGCCTAGAAATCCGTGCAAAAAAAGGATAATCGGCGATCGCAATTTACCGATTAAAGAATAATGAAATTGATAATTATCAACTTTGACAATTTCTCTATACCCCTTCATTATTGTACTTGTACTAACTTATGTTTAATCCTATCGCACTTCTAAAATAAGTAAAACACACCCAAAAATTCACTCTCTTCTTTGCGTACCTTTGCGGATTCCTTTGCGCTCTTTGCGTTAAAAAAAAGAATCTGTTCCTTGCCACTGAAAACCCCGATAGAATGTGACAGATGGGAGGAGTCAGCCGCACCTCGTGCCACCTGCTCCACAAGTTCTAGATGAGACTGAATTTGGTATGGTATTCCATAACTATAGACAGACCACTTTTACCGAATTGATTTTCCCTGGTAGCGAGAGAAACTTACTGTAAACTCATAAAGTCGAATGATTTATCGGGATTTACCCCTAACCCCTAACC
>NZ_JAMZMM010000416.1 GCF_024178385.1 Limnofasciculus baicalensis BBK-W-15 | reverse complement strand
CCAACAACCAACAACCAACAACCAACAACCAACAACCAACAACCAACAACCAATAACAGAGGCTTAATCTCGCGATTACCCCATCTTTACCTTAGTACCTTAGAGTGAAGCTGACTCCATAGCCCAGTTGTTGAAAGGTACCCAAAGAGATGCAACTCACGATCCCCTCCTCTAGAGCAATTCTACAGATTGAGCAGCACGAATCGACAGAAGGACGACGATTGCATTTTTATGCCAAAGGACAAAAAATCCCTCTGGTATCTCAGGGAGTATGGCAAGTCAGCCAGGGACTGGTGCAACTCAGTACTTTATGCGAGAATGGTGAAGAAGTATGGTTAGGCTGGGCAGAACCGTCTACTTTATTTGGTAATTGGTTTTCTTTGTTAACGGCCTACCAAGCAACAGCCCTATCTGATGTCCATCTAGTGTGGTTTTCTCTATCGGAAATAAACAGTTCCCCACGTTTAGCCCAGGCGATTCTACCTCAAATGGTGCGTCGGATGCGACAAACAGAAGCACTGCTTGCGATCGCAGGAAACCGTCGAGTTGAGGAGCGCTTGCAACAATTCTTATTGCTGATGAAACGGGAAATCGGTCAACCTGTAGAAGCAGGAACCCGTATAGGGGTGCGCCTTACTCATCAGAATTTAGCCAATGCCATTGGCACAACCAGGGTGACTGTGACGCGACTCCTCAACAAGCTAAAGCAAGAGGGTACAATTACCTTTGACAGCGATCGCCACATTGTAATTCGGCAGGAAAACTTTAAACTTCTTGCTGATTGGTGATATACAGGGTATAATGATTAATTTGTTGAGTCCTCGCAGAAACAAGCTGTCTTCGCGAAGAAGCATCAGGGGAATAAGCGGCACTCCATTCAACTTGTCAGTTATTCACGGTTACCTTGACAAGTAATTAATCGGGATTGTTATGTCAATATATTATGACAATAACAAACTGATAGAACTGATAGTTAGTAAACTGCTTAAACGGTTATCTATAAACCATCAAGAAAATAAACATGGTCTGAGTTGCATTTTTCAGGAGTAAACCCCTGTCTCTCGACGCTATTTCAATTCCACCGGAAACAGATCAGCGAATAGCTGGGTTAGTCGTAATTCTACATGGCTGGGGAGCCAATGCCCAAGATTTGGTCTCCCTCGTGCGCCAATTGAATCTGCCCAACTATCAGTTTTTGCTGCCTTATGCTCCCTTTCCCCACCCGCAAGTACCGAGTGGGAAAATGTGGTATGACCTTGAACGACAAGATTATCAAGGATTAGCACAAAGTAAAATGCTCCTGATGGATTGGCTCAAATCCCTGGAAAACACTACAGGGATACCCCTATCTTCCACAATTTTGGGTGGTTTTTCTCAGGGAGGGGCGATGACTCTTGATGTGGGGTTAAATTTACCGATAGGGGGTTTAGTTTCTATGAGCGGTTATTTGCATCGTACCCCTAACGATCTGGAGCCGCCACTACCTCCTGTCTTAATTGTTCATGGTAAACAAGATGCTGTAGTACCCATTAGCGCAGCACAGCGATTGCGAGACTATTTACTCGGTTTGGGAACACCGATGCAGTATAAAGAAATTGATATGGGACATGAAATTGTCCCAGAAGTTATTGAAATCGTCCAGAATTTTATTTTAGTTAATACTTAGTTTTTGGTTGTTGGTTGTTGGTTATTGGTTGTTGGTTGTTGGTTCTTAAGCTTTATCTGTAGGGTGTGGTATGCTTCAGAGGGCACAACGTTAGCACTATACAGCAATTTTTAGGCATGTGCAGTACTGAGCAACCAGGTTTCTGCTCTGTAAGTAGTGAAAGATTAATCAAAGATTATAGTTGTGGATTATCTTGCTAAAACATCCCAAATAGACATTATAATATAAAACAATAATTGTGGCAACGTTAGTCGCCATTTTATATTGGTTTCGCTAACTCTACCTAAATCAAAGATGATCGGTGGGGACTGCGCTCAAGATGTCTATTCAAGGGAGGCGCGATCGATGGCAACTTTAATCATGTCCCAGCGTAACATAACGATGCTCACGGTAGAAGACGTTGCGGAATTGGCTGGACGTTTGGAGCAGGATGATTATAATAATGCCTTTGAAGGGCTGGAAGATTGGCATTTGTTAAGGGCGATCGCATTTCAGCGCCCAGAGTTAGCGGAACCCTATCTGTACTTGCTAGACATGGAAGGCTATGACGAAGCGTGAGCAAGGGTAGAAGAGTTCTCATTGGTATAGGCGGTGGCATCGCCGCCTATAAAATAGCCCAAGTAATCTCTACCCTATTTCAGAGTGGGATAGAGGTTAGGGCTATTCTCACTCAAGGGGCGACAGAATTTATCACTCCTCTAACTATCGCTACCCTATCTCGCCATCTCGCTTATACAGATAGCCTTTTCTGGCAACCCACCCACAAGCGCCCCCTCCATATTGAGTTGGGAGAATGGGCGGAAGTATTTGCGATCGCGCCATTAACTGCAAATACTGTAGGTAAGTTAACTCACGGTTTAGCAGATAACTTACTCACTAATACAGTATTAGCCTCTCGCTGTCCAGTGCTATTAGCCCCTGCCATGAATACAGAAATGTGGAATGCAAAAACTGTACAGCGAAACTGGCAACTTTTATTAACTGACTCCAGATATCATAGCGTTGGACCTAGTACCGGATTATTGGCTTGCGATACTATTGGTACTGGTAGGATGGCAGAACCTACTGAAATTATTACATCAATCCACTCACTATTACATACAGGTGGCGATCGAGATTTAGTCGGAAAACAAGTTTTAATTAGCACTGGTGGTACGCGGGAACATCTCGATCCTGTAAGGTTTATCGGTAATCCTGCAACTGGCAAGATGGGGATAGCTTTAGCAATCGCTGCCATGGATAGAGGTGCAAAAGTAACATTAGTTCATGCTCCGATAACTGGAGAAATACCAACAGGAATAAGAGCAATTTCCGTAGTCAGTGCCGCCGAAATGCGATCGGCAATGTTAAGCTCTTTTCCAGAAGCAGATTTGATTGTCATGGCAGCAGCCGTAGCCGATGTGAAGCCTGCCGAATACTTCCCAGAGAAATTACCGAAAAAATCATTACCTAACAGCTTACCCTTGGTAGCAGTACCCGATATTTTGGCAGAATTAGGACAGCTCAAACAACCCCATCAAAAATTAATCGGCTTTGCAGCACAAACAGGTGATATTGTCAAGCCTGCGTTACAGAAATTAAAGGAGAAAAAATTAAATGCGATCGCAGCTAATCCCATAGACTTACCTAATGTTGGTTTTGGTAGCGATTGTAATCAAGCAATCCTTTTAGATGATAGAGGCAGGGAGAAAATTATCGAACCTTGTAGTAAGTTACAGTTGGCTCATTATTTATTTGATTTTGTGAATAGTTAGCACTGAATATCGAGTATATAGCAGTCGCCCGTATTAGGCCAATGGGATGGCAGCCCATTGTTAAAATTTGGTAGCCGAGAATATCCTAACCGCTCTGGCGGTTGCTATAGATCGAAAAAGCTGAAAACCTTTGATATCCGGTAGGTGTAGCGACAAGCTTATTGTCCGCCAGGTTTGTGAAGTAGACAGACTCAAGCTTTCCAAGATAAACTGGTAATGAGTTTATATTAACTAAATAAGTTAAGAGCATAAGGATATGCAAAAGGAAGCGGCAGTTGTCAAACCTATTCGATCCCTGGAAGACGCTATCAATCGATGTCAGACATTGGGAATGCGTCTTTCCCGCCAACGTCGCTTAATCCTAGAATTACTTTGGCAAGCAAAGGAACACCTTTCTGCACGGGATATTTACGACAGATTGAATCAGGAAGGGAAAGAAATCGGTCACACCTCAGTCTATCAGAATTTGGAAGCGCTATCGTCACAAGGTGTGATTGAATGTATCGAGCGAGCTGAGGGACGCTTATATGGGAATATCAGCGATGCTCATAGCCATGTCAACTGTCTGGATACTAATCAAATTATTGATATTTATATTCAATTACCAGAGGAGTTGCTCAAGCAAATTGAGGCACAAACTGGGGTGCGGATTACTGAGTACCGGATTGACTTCTATGGTTATCGAGGAGTGGAGAATGGGGAGTAGGGAATGGGGAGTGGAGTATTTATGGATGTTTAGGAATACTCATATAGTAGCTAAAATGGAAGCTGGCGCAATCAAAGTTTCTGAATCTAAATATATGTGACACTTTAGGGTGAGGAATGTGAGGAATAAATATCCCACATTCCTCACCCTCCACTGCCACAATCGCTTTTTGATCGAGCTGCCTTATGCCCTATTCCCTATTTCTTGTAATTTCTGCTGAAGAAAATTGCCCCATTTTACCGCCAGTGGTATTTCTGTAAAAGGAACTTGAACAGATGTCGCAGGTTCTGATAAGATAAATTCCAACTCTATTGTTTTTCCCTTACTGGGTGGTGTTTCTAACTCAACAACCTTACTATCCACCAACAACCGAATCGATTCCACATCTTTGAGAGAAAATGTTTGTAAATTTATCGGTCCTTTAGATGTAGGTTTTCCCCAAGTTAAGTCACTATCTTTTTGAGCCAACACTGCATAAATATCGTACTTTGCTCGATCGAATTCTTCTGCCCATTTACGATATGCTTCAACTTTTTGATATTCGTACCAACCTAACCAAGCCAGCCAAATAAAGAATCCTAGTAAAGGGAACCACATTAAAC
>NZ_JAMZMM010000054.1 GCF_024178385.1 Limnofasciculus baicalensis BBK-W-15 | reverse complement strand
TTGGTTTGGAAGCCTACACCATACCTGTACTCAGGTTGGTGTAGGAGATGTCACTGCTAGCACGGGTTTGATAAGATGCAAGAAGCTTATGCTACAGCGCTTTGCAAGTGAGCGAGGTAGATAGAAACCCGGTTTCTTGAAGAAACGAGGTAGATAGAAACCAGGTTTCTGGTAAGTGAGGTAGATAGAAACCCGGTTTCTTTTGTGTACGAGGAAACCGGGTTTCTGTTGTGTACTTCATCCGACTGCAATCCGCTATAATGCTTCACCTATAGTCTGGGTACTTGAATTTACATAGCTTCAATCAAATAATCCGGAAAAATAAATAGGTAGCCCAGAGTGAAGGTTGAGAATACAATACCGATAATAAATCTAAAAAATAAAAATTAGTTGTAATTGCCATTTTGAATCTTGTCTAGTTATTTCAATTTGGCGGATAAATTCTCGGAAGTAAAATCGCCGCTCTGATTCTGATAAATCTGTCCAAAATTGGGGTATGGATACTGTTTGTGCGATCGCGTTTAAATTCACAGGTGGCAGTGCGGCAAGCCTAGCTTGGATTTGAGAGATTTCAGTTTTGATTTTGTAGGCGCGTAATTCTGCTGTTTCGAGATCTAATACGCCTGTTTTGGTTAAATTATCCAGTTGTTCTAGAATACCTTTTTGTTGGGTAATTTTACCAGTTAAAGATTGTTTTACTCCATCTAAACTGGGCATATTCATCTGGGCTACTGCACGGGGTAATTCCTGACAAATACTTTGAATTGTTCGCTCTAAAACTTGTTCATATCGGATCGCCTTACATTTAGAAATGTTAGGACAATTAATGGGGCGGAGATAAAGATATTCCCACTTTTTTCGTGGTTTAGTAACGCTAGTAACTGTCATGTGAGATTGACATTCCCCACAAACAATTAAACCTGCTAAGGAACGAGGGGCGCTGGCGGTACGGGGAGGTAAGCGACGATTGCGACGGAGTAATCTATCGATTTGGGCGGCTTCTTCTCGGTTTAAAATAGGGCTATGAGTATCGGAAATAATTTCGCCATTTTGATAGGCAATATTTCCTCGATAAACGGGATTAGTTAGCCAACGATGTCCAGTAGCAACTGATATTTTTTTATTGTATTTTTTTTCTAAATATCGCACTGCACCCCGCAAACAACCGTATAGTAAAAATTGTTCAAAGAAATCTTTAACTACAGGTGCGGTACTGCGATCGATAATATAACGATCTTTTCCTCTTCGGTAACCGTAGGGGGCTTTTCCTGGCGGTGGCAGGGTTTTAATCCGATTTTTAGCATGTCCTTCACGGAGGCGGCGAGAATTGGTTTCTCGCTGGATTTCACCGAGTAGTTGGAGTAATTCTGGTTGTTGATTATTTGAAGTATAGGGTTGCTCGATCGCAATTATTTTAACGCCAGTGGCTTCTATTTGGGAAATGCGATCGCAAATTTCATTCATTGAATCTCCTAATTCTTCCAAACGGCGAATTAATAGGTATTCTGCGGGTTCGCTTTGGCAATCTTTTAATAGTTTTTGTAATTCTACCCTTCCGCCTAAGTCTTGATAAACCCCATCTATTTCCCAACCCCACATTGTCGCTTCGGGGGGTGATTCTAGTAGGGGATTACTGTAGATATAGGCGATTATTTTCATTTGTTGTTGGTTGTTGGTTATTTGTTGTTTGTTGTTAGTGCATGACTTTTAACTTTATTCCCCATTCCATACTCCCCACTCCCCATTTGTAATAACTAACCTTGACTCAATTCAATAATGTTACTATCTGGATCTTGGGTAAATAGAGCTTCTCTACCAGAGGCACTCATTTTGATGGGATAGCCATGTGCTAATAATTGAGTTTTGGCTTCATTTAAGTTAGTAACAGAGAAAGCAATATGAGGATTGCGACCCCATTTTTCTGAGTTTTGTAATTCTGTTCTGATATTGGAATCGTGGATAAGGTGTATTTGAAAATCGCCCACTTGATACCAAGCTCCGGGGTATTTTAAGATGCGGTTTATTTTAGATATTCCTAAGATAGTAGTATAAAAATATTCGGCTTTTTCTAAATCTGATACGATAATGGCGGTATGGAGACACTGAGTAAGTTGCATAATTTTTTGTTCAGTTATATTTTAAGATAACACTATAATTGAATTCCATCATAATGGACTTAAGATATTAGCCAATAGTTCTAACTAATGGTAATTTATTATAACTAATTCAAGTTAATTTTTGAATTTCCGAAATACTCAAGCCAGTCTTCTGACTAATTGTTTCCATATCCAGTACATCCAAAAGTTCCCTAGCAATTGCTAATGCTTTTTCTTTCATCCCTTCCTCTCTCGCTTCCTGTTTTGCTTTCAGAATCGCATTGTGACTATCATGAATAAACATTTCTCGCTTTTCCAGTGATTCCAACTCCCGTTTAGTTAGTTTACTCTGTCTGGCAATATCGAAAGCTTGATTAATTTCCGGGATTACTGCCATGCTTGGTGGTACTTCTCTCAAAGTATTGGCACTCTTGAGGAAGTATAGCCACTTATCTGTTACTGTTTCCAATTCTTCTAGCTTTTTAGCAAACTTGGGTAACTCCACAAATACTAATTCTATATCATCAGTGTAATCTGTTAAATCTTGCTTTTCTTTTAGGCAATAGCTAGATATGATTTTAGCCGTATTTGGAAACATTTCAAAGTCGGTAATCGTCAAGGCAATTACTGGGTTGAGTAAGTTGTAATCTTCACCCACCCCAAGTTGAATTGAGAAAGCTTTTGCCGCGTTGTATAGTACCCGTTTCTCAAACCCTAAGAGGTTTAATACCTGCATTTCAATAATCACAGTTTTGTTTCCAGTAATTATTGCCTTCACGTCTAAGTAAGAATCTTTAATACCTTTAATCCGAGGTGCTTGATAGGGATCAATAATTTCTAGGTATTGAATAATCTTTTGTTCTTGATATAGAATAGCATTGAGGAAACTAATTAAAATATCTTTGCTCTTTTTTGCACCAAAAATTTTCTTAAAAGCAAAGTCGGTTTTGGGGTTAATGAAGGTCATGAGTTATTTTACTCCATTGGTTGAAATATTGGCAGTATCGATAACTTATACCATTCTCTAATTATACCAAATCAACTTCCATCAATTTCAATCTATAGGGGCGAAGCATTTGCGCCCGGATTTATCTGGTAAATCAGGATTTCTATCTGCAAATGCTTCGCCCTCATCGGATTTAGACAAGAGGTGTATTACACTAACCGTGAGTTACAGCTTCCTTAGCCAAAAACTTCTCCAATTCCATCAAAGCATCCGCATCAACTTTAGTCTGCATCGGACAGAATTTGGGACCACACATGGAACAGAATTCAGCAGTTTTATAGATATCTGCTGGTAATGTTTCATCGTGATATTCTTTGGCACGTTCCGGATCGAGAGATAATTCAAATTGACGATTCCAATCAAAATTATAACGCGCTTTGGATAGCTCATCATCCCTGTCTCTTGCCCCTGGGCGATGCCTTGCAATATCGGCAGCATGGGCGGCTATTTTATAGGCAATTAATCCATTCCGCACATCTTCGGCATTGGGTAAACCTAAATGTTCCTTCGGTGTAACATAGCACAACATTGCTGTCCCATACCACCCCGCCATAGCTGCCCCAATTGCTGAGGTAATATGGTCATAACCGGGAGCAATATCTGTTACTAGTGGACCTAAAACATAGAAAGGTGCTTCAGAACACTCTTCCATTTGTTTTCTGACGTTAAACTCAATTTGATCCATCGGTACATGTCCTGGTCCTTCTACCATTACTTGGACATCATGTTCCCAAGCTTTCCGGGTTAATTGTCCCAATGTTTTCAATTCTGCTAATTGAGCGTCATCGGAAGCATCGTGAGTACAACCGGGACGAAGGGAATCCCCTAAACTGAAAGAAACATCATATTTTTTGAAGATTTCGATAATATCGCCGAAGTGGGTATAGAGAGGATTTTGTTTGTGGTGGTGCAGCATCCACCTCGCCAGAATACCGCCACCGCGAGAGACAATTCCGGTAATCCGGTTTCTGACTAAGGGCAAATGTTCGATCAGAATTCCGGCATGGATTGTCATATAATCCACGCCTTGCTGGGCATGTTTTTCAATTATATGAAGAAAGTCATCCGGTGTCAGATTTTCCATGTTGCCATGGACACTTTCTAATGCTTGATAGATTGGCACAGTACCAATTGGCACAGGAGAAGCTTTGATAATAGTGGTGCGAATTTCATCTAAATTACCGCCACCAGTGGATAAATCCATCACGGTATCCGCACCATATTTAACTGCCAGATTCAGCTTGGCAACTTCTTCATCTAAATTAGAAGAATTAGGAGATGCGCCGATATTAGCATTCACCTTACATTTAGAAGCAATACCAATAGCCATCGGTTCCAAATTAGGATGATTAATGTTCGCTGGGATAATCATCCTACCCCGTGCCACTTCCTCTTTAATTAAATCAGGTGGCAGGTTTTCCCGCTGGGCAACGTATTGCATTTCTTCAGTGATGACACCCTGGCGGGCATAGTGCATTTGAGAAACATTATCTTGCCCGCGCCGTTTGGCAATCCATTCTGTTCGCATTATTGATATCCTTAATAAACAGCTTCCCTCCGCTGGTATTACCCAGTCTCAGGTTCTAAGGGACTGTCTCAGTCCGAGCGCTCGGACACCCCTAGCTATGGTTGTGAATTGTATCACTCGATCTGAGTCAAATTTTCTAGGTAAAGAAAAAATTTACTTTTTGTATCAATTGTTTAAGTAACTGGGCAGGAGGGCGGATTGGGTGGATGATTTTTTCACCACAAAGACACAAAGACACGAAGAAATAGATAATTTTGTCTAGTTATTCGTTGTTGAGGGTAATTTTTGACTAAGGGCGATGGCGCAACCTGCGACTAAAAATGCGATCGCGCTTAAAATAGCGGTAGTTATCGGTGTGAGAGAATTTAGATGGGGAAATACTAGTCCAAATAATCCTGCCCCAGCGGTGACTCCGCCAAAATACATGCCAATCCCTAAACCCGCACGCTCAGGGGGTATCATGGAGAGGGCAAAGGGTATGGCACCATTCATAATTAAACTGAAACTCGCGATCGCAATAACTATTATGATTGTGGTGGTTACTCCTTTGGTACTGGATATCATGAGTATTAATGGGATAATTACCCCAATCCCAAATAGCATCGCTTTACTATTTCCTAGTTTAGTTGCGATCGCGCCTCCTGGCAAGGCGGCACAAGCTAAGGAAATACCAATTATGAACATTACCGAGGGCACTTTTGCAGCACCAAGCTGGTTTGTCAAGCATTTCTGAATAGTGGGCATAAAAAAACTAGCACCCCAAGTTACCATAGCCCCTGTCAGAAATAGTAATCCTAGATTGGGGAGTAGGGAGTGGGGAGTGGGGACAATTCTCTGTAGAGGCGAAGCATTTGGGGGATAACTTTTATTGTTTAACCAGGATTTGACTCTCCAAATGCTTCGCCCTGACTGGGGAATTAAATTCTCCTCTATATCCCCCATCCTCTCATCTCCTACTATTTCTGGTGGGTTAATGAAACGTAGAATAGTTGTTGCTAATAGTAAGACAAACGAACCAATAGCAAAAGTAATAGCTGGTCCCCATCCTAAAAAAATCTTACTCGTTAAAGGTTGCAGCGAGCCAATTAATCCACCTGTCAAAGTTAATAGACTTGCGGCTAAAGGTAATGTAGTAGGTGTGGAGTATCTACCTAACAAAGACATAACGGGGCTGCGAAATACCGCCATTGCCAAAGCCCAACAAATAATCACAATCAGCAATATTGTCCGAAAAACCACCGTCGGCTTACCAAATATAACTATAGCGGGAATCAAGATAAATAGCGCCGATGACAAAACCACACCCACAGAAATAAAAGGAAACCGCGTCCCCATCCAATGCCGGGTTTTGTCAGACAAACCACCCATTAAAGGTTCCATTACTGCTGCTAATAAGTTTTCAATAATTAGCAGAGTTAAACCCAACCCTACAGGAAAACCAAACTGAACCAAAAGTTTAGGCAAATATAACTTATAAATCACCCAACAGAGAGTAATTGCTCCCTGGATCCCTGCTAAACCCAGCACCTGTAACCAAAGTACTTTAACCTGAGAGTGAGGAGGGATTGAATCAGTAAGATTTCTTGACATATTGACAACGCGATCGCTAATTCCTAAAATTATATCTTCTCATCCTAATTCCTTTGCGCCCTTTGCGTCCCCCTTTGCGCCCTACTCTTGCGAGAAGCCGCTGCGCGTCTAGGCGTTAAAAACATCTAATTATTACTTCCTGAGTAATTTCATCCTTGATATCAGATATCCATCCATATTTTTACGATAGCCCATCCAATTGAGATTTACTCAATAAAGCAGTACCATAAGCAGCCGCAGTATGAGCAGATGGCAGAATTGGCACCTGTAGCTGACGTGCCCGAATAGCAGTCCAAGTCATATTTTTCGCCCCACCACCAGCAGTATATATATGAGTTAAACGAGTTGCTCCTAACTCTTGTAATAATTGATATCCTCGTCCTTCAATTCGGGCTATACTCTCCAATAAACCATGGAGAAATTCTACAGATCTTGCTGGTTTTGGTTCCAGTCGAGGAGTGAGATTAGGATCGTTAATTGGAAAACGTTCCCCCGGTTTCAGTAAGGGATAATAATCTAATAAACTCTCTTTCTTTGGGTTAAGTTCCCGACTCAGGCATTCTAATTCATTATCGCTAAAAAACTCTCGCAATACTGCCCCACCCGTATTCGATGCACCACCTGTTAACCATAAATCTCCCAACCTGTGACTGTAAATTCCATATCGGATATCTTCTACACGGGTATAACTCAATAGTTTCAATACTAATGTGGAACCCAAAGAAGTCACCGCTTCACCAGGAGAATTTGCACCACTAGCCAGAAAAGCAGCAATACTATCTGTAGTGCCAGCACAAACAAGACAATTCCGTGTCAATCCCAATTTATTAGCAATTTCTACAGTTATTTCAGCAATTGGCGTTCCCGGAGCCAGAACTTGGGGTAATATTGATATTTCTGGTAAGTTTTGTAGCCAATCAGGATAGGATAAGGTTTCTGGATTGTAACCTAACTTGAGGGCATTATGATAGTCACTAATTCCTGGCTTACCATGCAATAAAAAAGCTAACCAATCCGCTTGATGGAGAAAATAGTAATTTTTACTTTTAACTTGGGAGTTTTGACTTAGCCACAGAAGTTTCGCCAGACTAGAAGTAGCACTTAAGACAACATGATTAGGTGGGGCAATTGCTTTTAATTGTGCCATCACCGCTAATCCACGTCCATCGTTATATAAGATAGGCTCGGCGAGAGGATTGCCATCGGCATCGCACAAGAGTACCGTAGAAGAAGTACCATTAATTGCGATCGCGTTTATTTCCTTTATTATTTCCTGGGGAATTTGCCCGATTAAGCTAAACAAAGCATTCCGCCAGCTTCCTGCTAAGTCAGTGCCAGATATTGAAGCAAAAGAATATTGGGCTTCCGCTTGAATAATATTGTCAGAATCAATAACTATAGCTCGTGCGCCCGATGTGCCAAAATCAATACCGAGGTAGAAATTCATGGGAAGAGAGTTTTGAGTTTTATAGCAACCGCCAAGGCGGTTGAGCCATATAATGGAGGTAGACCTTAATCTTACTCCAGGTGTGCTGGAAGGAAACCCATGCCCAAACCCTACAGTTACGATCTCCGTCAAAAGGTAATCCAAGCCATCAAGCTTGATGGGTTAAAGATTACTGAAGCCAGCGAGATATTCAGTATTAGTCGCAACACAATTAGATTATGGCTGAAGCGGGAACGGGAGACGGGGGATTTTCAAGCATTACCGAATCAACCGTCTGGTAATGGACACAAAATTACTGATTGGGGAGAATTTACCAAATTTGTCGAGCTTAATGGAGATAAAACTCAAGTAGAGATGGCCAAACTATGGAGGGAAGAAATTAGTGATCGTACCATATCACGGGGATTAAAGAAAATTGGCTTCAGTCGTAAAAAAAACTTATGGTTATCAAGAAAGGGATGAAGTTAAACGACTTCTCTTTAAAGAAGAGATAACGCTGTATATGCCGCAGGAGCTAGTGTATATAGATGAGTCGGGGATGGATAATAGAGAAGATTATAGCTATGGTTGGAACGAAAAAGGAAACCGCTTTTATGCTCTAAAAAGTGGCAAAAGACAAGGGCGAGTTAATATGATTGCTGGTTATTGTGATGGTCAGTTATTGGCTCCATTTACTGTGGAGGGTTCTTGTAATCGAATCGTGTTTGAAACTTGGCTAGAAACTTGTTTAATCCCAACGCTAAAACCGGGACAAATAGTGATTGCTGATAATGCCACCTTTCATAAAGGTGGTCGAATTCTTCAATTAATTGAAGCCGCAGGTTGTCAGTTAAAATACTTGCCATCTTCTGAACCTGATCTTAACAAAATTGAGCGCTGCTGGTCATGGCTAAAAAGTCGAATTCGTAAACAACTAACTCAATTCGACTGTCTCAGGGATGCAATGGAAGCTGTGCTTCGCACAGCGGCTTAACCGCCCTGGCGGTTGCTATAACTGGGAGCCGGAAACTGTATCATCTTCTCCTGAAGAAGAGGATACAGGAATAACTCCTGGAGATATTAAATAAGGTGCAAGTTTTTGGGCATAACCTATGGAGCCGATAAAGAAGAAAGGTGGCTGGCAACCATCAGGTTTGATTGGTACGATACAGGAATGAGATCCTGACGATACTTGGGCGTGGAAAATACTAGCTAGTTGTTCAATTGTCGGTGTCTGAAATAAAGTAACTAGAGGGATATTTTTCCCAAATATCTTTTCAATTTCAGAGAAGAGTCGTACTCCTAGCATGGAGTGTCCGCCAAAATCGAAGAAATTGTCTGTGATACTGATGGGTTGGATACCTAAAACTTTCTCCCAAATTTTTGTTAGTTGTCGTTCTAATTCATTGCGAGGTGCGATAAATGTTACTGGGGATTCTTGTCTAGATTTATCAGATTCTGACACAAAGGTGTTATTTTTTACCTTAACTGACAGAGAATCAAGGGGTTGGGCTGGATTGGCAACAATGCTTTCCAGTAATATCTGGAAATTAGCCACCATTTGAGCGATGGTAGATTCCTCAAACAGATTTGTTTTATACTGAAGTTGCCCATTGAGTTCTCCTAAAATTTCTCTCATTGACAGGAATAGCTCGAAATCTGCTGTTTCCTGTTCTTTTTTCAAAGGTTTAACTGCAATACCTGCTAATTCTAAGGGGCGAAATGGTGTATTTTGTAAGATGAAAGTGGCTCTATTTAATGGAATTCGAGCTAGATTGGGAAACTCAGATAGAGTCTGAAAGGGCAAATCCTGATGTTGTTGCGCTTCTAAGGTAACTTGACTCAACCGACTCCGCCCCATTCGCTTTTATCTAATGTATGAATGACATTGGCAATTTTGAGACGTTTTTCCATCAGCTACCTCCTTAAGATAGTGTTGATATCAAGTTGCTTTCAAATATCTAAAACTTACCTCTCCCCCAACCCCTCTCCTGCAAGGAGAGGGGAGCTAATTTAATTTGCTTTTTGAATGCAATTCCCTATGAGTTGCTAGCTAAGAGTTGACGCTTAATAACTCGCATTTCCTTTTCGGCATAGAGTTTTTGATACAAGTGAAGATATTTTTCTGCCATTTTGTAGGCATCAAAATCTATTTCCACTCTGGCGCGTGCGGCTTTTATGATTTGCTGTCGTTGTGCTGATGGCATCTCCAAGGCAGATCCCATCGCCGCCAGGAGACTTGAGCGATCCCCGGCTTTGTAAATCAGCGCTTCTACACCAGCTTCAGCCATTTCAGGAATGCCAGGAATATCGGGAATAATACAGAGATGCCCAGTTGCCATAGCCTCTAAAACAACTAGCGGATGTCCTTCATAATCAGAAGTCATGACAAAGATACTGCCAGGAGGAGTAGTGCGCCACGGTTGGGGCTGATATCCCCAAAACTGAACCCGTTGAGTTAACCCGAATGCGGCAACGGAATCGCAACAATTTTTCATCAAACTGCCATCACCAATAATAGAAAGTTGGCAATCTGAATATTCTGCGGCAATAACTGAAAACGCCTCAATTAAACGTAAAGGTACTTTCTGAGGCTCTAACCTGCCAACAGAAACAAACAGAGGGGATTGACTTTCTGGTTCCCGACAATCAAACGGATATTTTTCTAAAATGATACCGTTATATATCGTCATCATTAGTTCGTCTGGAACCCCATCCACTTCGCGAAGATGTTGTTTGACTCCTTCAGAAACACAGATAATGCAATCTGTTAAATTCGCCAGTTTTCGCTTGATGCGTTGCTGTCGGGAATTCTCATGTAAATCTCGGTTATTTTCAGTGGTAACAATTACTGGGACTTTGACTCGATCAGCAGCTTGTCGTCCGAGGGTATCTCCCCAAAATAAATTGGTATGAACTACATCTGGACTAATAGTTTGAAAGGTTTCCATTAACCATTCCATTACCTGAATGGAAGGTTCAATTTCTTCATCCGCTGTCAGTAAGCGACTGAATACGGGAATGCTCAAATCCTGAAAAAAATTGCGATCGCTCTGGTCGGATTTGTAGGTGACGATGACATTCTCAACGCGATCGCGATCTAAACAGCTTGTCAGCGTTTGCAAAAACACCCCTACACCGCCTGTTATATTGAGGTTCAGTTCGGGAATGACATGAGCAACTTTGAGACATTTGGGTATCGAATTTGGCATCATTACGCTACATTCTCTGACGGGGTTAATTTATTAGCAATCAGCCTTGATAAAGAGCCAATTGTTTTAAAAGCTTCTAGATTAATCTCCGTCTCGGAAAACTGAAAATCAAAATGTTGTTCTACGAGGACAATTAACTCCACAAAGCCGAGGGAGTCTAAATCTAGCCCTTCTCCATCTAGTGCTGTATTCTCATCAATATTTTTTGTCTTTAAAGGCATGTCCAACTCTTCTAAAATCAGAGTTTTCAATTTCTCGACAATCGTTTCATTTATGGTTTTACCTCAATACCTGTTTATTGTTTACTGATTGCTGCTGTTTAGATCCCCCTAAATCCCCCTTGAAAAGGGGGACTTTGAGAACTAAGTTTAGATCCCCCTAAATCCCCCTTGAAAAAGGGGACTTTGAGAACTAAGTTTAGATCCCCCTAAATCCCCCTTTTTCAAGGGGGATTTTGAGAACTAAGTTTAGATCCCCCTAAATCCCCCTTGAAAAAGGGGACTTGGAAAACTATTCTCCCCCCTTTTTAAGGGGGGTTGGGGGGGATCGAAGCATGACATCTGAAAGAAACATTAATATCACTCCCATTAAAAATCTTTGACAAAGTAACTTGCCGGAAATTTCTCTGTAATCATCATGATCGGTTGGCGATTAGAAAAGACCCGATAAGTCCGAGATAGCATCTTATCCTCCTTTGATATTTGAAAATAATCAGATAATTTTTCCGCAGGTTCTTGACTTGAATCAACGATTTCCTTGAAGGTCTCACTTCTATGTTCTAGCCATAGCTTGCCGATGGGTATTTTTGAGTTGAGTAATTGATCTCTGAATTTTGGCTCTAATCTATCAGGTACAATGATAGATTCGGCATAAATAAAGTTTTTGCGACTAATTTTACCTTGGAGTAATATTTTTCTGTCAATTACCTCATTACCTACTTTTAAATTTAGGTAGGGAATATCTTGTTTGGTTGCCGCGATTTCTTCGGACAACTTAACTATCCGCATTGGTTCAAATAAGTAAGCTTCCAATATTTCTGTTACGGTGCCATCAGTAGTCAATAAAATTCTTTGAAAAGGACTCAGCTTAGATGCTTCAATATGGTTTCGCGCTAATGAGTCATCTAAATCTGGTCTCATCAACTCGTACTGGTTTATCTGTTTTTCGTTGATTGCTGACGCTGGCATCATTAGACTCCATGAATATTTTGTTTGACCTTACTATTTATTTTTGTTTACTGAAGTAGCAGTGTCAACCAATTTTTGTAGATCAACCTTGCCAGTGGGTAACAACGGCAATGCTTCTAGAATACAAATGCGATCCGGAATTGCTCTCCTTGGCAAAATCTCAAAACAAGCGGTTTGAATCTCCTCTTGATTAAGAGATTTCCCCGGAGTAAGAGTGCAGTAAGCAATAATTCCCTTCCCCCGCAGCGTTTCTCCTCTAGCCACAACTGCCACCGTTTCCACACCGGGAATAGTTGCGATTGCTTTTTCCACATCCCCAAAGAAAACTAACAAACCATCCCGATTGACACTGCGATCGCTCCCATTTCCGTGCTACCGTACAATGGTAATAAGCAACCGCACAATGATTCATACTGGTGAAATGTCTTGACTTTCAGGCGATCGCCCGCCACAACGGTAAACTTGTATTCTCTGGCTACCCTGCGTACTTTTAGTAATGTATCACAAAAGCTTGGGGTTGTAAAGGCAATATTCGGATTAAATTCCTGTTCTCGCTGAATATATTTTATCGGATTAGAGTTTTTCTGCAAGTCGATGGCAGCCCCTGCCAAAATACTTGGTAAAAATGCTGCACCTAATCCGTACATGTGAAAGATTGGTACGGGAATTGCAATGCGATCTTCACTGTTAATAGTCAATCTCTCCACACAATTTTTAGCATTTTTCATCAGCTTGGTGTGAGAGTGTACTACTATTTTAGGAGTGCCAGTACTACCTGAAGTTCGTAAGTAGAGTTGGGGAAACTTAGGATTTATCTGATATCCAATCCAATCTTCGTTTTCACTGAGGGAAAACAAATGCTCAATATCTCTTAAATCAGTAGTACTTTCCGTACTGAGCGAAGTTTCAGCTTTAATTCGATATCGACAAAATTTCGGTATAAATGAACTAGCATTACTGCCTGGAGGCGCGTTAGATTCCTTTGGTAACAGGAGAAAACTATAACCGTTCTCCAAAAGATACAGCAAAACCAACGCACTGGGCAGAGAATTATCGCATTCCAATACCAGGCAATCTTCAGTGTTAATCTCTCCTTCGGTAAAATATCTCTGAATCTTTTTCCAGATATCAGGAATTTCCAGATAATCACAAGTTAGCTGTCCATCGGTCAAGACATTTTTATGGCTAGTTGTTGCTACTGCCCCATGACTAAAAATATTCATTTGAAAAAAAATGTTCTGGATTGCTCGTACTATAGGTGAACTAATTAACTCTTACTTGACACCCATAAAAAAATACTTAAGAGCCAAGACAATTCATATCTCAAGGTTATCCAGAAAAAATTGTTTTATCAATAGGATGGCGTTGTCTTAATTTTTCAGCCTATTTCGACTAAAATATTGTTCTAATATTTTTTTTTAAAGGTATTTAAAAATGCAGAATCCAGACTACAAACCTGTATTTTTGTGATAAGTTATCGATGAAACATAAGGTTTTATCTCCAGATTCTGACACTCTTGAGCGTCGCTACCGCTACGAAGAGTGCCTTTCCATGGTTTGAAAACACGCCCTCGCGAGTTACAATCAGAAATAAAATAGTTTTATGGCAGATCTGAGCGGCACATGGTTAGGAACCTACTGGCAGTTGGGAATACCGACTAGATTTGAGGCGACACTACTGCAAAGCAGCAATACCCTAACTGGCAATATTCTCGATGACAGCTACCTGGGAGAAGCGACATTAATTGGTGAAGTGATGGGAAGGCGTATCCAATTCACCAAACGCTATCTCACCACCTCATCCACTCTCATTAATTACAGCGGCACTGTTAATGAAGATGAAGATTTCATGCAGGGAGACTGGAGTATCCGGGATTCTGACTCTGGAAAGTGGGAAGCGCGTCGCAGTGGTGATAATCTAATGCTGGAGCTGCGAAAGCTTCAAGAGCAAAAAATACCTGCATTAGCTGGTGGCAGCCGCAGAGGAATGGGCAGCGCATCATGACTACTGAAACCAAAACGATTAAGCTGGACCAATTTCTCAAGTGGATTGGTATTGCTAGCACTGGCGGTGAAGCTAAAGTAATGATCCAAAATGGTGAAGTGCAAGTTAATGGTGCAACTGAGACTAGACGGGGGCGTAAATTAGGATCGGGTGATGCCGTAATGGTACAAGGAGAAACCTACAATGTTGACTTGAATACCTAATTTGTATTCTACCGATCGCTTGCACCATTTGCAATAAGCCCGGGCGAATGAATTCGCGGCTACACAAACAAAGTCTGCCAAGGCAGACTAAAAGGCAGTTATTGACTAACCCGCGTCGGCGGGTTTTGTTTGTGTAGATGCGGTTTTAACCGCCATTTGACATTGGTGCAAGTTATGAGATTCTACCAACTCGCTTTCCCTCCTTCACTATATCTACCTACAGGGAAAAAAGCGAAAGTTGTTCTACCATTTCTTTTCCCTGTGGCGTATTTCCCTGAATCAAATTGTAAATATGATCGCCAATTGCTTTTGCCAAAAGTACTGGCACAGCATTGCCAATTTGCCGATATCTAGAAGTTACTGAACCACAAAAATACCAGTCATCAGGAAAAGTTTGAATCATCGCCGATTCACGTACACTAAGAGGTCTAAGTTATATGTCTTTTTCGACTACAGCTACCGTGTGAAAACCCGCTTTTTCTAAACCAAGATCCAAACCAAAAGCACCTGTAAAGAGGGAAATAGAGATTGGTTTTCGATTGATTAACTGTTGCATCTTGAACGAGACTATGATAGTATAATTAGCTGTTATCAGTTGGTATCAATTTCGATCGCTTTATTTTTTGAGGATAAGCCAGACTTAATTATGATTTTAGACTTAGGCACATTAAACCTTTTGGCTAGTAGATCGATCAACTCTTTATTAGCCTTCCCATCAACAGGCGGTGACTTCAGGTGAACTATCAGTGTCCCATCTTCAGATTCTTCTATCTTTTGCTGTTTAGAATTAGGCTTAACTTTCACTTGCTTTTTCATTTATAAAACTTAAAACGGAATTCGTACCACTGCGTTAACAAAACTCAAACGTCAAACCTCAAAACTTAAAACTTAAACCTCCCCATTATGGAATCACCAATTGACCGTTTTAAACTCTCCCAATCAGCCAAAGATCAACTCACAAAGCTAAAGCGGAACACCAAAATCGATCAGTGGAATATCCTGTGCCGCTGGGCATTCTGTCGTTCCCTGGCTGAACCCACCATCCCTTCCCCCGTACCAATCCCCGCTGACTCTAATGTAGAATTAACCTGGCGGGTTTTTGGGGGAGAGATTGCTGATATTCTGTTAATCGCCCTCAAACAACGCTGCCAAAATGATGGATTAGGGAGCGACAAGGAAACCCTCGTCACCCAATTTCGTCTCCACCTTCATCGGGGCATTGGTTATCTAGCAGGGGATCTAAATATTAAGAAAATTGAGGATTTGATTGAATTGGCTCTCGAGCCTCAAACTTAGGCTGGGGCATATCCATCAAACAACCTGTAATCCCATCCCACGGTAGATTGCGGTCATTACCCACTCTACACCCTGAAAGCGGACATCTCCGTAAATAATCCGGAAAGATATAACTTCCTTCGGTAATTAATAGCGTATCCCTGCTCAGGCTTAAGATGCAACTATGTCAACTTGCTCGACTTCCATATACAGCACTTTTCAGGTACGCGAGGTACAGAGAAACCGGGTTTCTTTAAGAAACCCGGTTTCTGGGCAGGGCTGTTTCATTCTCCTGCAGCAACAGGTTAAAACCTTTTGCTACACAGCCTAAACCGCCCTTCGGCGGTTCAACTTATTTGTTAATAAGCTAATGCAAGACTTGCTAACCTGCGAAGGCAGGTTTTGTCTGTGTAGCGACAGATTTCAATCTGTCGTAAAATTTGAGAATGAAACAGCCCTGGGTTTCTGGGGGGTGCTTCATCAACCTACAATCTCCTGTAAATGTATCCAAAATTACCAGTAGAAACATCTACTTTGAGTAAAGTTATCAGTGCGACGATCCCTTTGATTTGTAATTAGTGAACCATTGATTATTCGCATCCCAACCAAGAGCAAACAGCAAACCATCACTATATAAACTCGACATGAAATCAAAATCCTGGATAGATAATGCCGAATATTTGTTCCTCGCTGGCTCTGCTGTAGGCACCGTTGCGGCGGTGATATCTAAGCAGGTAGTCTATGCCGCAGCGCCCATGACTGTAGCACTTGGACTCAATATACTTAATCGCCGTCAATTTCAACAACAAATTGATGAAAATATCAAAAGTGGACTGGGACAAACTAATCAGATAGTTCAAGCTTTAAATAAAGAAGTTCAGGCATTACCAGAGATCAATAGTCAGATCAATAGTCTCAGTCAAGAGTTCAAAATTAGACCAGAGAAACCAGCGATAGAAGAATCTAAAATCGCTCTTGCTCAACTATCAGATCAGCTAAATGCCTTAGTTTTACGTGTGGATCGGTTATCGATTCCCCTAGATGTCGATCTCAACCGAATAGGAGAAGAAATACCCAACATCAATATGCGGCTCGACAATCTGACTAGACTCTTAAATGAGCCATCAGATAACCAAAATATTGAAGAATTGAAACAAGCGATAGCACAAATTACCGATTCGCTCAATAATCTCAACCAAGAGTTCTATAACCGACAGGAACTCCAAGTAATAGACTTGCTGCAAACAGCGATTGTACAGCTAACTGAGCAGCTCAATGGCATGTCTGTGTCTTTAAATCAGCCACCTCCTACTTCTGATATTGATCTAAATAATATAGAGGCAGAAATTGCCAATACCAACAGTAAATTAGAAGCATTAACATTAGAGGTAAATCAGATATCGGCAGCCCCGAATATTGAAGTCACTGCAATAGAACAATCGATGTCGAAAATGGGTGAATCCATCGCTAACATTAGCAGTCATTTAGATTCTCTAGACCAAAAGTTTAATAATAGATCAGAACCCCAAGAAATTACTGACTTAACAAAACAACTCGACGCTCTTCTCTTGTTTCTTAATCAGCAACCAGATACTCCAAAGGTTGATCTAACTGAAATTGAAAGCGCGATCGCGCAGTCAGGCGAAGCCATCGCACAACTAGCAACTCAACTAAATGAACTCCACCAACAGTTTAATAATCGACCAGAAACTCAAGTAATTAATGAGTTAACTACCCAACTCAATGCAATTAGTAATCAAGCACAAACTACTCCAGAAGTAGATATTAGTGGAGTAGAAGGCGCGATCGCGCAGTCAGGCGAAGCCATCGCACAACTGGTAACTCAACTAAATGAACTACACCAACAGTTTAATAATCGACCAGAAACTCAAGTAATTAATGAATTAACTACCCAACTCAATACAATTACTAATCAGCCACAAACTATTCCAGAAGTGGATTTAAGTGGCGTAGAAAGCTCAATTGCACAACTGGCAACTCAACTAAATGAACTCCACCAACAGTTTAATAATCGATCAGAAACTCAAGTAATTAATGAGTTAACTACCCAACTTAATGCTATTAGCAATCTGCCACAAACTACTCCAGAAGTTGATCTCAGTGGCGTAGAAAGCGCGATCGTTTATATTACTGGTCAACTAGACGAACTGCGCCAACAGTTTCAGGCTCAAAACCAGTCACAAACCACAGAGCAATTCCAAATATTAGAGGAAGCAATCTCAGATATTTGCGAACAGATAAACGCATTAACTTCGCGTTTAGATACTTATCCTGTCTCTGAAGAAACAGAACAAAATCAAGCAGAAATAACGACCATAGAGCGTCAGGATAATGACATTTCCTCACTTCTAGATCGTTCGCTAATTGATGGAGAAGTTGAGAAAAATGAGGAACCAGAAACTACCCCAAAAACTCAAGGAGACGCTACCACATCACCTCTGGATAGTTCATCGATTGCCCAAGATATTGACTTAAATGAAGAAGATCGAGCAATCCTAGAGATTAATCGTCAGATTGATGCCTTAAACCAACAGTTCAACAACCAACCAGAGACACAAGCAATTAAGCAAATAAAAACAGCAATTGCTCAAATACAACAACAGATCAATACTATTGCTTTGCGCCTGGGTAATTTACCGACTCCCCTAGATGTCGATCTCGGTGCTTTAGAGGAAGTATTCACAGACATAAACACTCAATTAAACAGCTTAAAGGAACAGGTTAATGCTCGACCAGAAATCCAATCAATTGAGCAGTTAGGAGATGCGATTACCCAACTAACAGATCAACTAACTACTATGATCTTTCGTCCTGATTCTCCATCCACGCCTTTAGATAAGGATGCCATATCAGATATTGAGTTTCAATTGAACGCCATGGCTTTGTGTATGGAGAATCTACCTACTCCTCCAACAGTTAATTTAAGTGGAATAGGAGGAGCGATTTCTCAAATAAACAATCAGCTTGATACTTTGCACCAACAACGCGAGCCCCAAGTGGTTACACAAGCAATTGAACAGTTAGAAATTGCGATCGGAGAATTGATAAATCAGCTCAACATCGTAGTGTTGCATCTTGATAATTTACCTGCTCCCTCGGAAATTGGTTTCGATGATGAAGAGCCAAATATAGCCGATTTACAATGGTAAATACAGCAGATTTAAAGTGAGTGAGGTACAGGGAAACCCGGTTTCTCAAAGAAACCCGGGTTTCTGCCGTGTACTTCACTCATTCGATTTAGTTTAGTTTTTCAGTAGGGTGTGTTAGCGCAGCGTAACGCACCATCGTCATTATCAGTAGCGTGACTTCGTAAGTCTTGTCTTAGATAGATTGAAACATTAATCTACAGAACAAAAAAGCAGTTAGAAGTCTCATCTAACTACTTTTCCTAACTTGCTAAAAATTGACTTAGGCTAAAAAATCTACCAATTAACCTTTGATCCCTTTGCGACGAAGGCTCATCAAGCCTACCACGCCTAAACCTAACACAGCTCCAACAGTACTCGATTCAGGCACAGCCTTAACCTTAACAACCCAATCCTGGAAGTCAGAATATTTTCCACCGTTGGGTGAGTTGTACATACCATCTTCAGCACCGATGAAGTAAGCTCCTGCTTCCGAGACAGTCATAGTTGTCATATTTGGCTGTTCATCAGACTTTAAGTTGAAGGTATAGCTATCCTTCTGATACACACCGAAACCAGTGCTTACCTTGCCATTATTCTTCAGTGCTAGCTGATAGGTAGAACCTTGAGCAAAAGTAAAGTCAATGGTGCAGGGCTTGATAGTCACATTGCCATTGCTGTCGGCTGTACAGGTTCCCAACCAATCATTGGCGTTGTTGGAACCCCCATTAGCCTTTTGGCTTTCACTGAAGAGAGAGGTAAAGCTGCCGTTAACGAAGAAGCCAAAGTCCGATGTAGCCATCCCTCTTGAACCCAAACCAGTTGGTGTAAGTACGCTAAATTCGTAGGTTTTGCCATCTCCTGTGAATGTACTGGCTTTGTAGGGAACATCTCCGGTGGTATTCTGAATAGCAGTACCAGGTGTAGGAGTCGCGTCAAGCCCCAAAAAAGTAGCAGCTTGCGCAGCAGCCCCAAGGCTGAAAACGGCAGTAGCTGTAGCAGCGGCGATACTTAGGCTAGGAATTAGTGTAGGTTTCATGGTAGTCAATCCCCGAAAGTCAAGATTTTGTGAATTCATTGTGTTTATTCAGTTAACCCTTGGATTAGCAACTTATTTTTATTGGTTGCCTTACAGGTGGTTACTGGATTATTTATTCCTTGTTTAAAGTTATATCTGTCTTTAACCATCCTTGTCTATAGGTTTTGCGCTTCTTCTTGAAGTCTTCATAAGTTGAGGATTTTACATAAAGTTTCTGTGAAGTTTTGGTGAAAAGCACTTCTAGGTGGTTGGGAGAAATACCATTAGTTACAGCAATTTCCAGGTATGTAAGTTACATAAAAACCCGGTTTCTCAAAGAAACCGGGTTTTTATGAGAGGTACAGAGAAACCCATTTCTCTATATCTCACATACCTGAAAATTGCTGTAATTTACAAAAAAAGGTAGCTGGAATCAATCTCAGCTACCTTCTTTATTTCCTAATCTGCCAACTTAGGAAGCTTTATTGTTTTTGCGACGGCGTAAGAATGTCATAGCGCCAGCAACTAGCCCTAATCCACCTAATGCAGCGGGTTCTGGTACAGGCTTAACCTTAGCACCGACGATGAAATCTTGAATATCACCATCGACTTTATTAGAGTCATTAATTGCTACGAAAAAGTCATAGCCACTCGTGTAAATTGTCTTGAATTTGCTAGGTTTACCCTTGCTCAGAGCAGTTGGTCCTGTTGTATCAAACTTGTATGAATCAGCCCAACTGATAATCCCTGGCATAGGTGCTGTGGCTGCATCAGCAAAATTACCGGTGTGTTGTGTAAACTCTGTTTTACCCTTTGGTGCGGTGAGTCCAAACTTGTAATTACCATCCTGAGCAAACTTGTACCAAACCGTGCAAGTCGTAACAGTTTTACCGCAAGTTCCTTCCCAGTCATTCTTCGGATCATTGCTGCCGGGATCGTATCCTGGAGCTTTCTCAGAAAATAGAGTGTCAACTAGTGCCATCGTTCCAGCATTATAAATACCAAAATCTGACCGGAACATCCCATGAGACTCTAAGAAGGTAAAGTCCACCATATCACCTGCTTTAGCGGTGAATGTCCCATCATTAGCTGGATTTAGACTGAAAGCTTGAGCAGGAAAAGCGGCGAAAGCTAGAGTACTTGTAGCAACTAACCCGGCAAAGATGGAAATGGTCTGATTTTTCATTAAGTTTTTACCTAGTGATGAACTGTGTAAGAAATGTATCCTGATGAGACTATTGGCTACTTACCGGATAGAAAATCAAGCGATCGCAGATTAACAATATATATTTGTATAACCTTTACCTATCTTTGGCTCGCCCTTGATTAAATCCTTGTTTTTCCTCTTTGATATACAGTAGCGTCTTAGTATTGGGCTTTGCAATACCCTAAACCACATCTTCATCAAATCTTCATAGAAGTCACTAGTTTTCTTCATCAAAACTTCACACGACTAGGAACTATAGACTGACCTATAGAATCTGAAAGTTTTGTCGAGTATAGCTTCTATACATTTAAGATCCCCGACTTCTCCAAGAAGTCGGGGATCTTTCTCTTAGTGTATCTAAGTCCACCGTGTAACTGTTATCCCCAGTCCATCAAACTAGGAAACTCGATTGTTTTTGCGACGGCGTAAGAATGTCATCGCGCCAGCAACCAATCCTAAACCAGCCAATGCAGCGGGTTCAGGTACGTCTTTAACGTCAGCACCAACGATGAAATCTTGAATATCACCATCGACTTTATGGGAGTCATTAATAGCTACGAAAAAGTCGTACTTACTCGTGTCAAGTTTTTGAAACCCCCAATTAGCCACATTACCAACACCACCTGGTTGGTTTTTGATCGTAGTTGGTCCTACCATGCTGCGGTTGTATACATCAGCATCGCTGATAAATCCTGGCATGGGTCCTGTAAGAGTTGTCATTGGCGCAATGGCTACACCTTCATCAAAGGTTCCGGCGGCGGCTGTGTATTCAGTCTGACCCTGTGGCGCAGTTAGACCAAACTTGTACTTGACACCAGCATCGAACATATACCATGTTGTGCAAGGAGCAGGTGTAACAGTTACGCCACAAGTTCCTAACCAGTCACCATTAGCATCGCTGCCAGGACGATCGTATCCAGGACGATTTTCTGAAAATAGAATATTAGATTGGTTAGTTTGAGTATTGTAAACGAGAAAGTCTGACCGGAACATACCACGAGACTCTACGAAAGTAAAGTCTACTTTAGTTGCCTTGTCAAACATAATCGTCCCATCTGAATTTGGCTGGAGACTAAAAGCTTGAGCGGGAACAGCGGCTACAGCTAAAGTAGTACCAGCAATTAAACCTGTAAAAATTGACGTTAGTTGGCGATTCATGGATCGATCCTCTGAATGGTATATCGAAAATAATGTTCGGCTTATTCGTCGGCTAATTAAGGAGATAAACCAAGCGATTCCAGCTCTCTATCCGTCAATTCCTACCTATAGGTTACTTAGCTGTTATCCCTGTGTTTTCTCTGATTCCGCTTCTTTATTCAAGATAACTACAAAACCTTGAGATGTGCAATAGAAAAACCAATTCTTTACTGAATCTTCATCGAAACCATTATTGCTTCATCTCACCTTCACAAAAGATAGAAATTATTTAGTAATTTCATAGTCTTTATATAGGTATTTATTACCTAATAATACAGAGAAACCCGGTTTCTCAAAGAAACCGGGTTTCTGGGGTGTACCTCAT
>NZ_JAMZMM010000415.1 GCF_024178385.1 Limnofasciculus baicalensis BBK-W-15 | reverse complement strand
GGTTTAGGCATAGCCATTCGACTAGGTTATCCTGAATGTAGTTAGGAAAAATACTAGTAACCTCAAAAAGGAGAATGCACCATGACCTGGCGTGGATCGACAACTGTACAAGACCGGATTTTTGCCGCCCTTCCTTATATTCTGCCTTTAATCTCTGGTTTGGAATTTGGGGGTTATTTATTTAGTCAGTTTCCACAACTAACTATAATTCTGATTCCACTCACACCATTCATTTTTATTTACAGTAAAATTCCTTTTGCCGGAATGGTCGTTTTCTTTCTCTTGTTCTTATTAGTAGTGAGGAATGACAGAATTATCCATTTTATTCGGTTTAACGCGATGCAGGCGCTTCTTTTAGATATTCTTTTAGTCCTGTTTAGTTTAGCAATGAGTATTTTAGGGCGTGGGCTGGGTGAGAATTTGGTCACCCAAACCCTCTTTAACGTAATCTTTTTGGGAACCTTTGGTGCTTGTGGCTACGCAATTGTCCAATCCCTCCTCGGACGTTATGCAGAAATTCCTACCTTATCGGAAGCAGTTTATGCACAAGTCCGTTAAGGCTGATAACTTACAAGCCTTTGGGCAAAGTATTGTAGGTAGTCTGGTTAGTCCCCAATATAACTCGAAAAGCTGATTTTTATCTGGCGGGGAATGAGTCAGACTACAATTATTAAAGGATCAGGAACGAGGAACAATGGTGTTTTCCAGATGACCGATTCCCTCTATTTCTACACGAATGCGATCGCCGATTTTCATCGCTCCCACCCCTTGGGGCGTACCTGTCAAAATCACGTCTCCTGGTAATAATGTCATAATTTGAGAAATGTAAGATACTAAAAATTCAGGTGAAAATACCATAAGATCGATGGAGGCGGATTGGACGGGTTCGGCCGCATCATTCAAAAATGTCTGCAACTTTGCCCCAGGAGGCAATTCTCGGACAATCCACGGACCTAGAGGACAAAAGGTATCAAATCCTTTCCCTCTTGTCCATTGTCCGTCTTTCTGTTGTAAATCTCTTGCTGTGACATCGTTAGCAATGGTATAGCCCCAGATTTTAGTCGTGGCTTGGGCTGGGGTACAGTCTAGACAATGTTCGCCAATCACCAAGGCTAACTCTCCCTCATAATCCACTCGTTGGGATTGATGGGGATACTTGATTTCGCGATCGGCAGCAGTAATAGTTGTAGGTGGTTTGAGAAACAATAAGGGTTCTAAGGGTACTGGTGTTCCCATTTCTGCGGCATGATCTCTATAGTTTTTCCCCACCGCTACAATTTTAGTTGGGGCACAGGGAGCAAGTAACTGGTAACTTCCAGGTTCTAATTCTAAATCGGTGGGTTGCCCCTGTAACCAAGGTGGCGCATCCAGCACCTGGATGGTGCGCGTGATTTGCAACAAGCCATAGTAGGTTTGCCCTTGAGAGGTTTTGACTCGGACATAGCGCTGCGCCATAATTTTAGAGATTCCTTGGCGATCGAATGAAAGTGTCTACTTGGAAAAGATAGGGATTAGTCCTGGCAGCTAGCTATAATTAATAGCAGATATCTCCCCGCAGCTAACTATACCGCCTCATTTATCTGGCGAAGCTCTTGCCAAGATTAAGGTAAAATTAATATAGAATATCCCGGTAGCAATCCCCACACCCAATGGGAAAGGGGGTTTTAAAGTGCGTGAAGTTAGCCACACCCGTAGCTACTGGGATAATTTTGTGTCCTTGCTTCCTCCTTCAGTCAATGGGTAGAAAATCCCCAAGCACTAAGGAAGAAGCCAAGTTGTCCATAAGGAGAGTCATACCTGTGAGTGATAGTTACGAGTTAATGTATATCCTGCGTCCCGATTTGTCAGAAGAGCAGGTTAATGTTGCGATCGCTAAATACCGAGAATTGTTGCATACCCAAGGCAGCACAGATATCGAAATTCAACATCGGGGTAAGCGTCGTTTGGCTTATATGATCGGCAAGCACCGGGAAGGGATTTACATTCAGATGAATTACAAGGCTCCTCCTACTCATGTCGCTCTGATCGAAAGAGCGATGCGCTTCAGTGAGGATGTGATTCGCTATCTGACTCTGAAGCAAGATTTACCCGCACCTAAACCTGAGCCTGTTGCTGTGGAGAGTTAGGGAGTAGGGAGTAGGGTGTAGGGAGTAGGGAGTAGGGTGTAGGGTGTAGGGTGTAGGGTGTAGGGTGTAGGGTGAAACTATTTTTTTTACTTCATACTTCAGCCTTCATACTTCAGCCTTCATACTTCAGCCTTCATACTTCAGCCTTCATACTTCATACTTCATACTTCATACTTCATACTTCAGCCTTCATCCTTTATCCTTTTAAGCGAGATATCCTGAAGTAAACGATCGTACCCAGAAGAGTGTAATACAAACCTATTCACCAACTCTTCTGGGAATAATCACCATTGGTGAGTGCGTACCATTAAGAGTACCTTTACTCCTCTAGCCACCAGCATGATCGTAACCGATGCTACTTCCCATAAAGTTTCGAGCTGGAATCGGCAAACCTATCAACGCTTGAAACTTGCTTTGAGTCTTAATCTGCGCCGCCAAATTTTTGTGGCTGTTTGTGATGATTTGAGCTTGCGGAATCGTTTGGCTAGCCAATTGCATCACGAATTGGAGATATCTTCAGCTCGAGAATCTTTCTCCAGTCAAAGTTACCCTAAATTAGTGAGTCTAAACCTGAATTTGAGCGATCCTAATCCTTTTGCTCAAATGATTCAATGGTTATCTCAAAATCCACCATCTCGCCGCATTACTATTGCGCCTGGATTTCAGATTCTGGGTATTGAACGATTAACCCGACAACCTCCAACTATTCAGCGGTTGTTTCTCAAACATCTACGGAAAATTGAGTGCCATTTACCTCATCTGGAAGTAAGTTTGTTGCTATGGTTACCTCGACCTTGGTTTCATAATATTGTACAGTCTGCACCGGAATTTTGGCAATGGCATACTGGGGTATTTGAGTTTGAAGGAGAGCCAACTCCGTTGCCTCCTGTTGGTATATATAGTCCGGAATCGTCAGATAATAGAAGGGAGTTAGGGGAAACTACGGGTTCGTTTAAGGCGGATTTGCGATCGCTCTTAGATGGGGATTTAGTTGAGACGGGAGATTTTGCTTTTAATAGCGATGGAATTAATTGGCAAAATCAATTAGTTGGTGATGATGCTCTATTGGGGAGTGCGGCTAATGGTATTATGAGTGACAGGCGAGATGCCTGTCCTACAGATATTGGAGATAGGAGCGGTGGGGATAATTTTGCTATTTCTCAATTATATAGAAATGATTTTGCTCCGGTAATTGGAGATGACGGGATTGGCGATAATTTTCTTGTCTCTCAATTATTAAATATAGATGGCTTTAATTCGGAAATTAGCGATGAATATAATAGTTTTACGTTAAACGATCTTAAAAACAATCCTATTAGCGATCAAAAGATAGGTGATAATTCTGCTAGTTATCAATTGAATGGAGATGAAGGTAATAGGGAGATTGGGGATAATTCTGCTATTGCCGAATCGGATAGTTTTATTGTTGATGGGGTTAAGGAGTCAGTATCGCCAGCGGATGCTTATTTACAATTAGGCGATCAATATCGCCAAGCTATTGAAGGGGGAGATGTCTCGGAGGAAAATTTAGCGATCGCAATTCAGGCTTATGAATTGGCTTTACAATCTTTAGATGAGTCTTCGTCTCAAGCACCAAATATTCTCAATGACTTGGGTAATCTTTACTGGATGCTATCTCGCCATTCTCATAATATAGCACATCGGACTTCTTATTTAGAACAAGGTATTCAAGCTTATCAGATTGCCTTAACTAAAATTGTTGCTGAAGATGCACCCCAAATCTATGCCATGATTCAAAATAATTTGGGTGCTGCTTATGGCGATTTAGCTCGCTATCAAGAGCCAGTTGAAAGCTTGGAATTATCGATTCGCGCTTATCAAGAAGCGTTGCACTATCGCAGTGGTGAAATCGATCCGATTAAATACGCCTCTACTCAGAATAATTTAGGAACAGCCTATTGGTATTTAGCCCAACATCAATCGCCAGTTGAGAACTTACATCAGGCAATTACTGCTTATGCGGAATCTCTGTGTTATTATACCACGGAATCGGAAAAGATGAACTGGGCGATGATTCAAAATAATTTGGGTACGGCTTATTGGAATTTGGCACAATATGAACAACCACAAATGTGGTTGGAGTTAGCAGTGCTAGCTTATAAAGATGCTTTGAGTTATCGCACTCATGAATCTGCACCTGCGGCTTCTGCGGCGACTGAGAATAATTTGGGTACGGCTTATTGGCATCTAGCAGATAGATGTCAGGATGTACCGGAACGTAGGTTAGAATATTTGCAGCATTGTATTCTAGCTTATCAAAATGCGATCGCGCTTGTCGAGCAACTGGCAGAAAATAATCCACCAGTATCGGTTAATTTTGATGTTATCGCTACTCGCAATAATTTGGGATTAGCTCATTATCAGTTAGCTACAGAAGCTGAGTTTTCTTTAGATGGAGCAGTTAAGTCGGAGCATTTGGCAGGAGCGCTAGAGCAACAGGTGAAATCTTGTCTGGCAGGGAAACCGGAATCTGATGCCTATCAAACTGCTTTGAGCTATCTGATTAAGACTATTCGGACTTTTTATCAGGAAAGGGGTATTAGTGGGCAAAATTTTGCTCTGTCGAAAGTGCCAGGTAAGTTGTTACCAGAGATTTTACCGCGATTGTAGGTAGTAGATGGGGTAACGG
>NZ_JAMZMM010000414.1 GCF_024178385.1 Limnofasciculus baicalensis BBK-W-15 | reverse complement strand
CCCTCATACACTAGGGCTTATAAAGCCAAAGCGGTTGACCAGATGTCGCCAATTCAAATTCTAACCAATCCATCCCAGTCGATAGACCTAAAGGCATCCGACTCCTACTACCAGGTACGAGACGATTCCATAAAGATTTAGGTTCTTCAATGGTCTCACACTTAGTTTTATCTGGATCGAGATCTACCAATTCGGCTGCCCAGCGACGGGCATCTTCCTCAGTTCCCAGTTTATCAACAATTCCCAGAGCCAAAGCTTGCTGACCTGTAAAAATCCGCCCATCGGCAAAGGTTTTCACCGTTTCTACTGCCAATTTTCGACCTTCGGCAACCGTTTGCACGAATTGCTGATAACTAACATCGATCATCTCTTGGAGAATACTCTGTTCTGGCTCTGTCAGTTCCCGATCGAAGGCGAGAATGTCTTTGTAGGGACCAGATTTAATCACTTTAAAGGAAATACCAATTTTCTCTAACAGCCGCTCCAGGTTATTACCGCGCAGGATCACACCGATACTCCCGGTAATCGTACCAGGGTTCGCCACAATATGTTCGGCTCCCATACCAATGTAAACTCCCCCAGATGCGGAGATATTACCAAAACTGGCAACAATTTTGAGTTTTTCGCGCAGGCGCATCAGGGCACTATAGATTTCTTGGGAGTCGCCCACAGTACCGCCGGGACTATCTATCCGTAACAGCAAAGCAGGGTATTTCTTCTCTTCCACCGTTTTCAGGGCTTCCAGCACCCGTTTGCGGGTTTGTCCTGCGATCGCGCCTGTTATTTCTATTCGGGCAATTTGTCTACGAGACTTGGGCTTAAAAGGCCAGACCATGATTTATTAAGTAATTGAGTGGGTGAGTTTTAAGGGTGGTAAGCCTTAATACTTAATTCTAAGGTAAGAGGTTAGGGGTAAGAGGTTAGGGGAATTTTTTCGGTCACCTCTCACCTCTCATACTTAACATAACTAAATATTTATTGTAAAATATTGTAAAGAATCATAAAAATTATCTCATCCTTAAACCGCCCAGCAATAATAAACAATCTCATGCAGCTAAAAACCAACACCCAACTGCCTTTCGGCATCTTAGGACTAATCGCACCATTTTTCCTGTGGGGTACGGCAATGGTAGCAATGAAAGGAGTCATCCCCAATACCACACCCCTATTTATGGCAGGATTCCGTTTACTGCCAGCAGGTATTTTAGTCTTGATAGCAGCCAGTATCATGAAGCGTCCCCAGCCCAAAGGATGGGCTGCATGGCTCTGGATTGGCTTATTTGCCCTAGTTGATGGGGCTTTGTTTCAAGGATTCTTAGCTGAGGGATTAGTGAGGATTAGTGCGGGTTTGGGTTCGGTGATGATCGACTCTCAACCCCTCGCAGTAGCATTACTTTCCGGACTGCTATTTGGCGAAATTATTGGCTTATGGGGTAGCGTGGGATTGGGGATTGGGATATTGGGGATTAGTCTAATTGGTTTACCAGATAGCTGGATTATCAGCCTCCTCCACGGCGATGCCTTAACTTTAAACTTCAGCCTACAAGGATTGTTTGAACATGGCCAATGGCTGATGCTGTTAGCCGCCTTATCCATGGCGCTGGGAACAGTAATGATTCGGTATGTCAGCCAATATGCCGATCCCGTTACCGCGACAGGTTGGCACATGGTTTTGGGTGGATTGCCCTTATTCGCCCTATCCGGGATGTGGGAATCCCAACAATGGGTAAATATCGATCTCGGAGGCTGGGTGGCATTAGGGTACTCTACTATTTTTGGCAGTGCGATCGCATATGGTTTATTCTTCTATTTTGCCTCCAGTGGGAATCTCACCAGTCTCAGCTCTTTAACCTTCCTCACACCCATATTTGCCCTATTCTTTGGTAAGTTATTCTTGTCAGAAGTCCTCACTCCCATACAGTGGATTGGCGTTAGCCTAACCTTAGTCAGCATCTATCTAATCAATCAGCGACAGGAAATCGCCCATCGGTTACAATCGATTATGAACCAGGGTGGAACCACTCCAGATTCAATCAGCCCATTGTCAGAAACCCCACGCCTGAAGGCGGGGGCTTGAAATACAGCCCAATCTGACCAGACTCAGTACCGAAGGGTACTACGTTAGAGGCAAGCGTTTAAGAACATACCAGAGAATGCGCAGCCAGTTCTCTGCTCTATAACCAAACAGTTAAGCATCTGTACAAGGGTTAAGGAAGTGCTGTTTGGATAGTTACCGACCTCTAACATTGTCAAGGCTAACATTACCCCATTCATGGGAGGCTCAATGGAGCAAAACCATTATGCGTACAGGGTTGTGGAACTTGAAATGGAAATTGTCCCATTGAAAGTGCATTACAAAAGTACACCGAGTCGAGCAACTCCAAGGCGGTAATGGGTAGAACAGACCAGAAGATGACAATTTCCACTATTTTGACGGCGACTCAAGTCGCAGCCGCGTTCCTCCCCGTGGAAGACAGCCAGTTGCTCTCCCGCTCGTTTTTTGGTGAGAGAAATAGGGTGTCAAATTCCATGCTTATTGAAAGTTAGGTCATTGAGCTTAGATGTAATATCTAATGATTTGAGCTAGCTTGGAGTGAGATCGAAATAGCCGATAGTGGCTACCTCTTCAAGTCCCTGATTCTTCTATGACTCGTCATCCCTCCCCTGTACTTCTAGCTGCCTGTATCACTTGCTTAGGCTGGTGTTTGATCGCCTACCCATCTAAATTAGAGCCAGCCAGTGCTAGCTCACCACTCAACTTACCTGAATCCTTCCTCATTGCCCAGTCGCCAACTCCTGAAGCCACTGAGCAAAAGCTCCTTAAAGTTGGCAGTGAGGGAGAAGCCGTCAAAGACTTGCAGAAAAAACTCAAACAGCTAGGCTTCTACAAAGAGGTAGTCAACGGTTTCTATGACGCAAAAACGAAAATTGCCGTTGCTGAATTCCAAAAATCTCTTGGTATGGATGTCGATGGCATTGCTGGCAAAGGCACTTTGAGTCGCCTGAAAGAAGAGGCAGATAAGAAATCTAAACCATCAGAATCTAAAGATAAATCCCCAGCTAAGGAGCAGAAAAAGAAAGTAGATCTAGATAAAATTAGAAAAATCCTATTTATAGTATTACTTGTTGCTGTAATTCTGGGGACAATTGGCGGCGGATTATTTCTCTTAGTCAAGAAGTTAGACGGGAAGAAACAAGGAGCGAAACCCAATACCAAAACCAAGAAGAAAAAACGATCTAAACCCAAGTCTACCCCCAAAAGTCTAGAGCCTCAACTTAAGATCGAAAATTCTATTACCAACGATTTCGATCCTGAAATAGAACCCGTTGACACCCATAATCATCCCAACGGTTATACCTCTTCCTCCTTGGCGATTGTCAACCCAACCCCTCCCGAAAATCCGTCACCCCTTCAAACAACAGATAGTACATCCCTGATTAAAAAAGATAGTAATCTCGCCAAAACAAATACTGTGCCTGTATTAATTAAAGACTTAAAAAGTTCCGATCCCCAAAAACGCAGAAAAGCGATCTGGGAACTTGCACAGAAAGGAGATTCGAGGGCTGTACAACCTTTAGTAGATTTAATAATCGATTCTGATTCCAAGCAGCGTAGTTTAATTTTGGAGGCAATCTCCCAAATTGGAATTAAGACGCTTACTCCGATGAATAAAGCACTAGCACTTTCCTTACAAGATGACAATCCTGATGTGCGTAAAAATGCCATTCGGGACTTAACCTTAGTTTACGAATTAGTCAGTCAAGTTAGCCAACTATTGTCCTATTCTGTAAACGATCCCGATCCAGAAGTTCAGGAAACAGCAAGGTGGGCGCTGACTCAATTAGAGCGGATTCGCAACCCAGGAAAGCTGAATGAATTACCCCAATCACGCAATTCATTGAATTTTCCAGAAAATCACCAATTAGGCTCTTGGAAGGATGAGTTATGAAGTATGAAGGAAGGAAGGAATTATGAAGGAGAAAACAATAGCATTTGCAATTGGTTAATCTTGAAAAAACATCAATATACTATTGATGTTTTTTCAAGAATATAAACTTCTTCATCCTTAATCCTTCATCCTTAATCATTAATACTTCATCCTTAATACTTCATCCTTAATCCTTCATCCTTAATCCTTCATCCTTCCCCAATCCATGCTCCAACAAACATCAAAACAAATCTGTATCTACGACACAACCCTCCGGGATGGTACTCAGCGAGAAGGATTATCCCTGTCACTAGAAGACAAAATACGGATAGCCAGACAACTCGACGAATTAGGTATACCATTTATTGAAGGGGGATGGCCAGGAGCGAATCCGAAAGACGTACAATTTTTCTGGAGACTCAAAGAAGAACCCCTCACCCAAGCCGAAGTAGTCGCATTTTGTTCTACTCGCCGTCCTAATATTAGAGCAGTCGATGATCCAATGCTCCAAGCCATCCTTGCCGCAGGTACTCGCTGGGTGACAATTTTCGGTAAATCCTGGGATTTGCAAGTAATAGAAGGCTTAAATACTACCCTAGAAGAAAACCTGGCGATGATTCGAGATACCATTGAGTATCTCATCAGCCAAGGACGACGAGTAATTTACGATGCCGAACATTGGTTTGATGGCTACAAATACAATCCTGAATATGCTCTCAAAACCCTAATCGCTGCCAGAGACGCAGGCGCTCAATGGTTAGTGCTATGCGACACAAACGGCGGAACCCTACCTCATGAAGTAGCACAAATTGGTCGAGAAGCGATCGCAAAAATTCTTAACCAGGATGGGGGAGAG
>NZ_JAMZMM010000413.1 GCF_024178385.1 Limnofasciculus baicalensis BBK-W-15 | reverse complement strand
AGGGGGACAAGGGAGAGTTTAAACTCAAAACGGACTTCGTCCCGCTGCGCTAACAAAACTCAAAACTCTCCCCACTCCCTACTCCCTACTCCCCACTCCCCCTTACCTCAAGCAACACCCACAGGAGTTCGTACTAGTGAAGGGCGGCGCTCGATCACTTGGTCGATTAAACCATACTCCTTGGCTTCCTCTGCGGACATAAAGAAATCTCTCTCAGTATCATCCTGAATTCGATCCATTGATTGACCTGTATGTTCTGCCAAAAGATCGTTAAGCTTTTTCTTGTGGTAGAGGATTTCTTTGGCTTGAATTTCGATATCGGTTGCTTGCCCTTGAGCGCCCCCTAGAGGCTGGTGAATCATAATGCGAGAATGAGGTAAGCTCATCCTTTTCCCATGGGCACCAGCACTAAGTAGGAATGCTCCCATACTCGCCGCCAAACCAACACAAATTGTGGAGATATCCGGACGAATTTGATTCATCGTATCGTAAATGCCCATCCCCGCTGTCACGGAACCACCTGGAGAGTTGATGTAGAGGTAAATGTCTTTTTCCGGATCTTCAGATTCTAAAAATAGAAGCTGGGCAACGATTAAGTTAGCTAGATCCGAGTCAACTTGTTGTCCGAGAAAGACAATTCGTTCCCGCAATAGACGGGAGTAGATGTCAAAGGCGCGTTCGCCACGACCAGATTGTTCTATAACTGTAGGAATCATTTTTGCGATGTATTTTTGGTAGTTTTAGGGACGGATCGGTTAACATTTGTCTTCAGATAAATGTTAGCAAATATCTTGTCTAGCCGCTCAAGGAGCAGAAGCTAGCTAGATCTTTATTCCTCTTCCTTCTCCCTCAGACGCTCTTCCCACTCTTCGAGTCGCTGTTCCCACTCTTCGAGTCGCCGTCGTTCCTGTTTCAATTCCGATTCCCTCTCTTTCAACTGTTCTGCCATTCGTTCAAGTCGCTGCTTTTGTTGTTCTAATTCTTGCTCTGTGGCTGTAATTCGATCCCGACGGGCTTCAAATTCTGCTCGCTGGCGGGTCAAATCCTGACTTTGTGAAGTTAGATCTCTCCGCCATTCTTCAATACGTGCTGATTCCTCTTGAAGAAAGCTTGGGGTAATGCCATGACTCAAGTATTTCTGGACGATCGTTAACACCCAGTCTTGAGCGGGTTTAATCGACTGAACCTCTTGATTATCAGAAAGATCGACCAAGACTAACAATCCCTCATGAAGGGAATTCCTGTCTGTCACGATCGTACTTTCTGGGTTGATTACTGCCCAGCAATGATCTGATTGTTGGCGGGCTAGCAATTGTAGCTTTCCCCCGCCTACATCCTCATTCTTTTGCACTAGGGCCAGGTGTAGCATTTCCTATTAGTTTGTTGTTGTTTATTGTTTGTTGTTTGTTGTTTGTTGTTTGGCGATAACTAATAACCAACAACTAATAACAAATAGGCGATCGGTGAGAAGCTCCGTAAAGAGTAATTTTATATTCTCTCTACAGTAGATTGAGGCGATTCCGCAAAATTTCGGTTTGATGTAACGCCTCTGTTAAAGCATTCTTCGCACCCTGGACGACTTCATCTGGGGCTTTCCTGACAAAGTTGGGATTTGCCAGACGACTGGAAATGGATTGTGCTTCTGCTTCCACTTTACCTAAGTCTTTGGCTAACTTAGCGCGGAGGGCATCTACATCCACAACACCAGCCAGAGGAATCAATACTTGGATCGTGCCGATCGCACCTGCCATGGTTGTCTCTATCTCTTCTTCCAGAGATGAAGTAATTGTCAATGTCAAAGCTCCTGCTAAGTCTTGAATATAAGATTTCCCAGCTTCCATAATTTGACGTTCGTTACTGCTCTCACTTTGGAGAATGACTGATACCTTCACCCCCGGCTTGATTCCCGCCTCGGCACGGAGGTTCCGAATCGTGCGGATTGTGCTAATCAGCAGATCGAATTGCTCCTCTAAGGCTGGGTTGATGGGCGAGTTTTGAGTTAAAGATTCTACCTCAGAACTTAATAATTCTGGTAATGGCTGTGATGCCAAAAACTCTGCCGATTTTTGGGTGAGGGAATGCCAGATTTCTTCAGTGATATGAGGCATAAACGGATGGAGCAGTTTTAAGATCCCTTCTAGCACGTAGGCAAGGGTTTGTTGGGCAATAACCCGCCCAGGAGATGTTGCCTCTTGCCGTAGTCTAGATTTAACTAGTTCAATATACCAATCACAGAAGTCACCCCAGATGAACTCGTATAGTCCCTTTGCTGCTTCTCCCAGAGCGTAGGTGTCCAGATGATCGTTGGTTTGATGGACTACTTGATGAAAGCGGGACAAAATCCAGCGGTCGCTTAATTCTAACGCTTTGCTCGCCTCTTCCTCCTTAATTAGGGGAGGATTAGGGGAAGATTTTTCGATTAGGATGAGGGGAGAGCCTAGCTGCTGTGGAGTCTTACCATCCAGATTCATCATTACAAACCGGGCTGCATTCCAGAGTTTGTTGGCAAAGTTCCGCGATGCTTCCACTGATGCTGACTCATCTGTTTTGCGATTATACTCCAACCGAATATCTTGACCTGCTCCTGCTACTTCCCGAATCAGGGTGTAGCGCACTGCGTCTGTCCCGTACTTGTCAATCAAAATTAGGGGATCGATGCCATTATTGGCGCTTTTGGACATTTTTTTATTGTTTTCATCCCGCACCAATCCGTGGATGTAAACTGTTTCAAAGGGCATTTGACCTGTAAAATGTCCTGCCATCATGGTCATCCGCGCTACCCAGAAGAATATGATGTCAAAGCCTGTAACTAGTGTTGTGGTTGGATAGTATGTTTTTAAGTCAACGGTTTCATCAGGCCAACCCATGGTGGAAAATGGCCACAATCCTGACGAAAACCAGGTATCGAACACGTCGGGGTCTTGTTTTATTTTGACATTTTCACCAAATTGTGCTATGGCTTTTTCCTTGGCTTCCTCCTCATTGCGGGCAACAACAAAGGGTGTATTGTCTTTAATCTCGCCATCGGTTTGACTGACGGCATACCAGGCGGGAATTTGGTGTCCCCACCAGAGTTGGCGAGAAATACACCAATCTTCTAATTTTACTAGCCAATCCCGGTAAACTTTTGTCCAACGTTCCGGGACGAATTTGGGAGAATTGTGCTTGTCTAGGAATTCTAGAGCGTTATCGGCTAGGGGACGAATTTTGACAAACCACTGGGTTGAGAGTAGGGGTTCGATGGGAACTTTGCCGCGATCGCTATAGGGAACGGTATGCTTATAATCTTCTACCCTGACTAGGCATCCATCTTCCTCAAGCCGCTGCACGACTTTTTGGCGGGCTTCATATCTGTCTTGCCCCTGAAATAGTCCGGCATTTTCGTTTAAAGTCCCGTCCTTATTCATAATGTTGATAAATGGTAACTTATGCCGATGACCCATTTGAAAGTCGTTGGGGTCATGAGCTGGGGTTACCTTGACACAACCTGTACCAAAGGCTGGATCGACTAACTCATCGCCAATAATCGGGATTTCTCGTCCCATAATTGGCAGAGTAACGGTTTTGCCAATTAAATTCTGATATCTTTCATCACTAGGATTAACCGCAACAGCGGTATCCCCTAACATTGTTTCTGGCCTAGTGGTTGCCACTTCCAAATAACCACTACCGTCAGTGAGGGGATAGCGGAAATGCCATAAATTTCCATCAACGTCTTTATTTTCCACCTCCACATCCGATACTGCTGACTGAGATGCGGGACACCAGTTGACAAGATACTCACCTCGGTAAACCAATCCCTCATCATAAAGTCTAACAAAGGCTTCCCGTACAGCTTTAGATAAGCCTTCATCCATGGTAAACCTTTCTCTTGACCAATCTACTGATACACCTAAGCGCCGCAGTTGGTTAACAATCGTACCTTTAGATGATTCCTTCCACTGCCAAGCCCTTTCGAGAAACTTTTCCCTTCCTAATTCTTTGCGGGTTTTGCCTTCTGTTTTGAGCTGTTTTTCCAGGATGGCATGGACTGCTATGCTAGCGTGGTCAGTTCCAGGTAACCAGAGGGTATTCCGCCCTTTCATCCGATGGTAGCGGACGAGGGTGTCAATCAGGGCACTCTCGAAGGCGTGCCCCATGTGTAAGCTACCTGTAACATTTGGTGGCGGGATGACAACACAATAGGGTTGGCCTTGATGTTCCGGGTTAGCTTTAAAGACTTGATTTTCTTCCCACAACTTCTGCCATAAGGCTTCAGTGGCGGTTGGGTCGTATTGGGTAAGTATGGTTGGAGTCGTTGCCGTCATTCTGGAAAGTTTGATTTTACCTAAAATTGTGCCATATCAAGTGAAAATATTTGGGCTAATCCTGCCAAGAGGCAGGAGACAAGATGGTATCGAGATTAGTGATAGCCAAAGGTGCTAGAATTAGAAAACCAATCGCAGGGTTGACGAACCATGCAGGATATCCATAACTGGACTCCGCAGCTTGCTTCCCGCAGGGTGGGCAGAAACGCAGCCGCAAGGTTAGCGATAAGGAGGCTCTGGGGTGGGACGCATCCTAGAGGGTAAATTAAATTGCCTGTGGAGATGAGCTGACGGGGACTGGTAACAGTCTAGTTAAGAGTCTAAGAAGCAGGAAGAAAAGTGGAGAGGTGTGTATTTAGACCGCCTCGTAACAACTTTTTAAGAATCCCCCTGCTATAGCTATAAGCAGGGGGAGTACGTCAAGAGTCTTTAGGTTAGTTTACCGGAGAAATTAGACAATTGCTTTGCGGGGTTAGGGGG
>NZ_JAMZMM010000412.1 GCF_024178385.1 Limnofasciculus baicalensis BBK-W-15 | reverse complement strand
CTCCCCACTCCCCACTCCCCATCTTCTTTTTGCGATCGCCTAATGCTGCGATAATATAAAATCCCATGCCAAAATACCTATCAACGTTTGGCTCTGTGAGTGCGTGCTGCCTGAATTTTGACTCTGATGAAACATACCCTTTCGGTTCTAGTTGAAGATGAAGCCGGGGTTTTAACCCGAATTGCTGGCTTATTTGCCCGTCGGGGCTTCAATATTGAAAGTCTAGCTGTTGGTCCGGCGGAACAGGTTGGTATTTCTCGGATTACTATGGTGGTTCCGGGTGATGAAAGTTCTATCGAACAGCTAACTAAGCAACTCTACAAGCTGATTAATGTCCTGAAAGTACAGGATATTACTACTGTACCTTGTGTCGAGCGAGAGTTGATGCTACTAAAGGTTAATGCTAATAGCTCGTCGCGTTCGGAGATTATTGAATTAGCTCAGGTATTCCGGGCGCGAGTTGTTGATATCGCTGAAGATTCCCTAACTCTAGAAGTAGTTGGCGATCCTGGTAAAATGGTGGCAATTGTCCAGGTACTGAGTAAGTTTGGTCTTAAAGAAATTGCTCGGACTGGTAAGATTTCTCTCATCCGCGAGTCTGGTGTCAATACTGAATATCTCAAGTCTTTGGAAGCAAAAGTTTAATTGTTATTGGTTGTTGGTTTTTGATTGTTGGTTATTAGTTTTTGTTGATTAATTATGAATTTATTAGCCCACAATAAATAATAAATAACAAATAATAAATAACAAATAATTATTGGAATTCTTGATTTGGTGATGCGATGGCTCTGATTGTGTCCATTCCCCATTCTGCCAAAGGGCGATTCAGTTTTTTCAAGAATTCCCATCCTTGGCGATACCTGAGAATTAATTCGGGTAGTTTTTGTTTGTTTTGTTCTTCTCCAGCAGCTTGGCGTAAAATTTCTGCGATTAATTCAGGTGAATTTAAGTTCAAATAAGCACCGCTTAGATTAACGCCACTCAAGTTAGCACCCCTTAAATCTGCTTTTTTGAGATTAGCACGACTTAGATCTGCTTTATTTAAGTTTGCACCCAATAATATAGCATTACTCAGGTCAGCTTCAATCAAGTTAGCCTCACTCAGATTAGTCTTACTTAAATCTGCGCTACTGAAATTAGAACCAAACAAGTTAGTATTACTCAAATCCGCATTACTCAAATTAGCATGATGGAGGTTAGTTCCAACTAACTTATCACCATTTAACTGAGCGCCGATTAATTTAGCACCGATTAATTTGGCTCCACTCAGGTTCGCATCAATTAAATTAGCATCAATCATGATAGCATCTGTTAGAATCGCTGCTACGAGAATAGCACCACTTAGATTAGTATTCAATAATAGAGCTTGACTTAAATCTGTGCCAAATAAAAGAGCATTACTCAAATCGGCATGGCTAAAGTTTGCGGCAATTAGCTTTTCTGTAATTAGGGTAGCGCCACTTATATTTAGACCAGAAAAATTGCGTTTTTTCTGGGCATATTGTTCAATGATTTGGTTCCCTTTATCCATATAGATAATTATTTGTTATTTATTTAATGTCTTGTTTTTTATTATACCAAACAACTAATAACAAGGGGCTTAAGCCCCTTGTCCACAACCAACAAGATATCTTATTATTTTACGATCAGAGAAATTTTACCTGTAGTCGATCCTGACTCTATCACTTTATGCGCAGCAGGAGCATCTTGTAAGGTAAAAGATTGAGATAAGTGAATTTTCAGCTTCCCTTCATCAATCCAACTGGCACATTGTTCGAGAATTTCGGTTTGATGGAGTTGTGCTGCAACAATTCCCTGTAAGGCTGGAGTTAGCATGATTTCTAAGCTAATGCGGAGATTGCGCGATCGCGCCGTTTTTAAATTACCATCGGCTGGGTTAGGTTCGAGAATAGTGACTAAATCGCCATACACCCGCACGGCTGGAACCGTATCGTAGAAAATTTTACCACCTACAGTATCAAAAGCGAGATCTACTCCTTCCCCCTCTGTCCAATCTAGAACAGCTTGGACAAAATCGGTTTGTTTGTAAAGAATTGTATTGTCTGCTCCTAATTGACGTGCTAATCTGGCTTTTTCTGGAGAGCTGACAGTGGTACAAACCTCAGCACCTTTAATTTTAGCAAGTTGAATGGCAACGTGCCCAACACCACCTGCGCCTGCATGAATGAGGACTTTTTGTCCAGCTTCCAACCGTCCGCGATCGTATAATGATTCCCAGGCAGTAATAAGTACTAATGGTGCGGCAGCAGCTTCAGCAAAGGAAAGAGATGTGGGTTTCCGGGCTACCCAGCGTTCATCGACAACGGTGAATTCAGCATAATTTCCTGTGCCAGATTTGCCCAATCCGCCAGCACAAAAATATACTTCATCCCCTACTTTAAATCGCTTAACCGCAGCACCAATTGCTTCCACAACACCAGCACCATCACATCCTAAAATAGCGGGCATTTCATTAGGATAAAAAGTACCTCGGCTGCGGAGTTTAGTATCAATTGGGTTAATCCCTGCGGCGTGGAGTCGGATGAGGATGTCGGTATTGTTTTGGATTTGGGGTTGTGGTACTTCTACTAGTTGCAGAGCTTCCGGTGTGCCTGGGGTGGTAATGACAATGGCTTTCATTGATTATTCTAGCTATGAGGAATTAATCTCTTTCAGCAATGTACCAATTTTAGGGCACGGAAAGGGTAAATATCTTATACTGAGATTATATTTTCATGTAGTTTCATGTGGGGTGGGCACTCCTAATAATTTGAAAAGCTGATGATGAAGTTAGTAGGGAGTGCCCACCATACGGTTATTGCTGATGTGATTATTTTCTATGTTTGAGCCATATTCCTACGGGAATGGCTATCATAATTCCTAAAAATATATGAATCAATAAATCTATAATACTTAAACCTAAATAAGGTAATAATTTGACATTTTTGGGTGATTCTTTCTGACATAATTGAGTATAAATAATTTGGCTAGGATTCGTGGCGACTTGTGAGGAAACACCGCTGACGGCTAAGGCTGTACCGATAAAAGCGATTAATATTTCTAGTTTTTCTTGTCTGTCTTGAGTATTGGCTTCTGTGGCGCGATCGCACTCTACCTGTTCTATCTCTACTGTACCACGAATCGTCTCGATCGTTCTGGCAAATAAGTTTTCTCCTGGCGTAAGATAATCTATATCAATTTTAATTTGATTTTGCCATTGGTGGAAAGTTATATCGTTTAGAGTTTCCCAGAATTTTGGGATATTACCTTTGGCTTTAATATTAGCTAGGCAAATGCGGTAATTTCTGGTATTGGTGTCGATGGCGGTATAGTGGGCGGTTATATCTCGGAGGTAACGAGTATAGTTAATCCCATCTTCTGGTATTTGACTTAATAATTTTTTGAGATTGGCTAGCTTTTCGGTAGTGTCGGCGATGAGGTTGGGGTAGCCTTGGATTTTCTTTTCCAATTGACTATAGAGTTGGCGCGTTTGGGTGTAACTTTGTCGCGAGTCTTGGTATATTTTAGAGATTTTATGGTGACAGCAAAGTAGATTTAAGATGCTATCGTAGGTTTCACCTAGGGGGGTGATGGTGTCGGCTTGGCTGTTATTGAGTAATATTAGTATTTGGCATATAGGATTATTGGTTTTGAAGGTAAATAAGATACTATCAAATAGTGATTCTTGATTGACTAAGATGGGATTAAGGTTACTTCCCGCTACCAAAGCGATTGCACATTTTTCCGCCCAATCTTGACTGTCGATAGTGCTATCTATTTCTCCGTATAACCATAAAGTTGTTCCGATTGAGGCTTGGATGTGAGAGGGAAGTAGGTAATTTGGTTTGAAGTGTTGGATTTGGGGGATAGTAATATCAATATTTGGATTATCTGGGGCGAGGGTTAAGTCTGCGGCGTAGGTGTCGTGGAGGCGAAATGGTTGGAGATTAGCAGTAATTTTGAAACCTTCGGGTGTGGGAATGCTACCTAAATCTAAATCTTTGCCGGAATGAGTTAACCAGAATATTTGTCCACCTGCTTCGGCTTGGGGTGTATATTGATTATTTTGGTAACAAATGAGTTGGGTACGGATTTTGGCTAATTCGGGAAAGGGTATTTGTTTTTCACCTAGTTTGGCTAAAGTCTCCCACAATAAATTAGCATCAGCATCTGCCTCATCGAGGGCATCGGTGAGAGTTTGGCGAAGATGAAATGCAACTAGACTGAGAGTAAAGTTTTTCACTCGTGGTTGTTGGTTATTGGTTGTTAGTTATTAGTTATTGGTTGTTAGTTGTTGGTTATTAGTTATTGGTTTTGTTAGTTATCGTTAAAAACCAACCAACCATCCGCTATTCTTACTACCATCCTCACTAACAACCAATCAACCATCCGCTGCCAAATCTCCCCACTCCCTTCATGGCTTTGGTGGCGAAGATTGACTATTACCACTATTATTAGATTGGGTAACTTTAATCATGGCATTGTGGAATAATTGACTGACAGTCGCGCTGGGTTGATTTGGTTTTGTGGTAGATTTGACATTGCCAGGGATTGTTTCTCTTGTGGGTACACTGCTTCCTTTCCGGAGTCTTTCCAGCTTTTCTTGATAACTGGCTAAAAATTTACTGCGAGATGGGTGTTTTAACCAGGTTTCTATGGCGATGACGATTTCGTCATCGTCTTGTAAATTCTGGTGGGGTTGGTAAAATGCGGTGACTTCTGACTGGGGAATTATGCCACATTCCACTAATTCGTTAAAGGCTTTGACACTAGATATATTTCTAGACACTGCCCACTCCTATCTCTTTTATTTA
>NZ_JAMZMM010000411.1 GCF_024178385.1 Limnofasciculus baicalensis BBK-W-15 | reverse complement strand
GGGTTGGGGTGGTTGGATTGGGTGTTTTTTTTTAACGCAGAGGTACGCAGAGGTGGGCACAGAGGTGCGCAGAGGGTTGAGGGGAGGTTATGGGTTTTAGCTGAGATTTTGCTCTATCGATAATATCTTTTTTTTAGATTGCATCATATATCAAGAAATACATCTACATCAATCTGAGCTTGTTTTAAGATATTTCTTAATGTTCCTTCTTTAATTTCTCGATGATGAGGAATAGTTGTTTTTGCTTCTGTGATATAATTATACTAAATTTCATGATCTCCTTTGGCGCTACGATAAAATTCAAAGCCTAATTTTCGTAGTTTTTGAGTTACTTTTTGATAAGAAAATCCAGCTAATCTTCCCATTATATTTCTAAGATAAGAGGGTATTCAAATTGATTGGGAACTTTAAATAAAGTTAATTTTTTACTGTCTTTTTGTTCCATCTCAAGTAATATTCTCGCTACATCTTCTGCAATTTCGATAACTTCCTCTAAGGTTTGTCCTTCAGCAACTAAACCTTGTAAATCATCACTTGTAGCAACAAAATATTCTTGTCCTTCTTCTTCGTATTTTTCTATATTCAGCTTAATTAAGGTTTGCATTAGCAAAACTCCTGTAACTATAGTTAATTTAAGGCTTTTCGTTCTAATTGTTTTTGTGGAGTTGTGCAGACATAGACTATACTAGATGGGCTAGTTTTTTCTCTAATTCTTTGACTTGATCTTGTAATTGATCGAAATCGTCGATTAACTGCAAAATAGCAATCGGAATGTCCTCTGTTATTTCCGGTTTAGCGATAGAATTAATTTGGGACTTTGCCCATGTCTGTAATTTGAACAGTTTCAGTTGCTGAAAACCCAGAGGTGTTAATTCCCATCGATCTCGCGGTGACGCTGTTTCTACATACTCTTTAACTAAACTTTCTTCAGCTAACTGGTGCAATACTACCATGAGATCGGGTTCTCTGGCAACATCTCGATTAGCTAGAGCTTGGGCTAGTTCATACCAACTCCATCGTCCTTTACCTTTTTCTATTAATTCTAGTATAGTTAGTTTGAGTTTTGTGAGTTCAGTTGAGTTTGTCATGAGATTTCCTCCAGGCTAGGGTGAAATAAAACTCCATACAGCAAGCCCTATTTAGTAATGATATCTTAATTGTGCAATTAAAATTCCATCTTCTTGGACTTTGTAAATAATCCGATGTTCGTCATCAATTCGTCTTGACCAATAACCGGATAAATTATGTTTTAATGGTTCTGGTTTGCCAATACCTTCAAAGGGAGAACGCTGAATATCTTTGATGATATTATTAATACGAGTTAGTATTTTTTTGTCAGTTTTTTGCCAATATAAATAATCGTCCCAAGCATTTTCTGAAAAAATCAGGTGCATTTATTCAATTAACTCCTTTTTTTTTCCTCCTCCTCCTTCTAATTCATCAATAGATTCAAGGAGACGTTGGGCGTTTTTAGGACTTCTAAGTAGATAGGCAGTTTCTGCAAAAGACAGATAATCTTCTAAGGACATAATTACCACAGAAGGTTTGTCATCTCTGGTGATAACGACAGGATTACAATCCTCACAAACTTTATCCATTGTTTGTTCTAATTGTTTTTGTGCAGTTGTATAGTGAACAGCATCCATAATTGTTTTTAACCTTATTGCTATCAACCCAGTTTCCGATCCTGGTATCAAGATGTTAGAATTTACACACCTACACCTTAAGGGGATTTATCTGGTTCTGGAGTAGGATTGTCAGAGGGAGTTTCTTGATTTTGTTGAGGGGGTTGTCCTTCCTCAGTCTTTTCCTCCTGATTCCCTTCGGTTTCATTTTTCCGCTTGGCTTCTTGCACTAACTGATTCAACTTTTCCTCCAAATAGGGATTGCCGGGAAAATTGACACCAGTCGCATCCCTTAACACGTCAACATAGCGACCTTCATTATAAGCTGTTTGAACCTTATCGAATTGTGCTTTAGCCTTTTTCCATTGCTCGATTTTTACCTGGGCTTCTTTGTAGGAGGGGTTTTCAGCTAAAATGGATTCAACATCTGCGATCGCTCCATCTAAGTTCCCTTGTTGGTATTTCTGGGCTGCCGCAGCTAAAATCTTGCCATTTTCAATCGCTGATTTTATTTTATCTGGCGATTCTTTGGGTGAGGGACTTTCTTTGGGAGTGGAGCTAGCTTTAGTTTCCTTGGGTGTGGGATTAGCTTTGGTTTCCTCTGGAGTGGGAGTAGCTTCAGTTTCTTCTGGAGCAGGAGTAGCTTCAGTCTTGGCGACTGTTGCTTTTCCACCACAATCTATATACTGTTCAAATACCCATCCCTTAGTTGGTGCATTAATTTCTACCCAACCATTTTGCTTCTTATTAGAGATAGCCAGAGACTCCCCTGGTGTAAGAGTCTTAATTATATTGTCGTCTGTATTAGTGTTAGGTTCAGATCGCACATTGAGCGGGCTATTACCTACAGTACAATTAGTTGGCTCTCCAGATTTTCCCGACGAGAAGGCATTCCAAAAGCCTTGACTGGTAGCATAAGCCATACCTACTCCCACCATTAATGCTATTCCCACACCGATAGCGAGAGGTAATCCGTCAGCTTTTTCGGTAGATACTGATTGTCTGCTAGGGGGAGGAGGAGTTGGTGGTTGTGGTCGAGGTAAAGGAGCCGGAGCTACTGGCATTGTACGCTGTTGTGAGGGAGGAGAAGGATAACGCTGTGGCGGTGCAGCTTCTCTTGCTCCTGGGATATCTTGTTGGGTGGGATATCCTGGACTTGATGGATTATTTCTAATTTGCTGTAAAGCCTGTAATGCTTCTGTTGCAGACTGATAGCGATCTTTAAAATGATACCGTACCATTTTGGTGAGGATATCGGCGAGTCCTTTACTGACTGGCACCACATGCTCCCACAGGATTTCCCCTGTATTAATATCATCCTGAAACTGCATTGGCATTAATCCTGTCAATGCTTGAATACCAATAACTCCCAATCCATAAATATCGCTAGTCGGACGAGGTTGCCCCATCGCCTGCTCGCTTGCCATATATCCCGGCGTACCAATTGCTACAGTATTAGTTACTTGTCCGTAAGTACTGGATAGTTGGGTACGGACTTGTTTTACTGCGCCAAAATCTACTAGAACTATTTTATTGTCAGAGTTACGTCTAATCAGGTTATCTGGTTTGATGTCGCGATGAATCACCCCGTGGCGGTGGACAAACTCTAAAACCGTTAAAATTTCTTGGAGTAACTCAATAACTCGGCTTTCTGCCCAATGTTGACCAGGTAGCAATTCTTGCCTTAAGGAATGCCCTTCGATAAATTCTTGCACCAGGTAAAATTCCTTGTCTTCCTCAAAGTAAGCCAGTAACCGAGGAATCTGATCGTGATGTCCCAGTCTTTCGAGGGTTTCCGCTTCGCTAGTAAAGAGCCGTCTGGCGGTTTCCAAGAAATTGGTGTCGCTATTGGCAGGCTTAAGCTGTTTTACTACACAGACAGGATTACCTGGTCGTCTAGTATCCTGTGCCAGATAGGTTTTGCCAAATCCACCTGCACCAAGAACTCGATCTACTTGATAACGTCCGTCTAGTAACTTGCCTAACATGGGAGTAATACGCCTGTTGAGTTCATATTTCAATATTTACATACTTGAGGAGGGAATTCATTTCAGGATTGTGCCAGTTTACAGCAATTATTTACTCTTTTCCTAGGCACTTGCCTGTGCCAATTCCTCCCAGCGCTTTTGCCACATAGCCTGAATTCCCTCGACTACTTCTGGCAAATCGGCAAAGGCTTGACCTTGACGCTTAATTTCTGGCGCTAATTCTTCGAGGAAAATGCGATCGCTACAACATTGCAATACATGTCCCCATGCTGCTTGCCATGTGCTACCTGCTTCCTGGCGCAGCCGCATGGGTCTTAAGCGTTCCTCTTCTTGCCGCAGGTACTGAGCTTTTTTTGCCCAAGCTTCCCGCCACTTCTGAACGGTTTCTGACTCTTGGTCTTTGTCATACCATTGGGCTTCTGTATGGAGGATTTCGCCTAATTCGTCGAGACTTGCGCGATCGCGACAATTTCCTATCGCCATTAGCCCTTGTTCTACCCAAAGCGGTAAATTGCGATAACTGATAAACTTACCGCGCCCTTCGACGAATTTTACCCAAATTTGGTAACGCCAGCACTCAATCCGTTCTATTTGCCGGAATGGTACTTTCAGAAATGCTGCCACTTGAACGCGGACTCGAGCCAGTGAAAATGCAGTTGGGTCAACGATGCCAGCGGTAATCAAATTTACGGACATGGATTTCACTCCTGGGTTTTGAGCGGTTTGACCACCCAAAAATTTAGCCACCCCATGACAATAGTGAGTCGGGGTGGCTAAAGGAATGTTACCATTTCTTCTAGCCGCCACACTGCTTTTTTCAGTTTGGGGGTTAGCCGTCGGTGGCTGCTCTTAACAGCTCCGATCGGCGCTAATATTTTTAGGTTTTTTGTTTAAGTAACACCAGTGTAGCAGATTTGCGGACATCTGTTCAATGGTCAAGTTTTTTTCATAAATCTTTACAATTCACTTGAGATAGAGAATATTGAAGTGGTTCACAATAGTGTGGGAAATTCCCAAAAGGTTATTAGCCCTCCTTTGGATTATTGGACAACAATAGCTGAAACGACGCAAATTCGTCAAGTATTGAGAATTAATCTTAATAATTTTCACGAAGTTAAGCCACTTTCAGCCGTTTGTGAATTTGTTAAGTTATAAGAAAATAGCCTGAAAACCCCGTGACTTGAGTCCGGGGATGAAAGGCATT
>NZ_JAMZMM010000410.1 GCF_024178385.1 Limnofasciculus baicalensis BBK-W-15 | reverse complement strand
GTGGGGAGTGGGAGCAGGGGAGCAGGGGGAAATTATTTTTTTACTTCAACCTTCTCGTAAAGACTCACAAATTGATTATAGCTCTGCTTATTCTTAATGAGAATGTTGCAAAACTTTCGGTGACGCAATCAGCGAAGCATTCCACCGTATTGGTAACTCAATCCAAAATTCTGTCCCCATTTCCGGTAGAGATAAACATTTTAATACCCCTTGATGTTGTCCGACAACAATTTGGTAGCTAATCGCCAATCCCAAGCCAGTACCTGTCCCCACGGGTTTAGTAGTAAAGAAGGGATCGAAAATTCGGGCTTTGATTGCGGGTGGAATTTCCGGTCCATTATTAGCAATTCGGATTACAATACGATTGATATCTAACCCTTGAGTACGAATAATAATTCGACCAGAGTCAGCTTGATGAGAAGATTTGATCTGGGGATTATTTTCTTCAATCGCATCAATTGCGTTATTAAGGATATTCAAAAATACCTGATTTAACTGACTCGGATAACATTCTACAAGGGGTAAATTTCCGTAGTTTTTATCCACTTCAATCCGAGAATGTCCGTTGCCGGACCATAAGCGATGCTGTAAAATAAGTAGAGTATTATCGATTTCTTGATTAAGATTTACAGCTTGCAATCCGGATTGATGTTGCCGAGAAAAGTTTTGTAAAGACTTGACAGTTTTCTGGATGCGATCTGCCCCCCGGCGCATGGATGAGATAACTTTAGGGAGATCGTCTGTAATAAAGTTCAAGTCAGTCGTATTTAATTTATCAATAAGTTGAGGGCTAGGATTAGGAGTAATGGCTTGGTAGAGATGGAGTAACTCAATTAGTTCTTGGCTATAGTGTTCTACATGGGTTAAATTACTATAAATAAAGGTAACTGGATTATTGATTTCGTGTGCTATTCCTGCTACTAACTGCCAGAGACTAAGCATTTTTTCGCTATGTATCAATTCTGCCTGAGTTTCTCGCAACTGCCGCAAATCGCGATCTAATTGTTGAATTAACTGAGAAGAGCGCAATCCCGCTCTTACCCGTGCGAGTAAATCATCAGGCTGAATTGGCTTAGAAATAAACTCATCTGCCCCTCCATCAAGCCCCTTAACGCGATCGCAAATTGCATCCCGCATGGTTAGCAGAATTAAAAAAGTGCTTGACAAGTCTGGGTTAGCTTTGACTCGCCGACAAACTTCTAACCCATCTAAATAGGGCATCATCCAATCACAAATAATCAAATCGGGCTGGATTAATTGCGCTTGGTACAATCCCTCTTCTCCATTCTGAGCAATAGTGACTTCGTAACCATGGCTTTTCAGTAGGTTTTTCAGTACTAATTGCACTGTCACATCATCATCAATCACTAAAATTTTAGCCATAGCCAAATCAAGGAAACTTGCTCTTAGGATAGATAATTGGAGATAAACTCCTGAAGTTGCGATCGCCGATCGTCTAAATCTACTAATAACTGGGTAGCATTAACCAGATTTTGTTCGTTAGCCTGACGCTCTAACTCAGCCGCTATCTCCTTGATTGACGGAATCCCTACATTAGCTGCTGCGCCTTTAATCTGATGAGCGCACCGCGAGACTGTCAAACAATCACCCGATGGCAGAGCCTCCTGAATAGCATCCAAGTTAGCTCTGAGGATCTCGATAAATGCTGTAATAAGTTCGCGCTGTAACTCTACTTGACCAAGAGTTATTTCCTTTAAGCGATCGAGATCTACCATTGGTTCTTTGTAACCATCGGTTAAAGAAAAATCTGATTGTAACAAGATCCAAAATTCACACGAGAATTCTCGAGTAGATATATCTACTCTAGGGGTTTAACTCTCACCTGTCAAATCTTTCTAGAAGACTGATTAAGTATTCGGGTGTCTCACCTCTCCCCCAACCCCTCTCCCACCAGGAGAGGGGGAGTTTTGCGACTAGATTCATGATTCCCTTGGTGGGAGTGCCCACCCTACGGCTTTGCAAGTGAGTGAGGTGCATAGAAACCGGGTTTCTTTTGCATACTTCATCCAACTGCAATCCGTTGTATAGCCAAAACTATTAAGAATTTAGCCTACTCCAGTTGCTACCACTTCATCTGACTGACTTGACGGGGATTCCTCTGGGGGCAGCCCGAGAAGATCCCGGTAAACGCGGATATACTCAACGGCTGACTTATCCCAACTAAAATTCTGACGCATTCCCCTTTGTTGTAATGCCCGCCAGTAGTCTTTGTAGTGAAAACCTTCATAAGCTCGTACCATAGAAGTATAGAAATCTAAAGGCTCATAACGATCGAAGCAATAACCAGTACCAGCTTGATTCATCGGATCGTGATGAGAGACAGTATCAACCAAACCACCAGTGCGCCGCACAATAGGTACACAACCGTAGCGCATGGATAGCATTTGGCTAATCCCACAGGGTTCAAACCGGGAAGGCATCAAGAAAGCATCACTACCAGCATAGAGCCGTCGAGATAAAGCTTCATTATAGAGAAGTTGGCATGACATGCGACCACGATAGCGAGATGCCAACTGCCACATTTGGGTTTCATAATAGCGATCGCCCGTACCCAAGAGGATAAATTGGGAATCAGTGTAAGATAAAAAGCGATCGATCACTTGAATTAACAAATCAATCCCTTTTTGATCCACTAACCGCGTCACCATACTCATCAGAAAGGTATTGGTGCTAACTTGCAAACCAACTTCTTCTTGGACGGCAATTTTATTTTTGCGGCGTAAATCTAGCGTATCAGCCGTAAAATTATGAGAAATATACTTATCCGTTTCAGGATTATAACTTTCCGTATCAATACCATTGAGAATACCCTCAGTCTTCCCACTAATAAATGATAGCAACCCTTCTAAAGTTTCACCATATTCAGGAGTACGGATTTGGTTAGCGTAGGTTGGGGAAACCACAGTTACGCGATCGCTAAATTGCAGAGCCGCCGCCATAGTATTATGACCTTGCATGTACCAGGGACACCAAGTCATTTGATCCAACCGCCAACGCCAAGGTCCTTGATAAGCTAAATTATGGATCGTAAATACAGTACTAATATCAGGAGATTGCTTCATCCATACAGGAATCATCCCCGTATGCCAATCGTGACAGTGAATAATTTCCGGCTTCCAATAATTCCAAGCAAATTCCGCCGCACCATTAGCAAAAAAAGTGAACCGCCAATCTTCATCCTCTCCACCGTAGATATTGCGATTATTAAAAGTTGGATGATTCAAGAGGTACAGCGGCACATCACTACCTGGTAAAACCGCTTCATAGATAGAGAAACTCTCAAACATCGCATTCCCAGACCAAATTGGCTCTTCGGGAACGTCGATCTTATCAGGTACAAAACCATAATAAGGCATAAAAATCCGGACATCATGTCCCATCCTTCTCAACACTTTAGGTAATGCCCCGACAACATCCCCCATCCCGCCAACCTTAGCAATGGGCGCTACTTCAGCCGCAACAAATAAAATTCGCATAGATTAATTTAATCTCCTTAGTTTTGGGACATTTAATTGTAGTATCATTTTTGTTTGGATGGGAATTAATCCTTTTTTAGTGCTTTAAACACAAAGGCACTAAGACACTAAGTTGATGGTAAATACTGCAAGATATCAGGATTAACCTAAATCTTCCTTTCTTCCCTTTGCGTACCTTTGCGCCTCCCTTTGCGCTATGAGCGTTTAAAAAAAAGCTCTAATCCCCACACAAACAGACTCAATATTACACCGATTCAATCTGAGATATTTTTATTTAGCATCTCGCTGAATCTCGGCAAAAATTTCATCTAAAATTTCCTGTGCCCCTTGTTGGCGCAAGCGTTGAGCCAGTTCAATTCCTAAGTCTTCGGCAGTTGTCGCTGCGCCTGTTACTTCGTCTTTTACTAGTCTTTTCCCGTCTAAACTGGAAACCATCCCGATGATGGTGAGGGTTTCTCCTTCTAGCTGGGTGTTAACACCAATGGGCACTTGGCAACCACCTTCAAGTTCTCGCAAAAATGCTCTTTCTGCATAACAACGTTGAGTGGTTGGGGTATGTGCAATTGATTTGAGTAATTCTAAGACTTCAGTATCATCACCGCGACATTCTATACCCAACGCTCCTTGTCCGACTGCATGAAGTGAGATTTCGGATGGGATAATTTGGTGAATGCGATCGCTCATATCCAGCCGTTGTAATCCTGCTGCTGCCAGAATGAGGGCATCGTATTCCCCAGTATCTAGTTTAGCGAGTCTGGTGTTGAGGTTTCCGCGAATATCTTTGAAGCTAAAGTGGGGGAAGTGATAGCGGAGTTGGGCGAGACGGCGCAGTGATGATGTGCCGATGATTGCGCCTTCTGGTAAGGTGTCTAGTTGTTTGTCTTTATGTTTTTCATGGACAACTAGGGCATCTGCGGGGTTTTCTCTTTCGGTGACGCATCCGAGAAATAGGGTGTCTGGTAGCTTGGTGGGTAAATCTTTGAGAGAATGGACGGCGAAGTCTATCTCGTTATCGAGCATCCCTTGTTCTAATTCTTTGGTGAATAATCCTTTATCGCCAATTTTCGATAAGGCTACATCCAGGATTTTGTCACCCTGAGTACTCATCGTCTGGACATCAAACTGGCGGCTAGGGAAGTGTTTTTGTAGTTGTGCTTGCACCCAATAGGTTTGAACTAGTGCTAGTTGGCTTTTGCGGGAACCAATGCGAATGGTGCGGGGAGGACTGGAAACGGTGGTGGACATAGGTGAGAGAGTCAAGACGATCTTATAGATTCACTCCATCTAGACTACCGCAGCTCGGTACTTCTCTATACAAGGA
>NZ_JAMZMM010000053.1 GCF_024178385.1 Limnofasciculus baicalensis BBK-W-15 | reverse complement strand
AGATATGTATAAGAGACGGATTGCCTACTTTGTAATCCTCGGTGGTGCTGCTGGCGTTACCCTAACCATATTTTTCACACTAAAGGCAGTCAAGTTGATTTAACCCTTGGCGATACAGAATTAAAGGATACACGGATTAGTTCATTTGTCAACCCGTGTATCCTGATTCTCCATCAAGATTGCCAAGCACCAATCCACCTATAGCACTTCTCAAATTCCTAGAACACAACTAAAGTCATGGGATCTTCTTTGCGTTTTTTACGATCTTCTTTGCGTTCTTTGCGTTAAAAAAACTGTGTTCTATGAAACTGATAACCCCGACAAAATTACGGATAGACAGAATTTATTTATCAATCCGTAAATCCCTTCCAAATCAGTAAAAGGCAGCTACTATGAACCTCCCAACAATTATTGATATTGCCATTAGTTTAATTTTCGTTTACCTGATTTTAAGTCTCCTGGCATCGGAAATTCAGGAGTTGCTCGCTACCCTATTACAGTGGAGAGCGGTTCATTTAAAGGAATCGATTGAAGGTCTTTTATCTGGTGATAGTCAGGGAGAAGAGCTGACCAAGGTTCGGCAACTATCCAATCAAATCTATGAAAACCCTTTAGTTAAAGGACTGAATCAAGAAGCCAAAGGATTTCTGGCTACACTTCCCCGCAAATTTAGTAGAATAATTGGCTCAATTTTTCGCTTTGGTCGCCAAAATATTTTTGGTCAAAATAATAGCGGACCTTCTTTCATGTCTTCGCAAGTTTTTGCGTCTAGTTTACTGGATACATTAAAGATACCAGAACTAACGCACAAGATTACTGCTCTAAACATGCGAATTTTACTGCGAGAGAAGCTATTGAACAAAATTGGTAATATTCTGGAAGAATACGATAACTCAATTAATAGATTCAATTTGAGTTTTAAAAACCAGAATGAATTGAATAAATATTTAAAATATCTAGGTATTGCAGAAGATGAGGCAAGCCAACACCGATCGGAAATATTAATAGATTTTTACAAACTAATAAATAACTTAAATAAAGTTATTCTATTCTTTGATAACAAGCAAGCTGATTTAGTTATTACTGTTGACAAAATAGCGGAAGATCTGGATGAATACATTCAAAAATGCCAGAATTATCTGCCCGAATATCAAATAACACAACTAAAATCTCTTCAAGAAGAAACACTAGGTAATACTCCTAAAGATCGAGTCTATCTATTACGAGAATTACAGCCAAATATTTCTGAATTATTAAATATAATTTGGGAAGCTAAGGAAATCTCAGCTCGCTGGCAAACCTATCAAAATCAAAAACAAGTTGTTGAGAAAGAAGCTCTCATCGCAGCAGCCCAAGAAGCTAATCAAAAAACCCAAGCGATTATTGATGAGTTGCAGCAATCGACTGAAGCATCTCAGTCTGATGATACATCTGGAGAAATTAAAAATATCTATAACGAGATTGGAGTCATACTCACTAGTAATACATCTACATACGACTACGATCAACTTATCAATGTTATTAATAATTTAGCTGATTCTCAGGATACTGTCAAAGTTAGTCTAACTGACAATATTAATCAAATTAATTATAGTTATCAGACAAGCATTCAAGACGAATCAGATCGTCTATATAACAACTTCAGGCAAGAGGTTGAAAGTGAAGAGGATGAACAATTTTCATCAACCTCTAAGAGGGTGCTGATAATTCTGGCTTTTCTAGATAACTTGCATCAGGTGAAAGAAATTAATCATTTAGAACAAAAAATAGCTCAATTATTAGCATTACATTTACCTGAAGCAACACGTCAAAATCTAGTTCTCCTTGCCGAAAAAACTCAAACCAAGTTTGAAGATGTCAAGGAAGACTTAACTAAATTTGAGCAGGAGGTTTCCAGTTGGTTCAATCGCTCAATGGAACGAGCATCTGGAGTATACAAGCGGAATGCTAAACTTGTGGCAATTATCATCGGTTTTATTGTGGCTTTAGCAGCTAATGCCGATACATTACACATGTTTAACATGCTCTCTAAGGATGAAGCATTACGAGCTGTAATCGCTCAAACTGCAAATGATATAGCGGTTAGAAATTCTGAACTAACACCCCAAGCTATTGAGGAAATTAATCAAGCTACAGAAACTCTCACATTACCGATTGGCTGGGGAGAAGTAAACCGGAAAAATCAAAGTAAAAATCGAAAGGGGCTATTGAATATTAGATATATATTTGGTTGGTTGATCACGGCTATTGCCATTTCTATGGGATCTTCCTTTTGGTACGATCTACTCGGTAAGATCGTTGATGTCGGTAACGTTGGCAAAAAACCCCAACCATCAAATGATAGTCAGAATAGCAATAATTCTTAAACAGTTGAATCGACAAATGGCTAATGGCTATTTGCTAATGGCTAATTCTCGTTCTATTTCCTCTTCCCTGTTGCCTTGCCAGGATTGGCGTACCATCCCAATAGTTTTTGGGAAAACACCTACAAGCTGAGAAATAATTTCGTCAGGGAGTTGGTCAACGATTTTGGGGTCGAAGTATTTGTCAAGTAGAATTAAAATCTGTTCAGCTCGCTGCAATGGCACGTAACTCTTCATGGCATGTTGAGTGAACAAAATCCAGCGCTGGCGAAACTGATATGCTGTTTTTCGAGCAATCCGAGATTCGGGATAAACTAGAGAGACATTCCCCAGAGGAATTATCCTACTGCAATCGAGATCGAATGGTCCACCCACAGCAGCACCAGGTCCTGCTAATTCGGCGTGGTGGCGATGGCAGATAATGATAGCATTGCCGCGATCGCCATTTACCCTAAGCAGTTGTCCAGTATGTAACTGACTCAGGATTTCAGTGGGTTGAGTACATGGTTTGCGGATTAGAGCGAGTTCTGTCATTTTCAGTCACCGTCAGTCACAAAACTAGGTTATTATCTTCGATTATTATTTATCTGCTACCATTTCTCTTATAAGATCAGATCCCACCTATATTTTACGCGACTCAAACCTCATCGGGTTATAGATTTTCGCGGGTTTATGTAAAGATTTGATGAAGAACTTGTGACTGAAGGGGAAGGGAGCTTCGTGGTAAAGCCATATAACCAGGACTTACGCACAGGTTGTCATAAACCCGGTTTCTTCGTCAACCTCGATCGTCTAAACCCACGATTTTCTGTAGAAACCGGGTTTATGAGCGTAAGTCCCGATCGCGATAAGCTGCTGCGCAGTTAAATTGTATATTCTGAAAAAGAGTCGCATTGGCTCAAATTCTTCCCTACTCCCTACTCCAAAAAACCCACTCCCTGTCTTCATTATTCAATTTAGCTGCTTAACAGCTTACTTTCTAGTGCTACCGTCTCCAGAGAGGGGGAGATTGTCGGCAAGGGGAGGCGATCGGGAGTAATTGGTAGTAAAGTGAATAAATAAATCAATCTCCCCACCAATTAGGATAATCAAACCGATAAACACTGATGGCACCTGAAACGATCGTACTCTTATCCACCAGAGAAATAGCCAAAATGCGTCAGGCGGGATGCTTGGCAGCGGAACTCTTAGACTATCTCGAACCAATGGTAAAACATGGAGTTAGCACTCAGCAACTCAATGATGAAGCTGAAAGCTGGACTCAGAAGCATGGGGCAAAAAGCGCTCCTCTTGGCTATAATGATTTCCCTAGATCTATTTGTACTAGCGTTAATGAGGTAGTCTGTCACGGTATCCCTAATCCCAAACAGATACTCAAAGATGGTGACATCATCAATATTGACGTAACGCCAATTGTGGATGGCTACCACGGCGATACCTCCAGAACATTCCTTGTTGGTACTCCCTCACCCCTTGCCAAAAAGCTGGTGGAAGTAACTTTTGAATGTATGATGCGGGGCATTGCAGAGGTAAAGCCAGGAGCGAGGATTGGCGATATTGGTGCGGCAATTCAGGAATACGCCGAAGCTCATGGGTTTTCTGTAGTACGAGATTTTGTCGGGCATGGTGTAAACAGAATTTTTCATACAGCCCCCCAAATTCCTCACTATGGTACAAGAGGGAAGGGAAAGCGTCTCCGCCCAGGTATGGTGTTCACGATTGAACCGATGATTAATGAAGGCACTTGGGAAGTAGAGGTTATGCCTGATAAGTGGACTGCCCTGACTAAAGATCGCAAACTTTCCGCCCAATTTGAACACACTGTAGCCGTTACTCCCGACGGTGTGGAAATTCTCACCTTACTTGAAGCGGAAGCTCAGATTAAATCGGCTTGATTTCTTGAGGGGGAGTGGGGAGCCGCGATTTCCAATCGCCCAGGCGCTTGAAACCGCAGCTACACAGACAAAACCCGCCTGCGCGGGTTCTGAAACCCTCAATTTTTCGTTAGTCTGCGCAGGCAGACTTGGTTTGTGTAGCCGCGATTTCCAATCGCCCAGGCTTATTGCGATTGGTGCAAGATCTCAGTTAAAACGGACTTCGTCCCGCAACGCTCTCCAAAACTTAAAACTTAAAACTCAAAACTCAAAACTCTCTTCCCCATTCCCTATTCCCTCAAACTGTGATCTGGGTTACAGACAAGGATCTAGTCAAGTCATACTGCTTTTATTGGCACATCACGTCTAATCTCGATCAAACGGGAGCGGCACAGGCGATAAGGTTCACTCATTTTTAGGATTTACTTCAATTAATTTCCCAAATAGATCCCCGATGATGAGAAATGTAAATTTCAGGGGAAGAAAAATTATGGGACTTTCTTTTGGTGACGAATCTTTACATAGTGCTGCTAATAGTAACTGCTATGAATTTAGAATACCTACTGTGAGAATGACTCCTAAAGAATTGTTAGAGAAGTACGCCGCAGGAGTAAGGGATTTTCGGGGAGTTGATCTGGGCGAGGAAGTCTTGAGTTGGCTAAATTTAAGGGGTGTGGATTTGCGTGGTGCTAACTTAAGTAGGGCAAACTTGAATTGGTCCGATTTGACTGGGGCTGATTTGCGATCGGCAAATTTGACGGAAGCTGACCTGAATTGGACTAATTTAAACCAAGCCGATTTGCGGGAGGCTAACTTATGTGGAGCGTCTATGAGTGCAACGGCTCTCCATGGTGCAGACTGGAGTGGCGCGATCGCACCTGATGGCAGCATTTTGCCTAGATATGATGCTACCGAAGATCCCAATCCCAACTTCTTATACTGGTTGTTGAAGCCGTTTCAGGATAGCACTCCACTGAAGGATGAAGGATGAAGGATGAAGGGTGAAGGTTGAAGGTTGAAAAGTTTTCCAGCAGTTATTACTTTTCCCCATTTTTCTATTATAGCAGTCATCAGGGCAGTTAAGACATCCGAAAATTCCACAACTAAGTCACAGGAGGCATTTCAATGCGTGACTTTTGCTATATTTCTTAGATCCATTAATCTACCTAGGCGATGGGGATAGCAATGACAAACTTTACCCCCTCTCCTAGACGAGAAATACATTTTAATTGACCTTTGTGTTTTTCGACAATAATATGGTGAGAAATTGATAATCCCAGCCCTGTTCCTTTCCCGATTGCTTTAGTGGTAAAGAAAGGATCGAAGAGTCGTTCCTGAACTTCAGCCGGAATACTCGGTCCGTTGTTAGCAATTGTAATTATTGCCAGTTTTGGCGGGGATAAATTATCCCTTATCTCATTATTTTCCCCTAAGCCTATCTGCCACTCTTCCTGACTTACCACGGAGGTACTAATCTCGATAATTCTGGGTATTGGTTGGTTTTCTAGAATGTCAATAGCATTGGAGATAATATTCATAAATGCCTGGTTCAACTGACTGGCATAGCACTCCACTAGTGGTAATTTTCCGTATTTTTTGATTATGGTAATCTCAGGATGATAGGGTTTTCCTTTGAGTCGATTGTGCAAGATTAATAAGGTACTTTCAAATCCTTCATGAATATCAACTGACTTCACCTTAGCCTCATCCAAACGAGAGAAATTCCGCAAAGCTAAGACAATTTCACTGATGCGGTTTGTCCCTAATTTCATGGAATCGAACAGTTTGGGTAAGTCTGCGATCGCAAAATCTAGTTCCGAATCTTTAAGTAGTGCTTGGATCTCTGGTACTGGTTCCGGATGATGCTGCCGATAGAGGTTGAGGAGGCGGAGTAATAGTTGAATATATTCACTCCCATATTCGATATTCCCGTGGATAAAGTTGAGGGGGTTATTAATTTCATGGGCAATTCCAGCCACTAATTGCCCCACGGTAGACATTTTCTCTGTCTGAACTAGTTGAATTTGAGTTTGTTTGAGCTGCTTCAGAGTCAGTTCGAGATTTTGAGCTTGTTGTCGCGAAACTAGTTCCGCTTTTCGCAAGGCTTCTTCTACCTGTTTGCGCTCGGTAATATCAAATCGGATTGATAAATATTGGTAGGGTTGACCTTGTTCATTTAAAAACGGCACTACTGTGGTAGAAACCCAATAATAAGTGCCATCTTTTGCTCTATTCTTTATTTCCCCATGCCAAACCTTGCCCGATTTAATCGTCGCCCAAAAGTTCTGGAAGAATTCTGGAGGATGATAGCCAGATTTAATGGTACGGTGGGTTTTTCCGATCAGTTCCTCCCTATTATATTTTGATATTTGATAAAATTTTTCGTTTACATACAGAATAATTCCATCTGGATCTGTAATCGCAACAATTGCTGATTCATCTAAAGCAAATTTTAAATCTGATAATTCTTTGATCGTGTTTTGGAGTATTGCATCTGTCGAATTACCATTTAACGGCTCTGTTCCATTATTTCTTCCAAGGGTTTCACCCAGAAGCTCGAACCGACTTCGGTCTTGATCGTCACAATAGCTTTTAGGGAACCTACTAAATGTCATAGTTTTGCTAAAATTGCCGAAAGGTTATTAAATAATGGCTTGTAGATGCCCACCTGATTCTAAAGCCTACCATCTATTATTATCTAAAAAATTAATCTTTATTTAAAAATTGGTATAAATGTGTTAAAAAAATAAACATATTTTTTTTATAAAGCCCTTTTCAGGTGAGTGAGGTGTACTTCAGGCAATTGAAAATGCGATCTCTCATGTGAAACCGATGGCAGATGAAGAGTCGTGGCGATTACAGGAAGGAATTTTGATACAAAAGTTAACATGGGGAGAGGCTCGGCACTTGGTTGTACTTGGGATCTGCTTGCTCCACGGGAAGGGCTAACCCATCGCTCTGGAAGATCGCGATCGCACCTCCCCCACACCCCATCGCCTCACACCCTATTTTCAAAAGAGACATTATGTAGAATAATGAGTTGCAGCAGTATTGCTCGCTGTATCTTTTGTGAAGAGGAGAACTACGTTGAAGAAAATTCTGTCAATCCTTTTATTAGCCGTCGCCTGCTTCGGTTTGGTGATGAGTCGTCCCGCCCTAGCTGATGTTGCTACTCCCGATCCCGTCAATGGTGGCAGAATCTTTACTGCCAACTGTGTTGCTTGTCACCAAGGCGGTAACAACCTCCTGATGGCTCCTAAAACCTTAAAGAAAGAAGCATTGGAACAATATGGCATGTTTTCAGCCGAGGCAATTATTGCTCAGGTGACTAAGGGCAAAATGCCCATGCCTTCTTTTGCACGTTTGGGCGCTAATAACATTGCTGATGTTGCTGCTTATGTTTTACAAAAAGCTGAAGCAGGTTGGTAGTTGAGAGTGAGATTACTCTCCCGTTAGCTATTTTAGGAAATGGGGAATGGGAAATGGGGGATGAGTAAGTTGTAAATTGTTCGATCAACTAAAAACGGACAACGGGCAAATAACGATCTCTTATTTCCCACTCGCCATTATCTATTCCCTCTCTATCGAGAGAGACTGGGAAAATCAATAATTGTCTGTCGGTAAAACTGTGGCATTCCCGTGTCAAAATATTGCCCTTTTACCAGATATCCTGTCATTCCTTCCTCCTGTCGCAATATTTCCAGACAAGAGGTTAGCTGAAATTCACCCTTCTGCCGTATATTCTGGTTAATCGTTTCTGCCAGAATATCAAATATTTTCGGTGTCAGTATATAAATACCGAATATACCCAAAAATTGCTCCGCTGCTAATCTCTCTACACGCAGATGCTGACGTGCATATTCAAGATCGGGTTTTTCGTAAATTTCTGTAACGGAAAGGATTGAATCTGAATCTTGCCAAACTCCTGTTACGCAACCAGCTTTATGAATAATTTCTGATGACATTATAGTCAAGCCGATCGCACTTTGCTGGAATTGTTGGTAAACTGCTAAAATTTGACCTGCACAAGAAGTTTCAGTCTCAGATGCGTAAACGTGATCGCCTAGCAAAAGCATAAAGGGTTGATCGTTTACCCATTCCTTAGCACAGTATACCGCATGACCGTAACCTTCTTGCTCTGTTTGAGTCAAAAAAGTGACTCTCTCTCCTAAGTCTTGCAAATATTGGCTGTATTCTTGATTTTCTGGAGATAATTTGTTGAATAATTCCGATTTGGGTAGTGTTTTGAAGAAATTAGCGAAAATTTCTATATCGCACTCTTGCACTACTATACCAATTTCTTCTATCCCAGCACTAAGAGCTTCTTCCACAATAAGCTGTATTATCGGCTTAACCCGTCCATCGCGATCGATAATCGGGAATAATTCTTTTTTGACAATTTTGGTGGCTGGGAATAACCGCGTGCCAAACCCGGCTGCGGGAATTATGGCTTTGCGAATATTATTGGTTGGCATGAATTGTTAGTGTCAGTGGGTACATTTTGGGAAAGTCTTGTTTAATAATTTTGATTAATTTTTCTTGAGATTCTTTGCTTTTGACTATGAATTGTGCTGTACCATCGCCCTGAGAGCCAACCCCTTTGCCTCCCCAAATATAGGGTTGAATTGGTTGATATGTAAGGAGATGATGGAGTACAGGGGCTGTTAATTGTGTGGGAGAAGCAGAAATCAAATATTGGTCAAATTCGGCTTGTGCCTCTGTCATTAATAACCCAATTTTTTGTTCATCTCCCTCTTTTATGGCATTAACTGCCTCCAGAGTAATTTTAGAACTAATAGAGCCGAGATAATGGTGGACATTACTGTGAATTTCATTAGCGGCAAAGGGATAACATTGATTGAGATGGCTGAGGATTTCCTGAGTATTTTTACTAGCAGCGAGATCGACAATGACAAAAAACAGATCTTTGGGTACTGTTAGTTCCATTATATCAATGCGATCGCCATCAAAGGTCATCAAAATTGGTCTATTTCCATAAGCACAAGCTTGATCCATTCTGCCACAGCGGGAAGGCGTGGTAATTTCCCCCAAATAAGCATATTCCATTTCTCCCTGAAGTGTTAGTTTTAAGTCATATAGGCGATTGAAAGCCCGTGCGACTAGTATAGAAATTGCCGCACTAGAAGACAATCCTTTCTGAATAGGTAAATCGGTGAGATAATTATCTATTTCCAAACCTCCCACCTGAAAGTAGGTGAGAAATTGGTAAGCAACACCTGCTGCATAACTAAAAAAATCACCTTTTTGGGCTTCTGCTAGTAATGCCTCTTTTTCCATGGGTAGCTCAATGGAAGCTTGACTGATTCCATCACTGTGGGATGAGTGAAAAATGAAGTGGGTGGGATGGGGTTTTACTACGGCATAAATTCCCAAATTAGTCCCGGTAACGATTGCATAACCTTTTGGTAAATTTGGATTAATTATGCGATATCCTCCCGCCCAATCAGTATGTTCGCCAAACAGACAAAAGCGCCCGGGGATAAATAGTTTCATTTGATCTTTGGTTATTGGTTGTTGGTTATTGGTTGTTGGTTATTGGTTGTTGGTTGTTGGTTATTATCACTCTTGCAAAAAGGAAGTAAATATCTCGTCAATTATTCCCTTGGCAAGGGGAGGGAGAATGATTTTTTTGCTTTCCTCTGTTTGAGAGATTATACTTTTTTTTAACGCTCATAGCGGAAAGGGGGACGCAAAGGTACGCAAAGAATGGATAATATTTTTATTTTATCGATCGATTCTTCAAATGTCCCCCCCCCACTCTGCTCCTCACTCCCCAAATCTTAAGAAGTGTTGCGGATGGGTTAAGTTGGTCGATCGAGATAATTTGGATGAGCTATGGTAGAAATAGCTGGGTTTAGGAGTTGATTTGCGAATGACAAATAATAGCGTGGCTTATATCCTGTGGTGTGCTTGGCTGTTTGGGCTGGGTGGGTTGCACCGTTTCTATGCCGGAAAGCCTGTGAGTGGAGTGATTTGGTTGTGTACGTTTGGATTTTTCGGAATTGGTCAAATTATTGATTTAGCGCTAATACCAGGGATGGTGGATGAGAAAAATCGCAAGTATCTTATGCTTTATGGAAGCCCCAATCCAGTAACTCCGCAGATTGTGATTAATATGCCTGATGGCATGACCAATTTCTCGGAATCTCTGCCTGAAAATAAAGTAAAATCAGATATTCAGATTATCTTGCAATTGGCTAAAGATAATGGAGGTTACGTGTCTCTTGCTGATTGTGCGATCGCAATTGATAAACCTATTGCTGAAGTTAAGAAGATTGTGGCACATTTATGTCATGAAGAGTTGCTGGAAATAGATAATCATCCTCAAACAGGTGCGGTTGTCTATAGACTTATTTGATATCAATTTAGCGATCGCAATTGGTGGTAATCTCTGTAATACTGAAAATTATAGTATAACTGAACTTACTTTCAAAGGCAATCTACAATGACCCACTTTGGCATCATTATTAGAATCATTGAGTAATGGTATACCAATGGTGGCAATTCCGATTACTAACGATCAACCTGGAGTAGCGACACGTATTGCTTGGAGTGGTGCAGGTGAAGTTGTTACTCTTGCTCGTTTGAGCGTTCCCAGATTGAGAAATGCGATTACGCGGGTATTGAAGGAGGAATCTTACAAAAATAATGCTATTCGATTACAAGAAGCAATTCGTCGGGCTGGGGGTGTGAGTCGTGCTTGCGATATTATTGAACAGGCGGTTGCTACGGGTAAACCTGTCTTGGCTCAGAGCTAATCATCAAAAAAATAGGCACTATGGCATCTAAACAGATTAACAATATTCCTGATAAATCCTACATAGACTCGATCCAGAGTGTAGGATTTAGTCCTATTTTTATTATGGGAGATCATCGTTTTGGTACAACTCTGTTATACAAGACATTAGTAGCAACAGAGTGTTTCAACTTTGTTAAAGCTTATCATATTATCAAATATGATGAGATTATCTATAACTCTGTGAATAAAATCGAAAATCAAGATTATGTTTCAATCCGATATGAAGATCTATGTTATAAGCCAGAGACAACGATTCTCAAGATTTTGGAGTTTCTGGAATTGGAGCAAAGAGTAACTTTAGCTTATGACAAGTTGATTGAACCACGCACCCTGAAATTATTACCAGAAGTGCAAGCTAAATCTGAACGAATTCGCCATAAACTACAACCTTATTTTGACTACCATGGTTATGATATTTAGGGCAAGTTTGATCGCTTTAAACTGAACTATAGGTTGTTTGAAGAGGGGGAGAATTTTGCGTTTGCATCCCCATCCGATCCTCACTTTTTTCCATAACCACAAGAGGGTGGAAATCAACTATAGCGGTTTTCAGTTGCATCAAGTACAGAAGATAAACCCACAGAAACCGGGTTTCTATCTACCGTTTCTATGTACCTCGCTCGACTGAGAAGTGCTATATATCTAAATACACATAATCATGTAAAGATATATCAAGACATACTCAAATATCCATCCCTCCATGCCCCATAATACCTACAATCCACCTTGGTTCCTCAAAAATGGTCTAAAAATGACCCTCTACATCGCATTTAAAGCGAGTCGCAATTGGGAAGCCACCACTCCCCACCCGGAACCAGTTTACCAAGAAAAAATCTTTATCGGAGCGGGCGGAGTGCCAATTTTTGGGATAGTTGCTATTCCAGAAAACCCCAAAGGGACAATTATTGGCACTTATGGAATTACCGGAGATTTGAATAACCAATGGTTTCTGAGAATATTAGGAAGAAAAGCATTCGCTCGCGGTTATGCTGTAGTTTTGTTTGACTGGCGTGCCCATGGTAAAACAGCAGAATTATCACCGACATTAACATCAGATGGTTTGTATGAAGGAGAAGATTTTGTCCGGATTGCGGCACAAGCAAAAGTCATGGGTTGTCCCGCACCTTTTTGGTTTATGGGGTTTTCTTTGGGGGGACAACTAGCGCTATGGGCGATTAAAGCTGGACAAACATTATCGATGTGGGGAGAGGATTTAGGGTTAGATGAATCAGACATTGCTGGTGGGGCGGTAATATGTCCAAGTCTGGATTCTAAGCGTTCTCTTTATTATTTAGAAAACCATCCATTTGGCAGACATATAGAACAAGCAATCGCACGAAAATTGAAAAAACTGGCTTGGCAAATTCATAGCTACCATCCAGAAGCGATAGATACTGATGCAATTAAAAGAGCAAATACTATTTGGAATTTTGATAAGGAATTGGTGATTGAAAGATTAGGTTTCTCATCAGTAGAAGAATACTACGATGCTAGTAATGCTCTTTACTTATTACCCCACCTGAAAAAACCAACACTAATCTTATATCCAGCCGACGATCCCATGTTCGATCCAGCAATTGTACCAGATTTGCAAGTCGCCTGCGATCGCAATCCAGAAATTGATTTAATATTAACCCAGCATGGGGGTCATGTAGGCTATATCAGTAGTAAATCTTGTCAGCGTCAATATGGAGATTGCGATCGCTGGTGGGCTTGGAATCGGGTGTTAGATTGGTGCGATAGTAGAGAATAGGGAATAGGTCAGAAAATAGTCAATATTATAATCTTAACTTAATTGCTTATAACACCTTTCCAAATATATTTGAGCAACAGTATCGCTTGGGTTCAGTTTCAAGACAACTTGAAATCGTTTTTTGGCTTCCACAAAAACCTTCTGATAGTAGAGAAATAACCCTTCTTCAAATACAGCTTTGGTAGCTAATTTTTTATCTTTAATTTTAGGATCATCTCCGTCAAATACTTCAAATACGGCCACCGCTTTTGACTTACCCTTAACCTTCGTCTGCTCAATGAATCTGACGCAGTAATCGGTTGGATATTGTAATCGTGCCACTGTTTGGTGAGAAATTAATAGAGATACTCGATACAATTTGGTTAGCCCTTCCATCCGGGAGGCTAAATTAACATCATCACTGATTACCGTACCATCCATCCGGGTTTTTCCGCCAACGGTTCCCAACATCAATGAACCTGTATTGATACCAATACCAATTAAAATAGGATTGTCGCCAGACTTAACCCGATATTGATTGTAATCTGTAAGCTCTTGCACCATGGTAATTCCCGCTTTTACCGCATCATCCGCATTTCCACTAAATAGTGCCATAATTCCATCGCCAATATATTTATCAATAAAGCCTTTATTGTCAAGAATAGCTGGTTCCATCCGGGAGAGATATTCATTAATAAATTTAAAATTTTCCTGGGGAGTCAGTTGTTCGGAGAGGGTGGTAAAATCGCGAATATCCGAAAATAGTACCGACATCTCTTTTTGCACTTGATCGCCTAATTTAACATCTACCAAGCTGCGATGTCCTAGTAGTGATAAAAATTCATTGGGGACAAACTGTTTGGCGGCATTGGTTAATTCTAATTCAGCTTCTAATGCAAGTTCTAAATTGCAATTTAGTTCAAATAGTTCTTCAATAAATTTTTGCCTTTCTGCTTCTGCTTGTTTCCGTTCAGTGATATCTTGGATGGTGTTGATAGCGTATTCAATTTTGCCTTTACCATCGTAAATAGGTGTAGCCCAAACTTCTAGGGGAATCACTTTACCACCTTGGCGCACTTCTAAATCGTCAGCAGTAGCAATTTCCCCATTTAATGCTCGCACGATAGGTAATTCAAGGGTAGGATATTTCCGATTTGTTCCTACTTTATACAGTTGATAAACTTCTGACAATTGTTCGGCAGTGATATCCGGTACAACGCCTTTACCATATATTTCTTTGGCTTTTTGATTGATATAATAAGGCTCACCTCGTGCATCTAATACCCCTACACCTACTGGCATCGCTTCCAAAAATTGTCTCAAGCGATTCTCATTTTCGTGGAGTTGGGCAATTAATTGTGCTTGTTCCCGGTTTAATTGTTCCAGCACCTGATTCATCCGCTGTAGTTCAATATTTTGTTCAGCTAGCTTTTGTTCTTGATGATAACTATTGACTGCTTCTTTCACTGTCAAAAGTAGATCTGCTGATTGCCAAGGCTTGGCGATATATCTATATAATTTTGCATATTTTATCGCATTTCCTATTGCTTCCAAATCGGCTTGGCCTGTCAGGAGAATTTTCAGGGTTTTAGGTGATATTTCGTGAATACGCTTTAATAGTTCATCCCCTTTCATGCCGGGCATAATATGATCGGAAATGACTAAAGGAATTTGACAATTATCTTCTAATAATTCTGTTAATAACTCTAGTGCTTCTATCCCACTGCTAGCGGTTTCAATTAGATATTCATTGGACAAAAAATTTTGCAGCTCAACTTCAAGACTATCAAGTATGGTATGGTCATCATCAACACATATAATAATGGGTTTGTTCATAATTTAGCCAAGCCAGATTTAATCGCAGCAATTAATTCTTGCGTATCCCAAGGCTTATGCAATAAAGCATGTAATTGTGCCTGATTTTTTGCTCTTTCAATTGCTGCTAAATCTGCTTGCCCTGTTAGCATTATTGTAATAATTCTTGGATATTTACGATGTACTGTAACCAGAAGTTCATCTCCCTTCATTCCGGGCATTAACCAATCTGAGACTATCACAACAATATCTACGCCATCTTCGATGAGTTCATCAATAATCTCTAGTGCTTCATCGGCACTTTCAGCAAATTCATAGAGGTAATCATCTTTAAAGGTTTTTTTTAGTTCTATCTCAATGCTTTCTAAAACTAATACTTCATCATCAACACATAAAATTGCAGCTTGACACATGATTATATTCCTATTTTGAATTAATCGGCAATGATACAGTAAATTTAGTTCGATCAGGTACGCTTTCTACCTCAATTATTCCCTGATGTTTTTCAACAATTTTCTTGACAATATCCAATCCCAATCCACTCCCTTCTCCAGTTGCTTTAGTCGTAAAGAAAGGTTCAAAAATTTTCGTGATAATTTCCGGGGGAATGCCTTTACCAGTATCGGTAATACTTACGACTATATTGCTGTCCTCCTGATGAACATTAATGGTTAATGTGCCCTTGTGATCCATCGCTTGTAGAGCGTTATGAATTAGATTTGTCCAAATTTGGTTGAGTTCATCCGGATAGCAGTTAATGTTAGGTAAATCTCCATAATATCTGACTAATTCTACACCTTGTTTAAATTGATTTTGATAGAGAGTAAAAACGGTTTCAATTCCCTCAATAATATTAGCTTCTACTTTCTCTCCATCATCATCGTAACGAGCATAGCTTCTCAATGCAAACACAACTTTAGCTGCTCTATCTGTAGCAGTAGTGATGGTTTGAGCGCTTTTTTGAACGCTGAACAATTGATAAGCATTTCTTAAAATAATTTCCATATCTGGATCTTTTAATAGGGGCAAAAAGGGTTGAATATTATCGCCAATACCTAGATTTACTAAAGTACTAGCAATACTATCGGCATTATCAATGCCCTGATCTTGAATTTGCTGCTGCAAAGCTTTTTTTAATTGACGTTTCTCTTTAGAAGATAAAGAACTATTTTGTTGTAGCGGGGTTCGCAGGATATTAAAGAAGTCCTCCTGACGTTGTGGAGAGAGGTTTTGCAAGAATTTTGGTAACTGTTCCAGATTTTTGGTCAGAAAATCGGTAATATTGCCAATGGAGGAGCGAATGGCTCCCAATGGAGTATTGATTTCGTGAGCTATTCCAGCAATCAGTTGTCCCAATGCTGCCATTTTTTCCGATTGAATTAGTTGGTTTTGTGTCGCTTTAAGTTCTTGTAATGTTTTCAACAATTCTTCATTTTTTGCTTTGAGATTTATTTGTAAGTAACATATAGATAAGTGGGTCTCTACCCGCGCCAAAACCTCTTCTATCTGAAAGGGTTTTGTGATATAATCTACTCCGCCAGCAGTAAAGGCTTTCACCTTATCGAAAACATCATTTATAGCACTAATAAAAATTACTGGAATTTCCTTGGTGCGTTCGTCTGATTTTAGCTTTTCGCAGACTTCATACCCATTGATTCCTGGCATCATAATGTCGAGTAAAATTAAATCTGGAGGCATACCTTTAGCCGCCGATAGTGCTAACTCTCCACTGGGTACAGGACGAACTTTATAACCTTTCTCTGTTAAGAGTCCAACTAATAGACGTAAGTTTGCTGGAGTATCATCTACCACTAAAATATTGCCTTTATAATTGTCATTTAAATCTTTATTCATTGCGATCACCTATTTCAGAAATGATTTGTAAAATCTTGTCATACTCGAAATTATCAATACAACGTGAGATCTCTGCCGCCAGGATAGTATCCTGAGTGCGGATCTTCTCGACAATCGCGTCAATTGAATCTAAGTCAATATTCAGGATAGCTTGTTTTAAATCTGAGATCCAGACTTCAGGTAACATCCTGAATGGAGTAGCAGTCATAGCACCCTTACCCATATCCTCCGCTGCTAAGGTATCAGCCGGAGTTTCGTCTTCATAGATATAACGTACCCCGATATGTTTGTGCATAGCATCAAATATATCCTCTTCGCGAAAGGGTTTCCGCATAAAGTCATCGCACCCGGCAGATAGAATAACAGCTCGTTCTTCTTCTAAAACACTAGCTGTTAGTGCAATAATAGCAGTAGCCTGACCTTTCATGGTACTTTTGATCTGTTTGGTAGCTTCGTAGCCATCCATCACTGGCATTCGCATATCCATCCAAATTAGATGGGGTGAGAAACTCTGGTAAATTTCAATAGCTTCTGCACCATTTTTGGCTTCTTTAAGTTCAAATCCTAGGGGATTTAGGAGTTTAATTAATAGTTGGCGATTTAGGGGTTGATCGTCAACTATTAGAATTCTATATTGAGGTTGCTTTGGTTCCAATGCAATAACCCGGCGCTGCGGTTTTTTGCTTTCAACTTCACGAGAATCTACGGGAATAACTTTAATATCAAACTTAAAAATAGTCCCGCGTCCCACAGTAGAAGTAACTGTCATATTACCCCCCATTAGCTGGACAAATTGACGGCTAATTGGTAATCCCAAACCTGTTCCTTCCTGGGAATCTTTGCCCGTTTTGGTTTGGACAAAAGCTTCAAAAAGAGTGTCTAATTCCTCTGGTGCAATACCGAATCCAGTGTCTTCAATTTCAAAAGTAATGGTTGTTTGTTCTTCGTTGTTTGTTGTTTGTTGTTTGTTGTTTCTTGCTCCTGTTCCCCATTCCTCACTCCCCACTCTCACAGAAACACCTCCCACTTGAGTAAATTTAAGAGCATTATTGAGTAAGTTAATTAAAACTTGACTTAATTTTACTTCATCGGTGCGGACGTATTGGGGTAAACTGGGAGAGCGATCGCAAATTAGTTGTAGGTGTTTGTCATCTGCTTTGAGTTGGAACATATCTGTTACATTATCCAACATGCGATAGAGGTCGAAATTTTTTGGATTCAGGGTAGTACGTCCAGCTTCAATTTTCGATAAATCGAGAACGTTGTTAATCAGGGTGAGCAAATATTCACCACTGCGAATAATAATTCTGACATTTTCTTGATATTCTGGGAGTAAGTTTTTACTGCGAGTCATCAGTTGAGAAAAACCAATAATTGCATTGAGTGGGGAGCGCAATTCGTGACTCATATTAGCGAGAAATGTACTTTTCGCTTGATTTGCCACTTCTGCTTTTTCTTTCGCAATAGCTAATTCGGCAGTACGTTGAGCAACTCTATCTTCTAAGGTAGCAAATGATTCTTGCAGTTGACTAGCCATACTATTAAATGATTTGGCGAGTTCCCCCACTTCATCACTTCGTTCTAGTTCTACTATTTTTTCCCATTCACCTTTAGCGATATCTTTTGCTGCTGTATTTAAACGAAGAATCGGCTTTGTTACCCATCTCGCGGTTAGAATACCAATGATTGTAGCTATTATTAAAGCAGTAATAGATAGGAGAATAGTAGTGCGGGTATTAGCCTGAATTTGTGCCATGAAATCCGCTTCCGGAATCACCACCACAATTAACCAGTCGATACCTTGATCGTCTTTGAGGGGAGTAACTTGTAGGAATTGTCGTTCCCCATTAATTTTAAATTTAAGTTGGGTGGGTGTATTAATATTAGTCAGGTTGCCAAAGTGTGAGGTTAAATACTCCGAGGTTAAGCGAGTCAATTGCACTTTACTTTCTCCAGCTTTTAGCCTGTGGAATTCCTTGCCACCACCACTCTCAATAAATGGCTTTTCTGGGGTGGAAGTCGCCACTAATTCTCCGGATCTTTCCATAATAAAAGTCTCTCCGGATCTACCTATTTTCAAAGTACGTAAAAATTTACTAATATCTGAGAGAACCAGACTAGTTCCCAGTACCCCCATCAACTCTCCCGATGTCCTATAAATAGGAACTACTGCATCAATACTAATATCAGTTGGACCAACAGATTCCCAAGCATAGATTGGGGTCCAAGTGGCTTTGCCTTTATCAACAGAAAATTTATACCAGGGTTCTTTTCGGATGTCATGATCCCGAGGCACATCAAAGACACGGACTAGTTTTTTGGTAAATCCTTCTTTGTCTGTCGCGTACTTGTAAAATTTATTGTCATAAGCATATCTCTGCAGCCCAATATTAACAGTACCATCAGGTTGCCGCAGGGTTACCGTGGATTCTCTTTCTTCGCTAGCAAAATAAATAGCACTTGCAGAATTAAATAATTGACTCTGATACCAGAAGTAACGAGCCAGATTGGGCATATCTTTGACATTTAACTTACCCAAACTTATAGCAGTTTTATTCATTTGATTAATCGCAGGGGGAATCATCAAGTAATTATTAAGACGATCTTTAATTCGATCGCTAATTTCCTGTCTCAGTTGAGTAGCAACATCATTAACAGCTTCTTGTCCGTTGCGCCAAGAGAGATACCCTACTAATCCAACTGCGGCAAAGAGTTGCAGTACGAAGGGAATAATCAGAATGCTTCGTAAGGAAACTTTTCCAGAAATATTGGCAATGGCACGGTTTAGAGGTTTCATGGTAATCATTGGTTGTTAGTTATTGGTTATTGATTATTGGTTGCTTTGTAAAAAATAACAACAATAAATAACAAATATTTTATGTGTTTATCGCCTCAATTAAGTTCAAAATCTTTTCGTACTCGAACTTGTTGATATCTTCCTGAATAGCATCAGCCAGGGAGTTATCCTGAGTACGGATTTGGGAGATGATACTTTCTATTAAATCTAAATCAGCTTCCATAATTCCCTGTTCTAAATTAGCAATCCATTGAGATGGTAAAGAAGCGATCGCACTTAGAGTGATAACATTCTCCTGTTCTAATTTTATCTCTTCAGCCGTTGGATCTTCGTAAATATAACGCACCCCTAAATGGCGACTCATTACTGCAAACAATTCAGCTTCACGAAATGGTTTGCTAACACAATCATCAAATCCTGCTGACAAAATTGCCGCTTCCTCTTCCTTAAAAATATGGGCTGTCAGGGCAACAATTGCTGTTGCTTCTCCTGGGATTCTTGCCCTAATCTGTTGGGTAGCTTCATAGCCATCCATCACGGGCATTCGCAAATCCATCCAGATTAGGTGTGGATGCCAATTCTGCAAAATTTCCACAGCTTCTAATCCGTTAAGTGCTTCCCGTATTTCAAAGCCCAAAGGTTGGAGTAAATTCACCAGTAATTGGCGGTTTTCCCAGCAATCTTCAACTATTAATAAACGATAAGTGGGTTGATTGGGTTCAATTCCAATAACTTGAAGCAGAGGCGCATTTAGTTCAACATCGGCTGCTTCGGCCACAGTAGTTTGAATGTTAAAGGCAAAGACTGTCCCTTGATTCACTTCTGTGCGGATAAGGGCGATATCCCCTCCCATTAAACGCACGAAATATCTGCTAATTGGTAAACCCAATCCGGTTCCTTCTTGAAATCCTCGATTTGTTTTACTTTGGACAAATGGCTCAAATAAATCTTTGATATATTCAGGGGGAATTCCACAACCAGTATCTTCGATTTCAAAGTTAATTGTTATTACTTGTTGGTTGTTGGTTGTTTCCCATTCCCCATTTTCCAAAAAGGGCGAAGCATTTGGATATAAAATATTGGGTTTCTCCGATGACACTTCCCCCAAATGCTTCGCCCCTATACCACTCCAAAAAAACCATTCCCCACTCCCCATTCCCACCCGCAGCGTTACCACTCCACCTGGTTTATTGAATTTGATTGCATTACCGATTAAGTTAATTAAAACTTGACGTAATTTACGCTCGTCGGCATGGATGTATTGAGGTATTTCTGGGGTGTAATCGCAGTTTAATTTTACACCTTTTTCATTAACTTGAAATTTAAACATTTCCTCTATGCTATCTATAAGAAGATGGATGTCAAAGGAATTTTCATATAGTATCATTCTCCCCGACTCGATTTTAGACATATCAAGAATATCATTAATTAATGCTAGTAAATGTTCGCCACTACTATTAATAGTCTTAAGATTTTGTCGCTGAGATGGAGTGAGAGATGAGTCACGACGCATAAGTTGGGCGAAGCCAAGAATAGCATTGAGGGGAGTTCGCAATTCGTGACTCATGGTGGCCAAAAAAGTACTTTTGGCTTGATTTGCTACTTCAGCCGCTTCTTTAGCATCCAAAAGTTCAGCAGTCCTTTGCCTGACTCTTTCTTCTAATTGTTGAGCTTGTTTTTGTAATTGAGATTGGGATTCTTGGAGTTGGGCTGTCCTTTGTTCGACACGTGTTTCTAGTTGTTGATTAATCTGTTCTAGGGCAGCAAAAGATGATCGTAACTGTCCTGCCATTTGGTTAAATGAATGAGCTAAAATTTGTAGTTCTTGTGTCCCTTCTATTTCTACTTGTTGGTTAAGTTCGCCACTGCTTATCTTTTGGGCTGCTTGACTTAAATTGAGAATTGGTTTGCTAATCCAGCGAGAGGTAAATATGCCCAATAATGATGATAAGAATAATGCCCCAAAACAGAGGATAATTGTCGTGCGGGTATTGGCATTAATTTCTGCCATAAAATCAGATTCTGGCACCACTACTACAATCAGCCAGTCTAGACCAAACTCATCAGAGAATGGTGTAATTTGACATCGGTGATACTTACCTGCAATGTCAAAATTAAACTGTGACTGTTTTTGAATTTGGTTTAAGTTACTATAACTTTCTTTTAAATAATTAGCAGTGGCGCTAATTAAAGGCTCTTTGCTATTAATAGCCGCTAGGCGCTGAGGTTTTTCTGCTTTCTGAATAAATGGCTCTTCCGATGCAGAACTAGCGACTAAAAAGCCATTGCGTTCTATAATAAAAGTCTCACCTTTACCCACTGATAAGGTACGGAGGAAGTCACCGATTTGGGATAAAGACAGATCGACAGCAGTGACTCCAATAAGATTACCTTTCCTATCGTAGAGAGGCAATCCTTCTGTAATTGCTAAGGTAGAAAAGTCAAAATAAGTGTAAATTTCACTCCACGCCGATTTTCCCGCCTTAACTGGGGCTTTGTACCAAGGTCGAATTCGCGGATCGTAATTGGGAATTTCCTTTAACAACTTGGTGCGATTTCCTTGAGAATCGACCAAATATGTTGTGTAAGTATTATTAGTATATTTACTAGAAATTGTTATATTAAATTGAGCATCAGTTAAACGTTTAATCCCGACAAATCCCTGTTCTTCAGAGCCAAACTGAATATAAGTGACGGTATTGAATACTTGAATTTGATTCCATAATTGACGTTCTAAGCTGCGGAAATCCTGTAAATTAATCTGACCTAAACTAATGGCATTGGCGTTAATTTGATTAATGGCATGAGGAGTAGCAGTGTAAGTGTGGAGGGACTGTAAAATGCGATCGCTCACTTTTTCGATCAACTGATTAGCGAGATCGTTAACGGCTTTTTGCCCATTTCTAAAGGAAAGATATCCGACTAAACCTACCGTACCTGTAATTTGCACTACAAAAGAGATCACGATAACTTGGCGCAGGGGTAGATGACTAGCTAATTTAGCAATAGATTTGAGAGTTTTGACTGACATTGAAGCATTCCCTAGTTAATAATTCAAAACGTCAAAAGGCACATATTTAAAATCAAATCCACCTCCCCTCCCTACTCCCCCAGTATTTATTCAATATAGGGTAAAATCAGGATAAATTAAATAAATTGAAATATAATAGGATTATGTATAACTCCAATTCTACCCACAA
>NZ_JAMZMM010000409.1 GCF_024178385.1 Limnofasciculus baicalensis BBK-W-15 | reverse complement strand
CCCCACTCCCTACTCCCCACTCCCCATCTATGGCTTGTATCCTAGCAATCGAAACTAGTTGTGATGAAACCTCAGTCGCCATTGTCCGCGATCGCAATTGTGTGAGTAATGTTGTATCATCTCAAATTGCCATCCATCGGCAATATGGCGGTATTGTGCCGGAAGTCGCCTCTCGTTCCCATGTAGAAACGATTAACGATGCGATCGCACAATCCCTAATTGATGCAAAATTAGATTGGAGTGCAATTGACGCTATCGCCACCACCTGCGCCCCCGGTTTAGTGGGTTCCCTACTCGTCGGCTTAACCGCAGCCAAAACTCTATCAATTATTCACAATAAACCTTTTCTCGGTGTTCATCATTTAGAAGGTCATATTTACGCATCTTATCTCAGTCAATCAGACTTAGAACCACCATTTTTATGTTTGCTAGTTTCTGGCGGTCATACTAGCTTGATTTATGTGAAAGATTGTGGTAAATATGAGATAATGGGAGCAACTCGTGACGATGCAGCGGGTGAAGCTTTTGATAAGGTAGGGCGATTATTGAAGTTAAGTTATCCCGGTGGTCCAATAATTGATAGACTGGCAAAAGAAGGGAATCCGAAAGCTTTTAAATTACCAGAAGGGAGGGTGTCTTTACCAAATGGTGGGTATCATCCTTATGATTCTAGTTTTAGTGGATTGAAAACGGCTGTATTAAGGTTAGTGCAGCAACTAGAGGGAGAAGGGGGAGAAATACCAGTAAAAGATATTGCGGCTAGCTTTCAGGATACAGTAGCACGAGCGCTAACGAAACGCGCGATCGCATGTGCCTTAGATTGTGGCTTGAATACCATTACTGTTGGGGGTGGGGTAGCAGCTAATAGCGAATTGAGAAAACAGATGGAAGCAGCAGGAATTACTCATAATTTGCGAGTATTATTTCCACCCATGAAATATTGTACAGATAATGCGGCCATGATTGGTTGTGCGGCGGCGGATCATTTTCAGCGGGGGCATGTTTCGCCGTTGACTTTGGGGGTGAAGTCTCGTTTGGCGATTACTGATGTGATGGAACTTTATTTGTAATTGTTGGTGTTGGGTTAGTGTTTTTTTTAACGTAAAGGTACGCAAAGGTGAGCGCAAAGTTGGCGCTTCGCTACACTACGTGAACGCAAAGGGTTGTTTGTGATTTTTTGGCAGGATTTGAGATAAGGGATGATAATTTTTACCATCTAAGCTTCATAATCCCCGTTTAAATGCTTTAAGTGCCTCAACTTTAGAAGCCATCATTAGACACCTAGAGAGTAGGTTAATATCCAAATCATGGAGTACTTCAGACTGCTCGATTTGTTGGTATCCAGATTCGTCTAAGTGGTATAGTTTTAACAGGCCATCCTCCCAAAACCAGACTTCAGGAACACCTAAAACTTGATAGCGATTTAATTTGCGCTCACTACCACTAGTAAAAATAACTTCAATAGCAAGATTAGGAGTAGTAGATGTTGAGCTACCAATAGCAAAAGATTCATCAGCTTGTGCTGAAACTTCATCTTCTTTTTCTTGAGTACAGCTACCCAATGGATTGAACTCGATTTCTTTCTCCAGAAAATAAATGATTAGTAACCCTGTAATCATACGGCTGATTGATTCATGATCTGGGGAAACTGTCAAGATTTCAACCTCTCCTTTGTAGTAAGCTAGGCGCACTCCAGGTGAGTCAGCAAATATCTCTTGTAGTAATTTAAACTTTTGCCAGTTTATACTAGAGTGGACTAGCCGTTGATCTTTTGGTTTGTCTAAGATATAAGTCATGGTGTAAGCTCAGGAAGTTTTTTGAACTTTTTGTTTTCTAGAGGAAACTGTCCGATAACGCGATCGCTAAATGGTACTGCATTCCCCAGGGTTCTATTCTCTGCCCACACAACAGCAAATTCTTCCGTCATACTGTTTAGGGGTTTTGCTGGTTCCTCAACTCCAAGCGGCTTTTCTATTACAATTTTACCTTTCTTTTTCTCTGGGTGATAACTTTCTGTTGTTAGATACAAGTGAGTCGTGTTATTTTTGATTACTCTTTTAATAGGCATGACAATTTATCCGATCTAAATTTTATGTTCTCTGTAATTTTTGGCTATTTTAGTGCTGGCGAATCCACTCATCCCAACCTCCCATTATATCGTAACGCTAGTTTGAGTAGATCCCCCTAAATCCCCCTTTTTAAGGGGGATTTAGGGGGATCCCTTCCCAAGTCAACTTTGTAGAAGCGAATAACTGTCGCAAAAATAGATTAAATCGGGATTACTTTAGCCAGAATACTCTTCCAGCCATTTCAGTAAATCTTCAATACTAGAAAAATCCCACATCGCCTCTTCTAAACGTGCCAAATCTTGAGTGTTTAATCCTTCAATTAAAATAATCGCTGCCGGATTTAATTCACCCAGACGGCGCTGAAGTTGTCGCACGAATACCATTCTTTCCCCTTGAATTATCCCTTGAATTATCCCTTGCTCTATCCCCTCTTCTATTCCCTGTTCTATTCCTTCTGCTATTCCTTCTGCTATTCCTTCTGCTCTTCCTTCTGCTCTTCCTTCTGCTCTTCCTTCTTCTTTAGCTTCCTTTTTCGCAAAAGTTATTTCACCACGCCTATCTTCCATCAAGATTTCCTCTTTCTGTAACTCCTCCAATTCTGCAACAGTCAAACCCGCCCGATTCGCTATATTCATCGCTTTTTCTATCTGGGGTATCTCCCTAATTTTGTCAGGAATTACTTCTAAGCTTGGTGCTTCTTTGAGAAAATAAATCCACTTGTCTGCCGGACTTTCTAAATCTTCCAACTTCTTAGTAAACTTGGGCAATTCCACAAATACCAGTTTTAACTGCTTCTCTTGATAGGAAATCTTTTCTTCTTCCTCTTGAAAGTGAAAACGGGTGATTATTTTGTCTGTGCCTGAAAATAGCTCGAAATCTGTGATGGTTAAAGCAATCACAGGATTGAGATAGGAATATCCTTGTCCTGACTTGAGCTGATTGACGTAGGTTTTGCACAAGTTATAAATTACCCGCTTCTCGAAAGCTTCCACATTCCAGACTTGCATCTCAATGATGACGGTAGTTTCATCTGCTAATACTGCCTTCACATCTAGATAGCTATCTTTTAAATCCACCACATTTGCCGGGTTATAAGGGTCGATAATTTCTAAACTCTTGATTACCTGATTCCCTGAGTATATGATGGCATTGAGGAAGGAAATCAGGATATCGTGACTCTCATCTGAGGCAAAGATTTTCTTGAAGGCGAAATCGGTTTTGGGGCTAATGAATCTCATATTGCTATAAAGGTAATGTCTTTACCTTTATCATAACTTAATTTCATTAAAGCTCGTGCTAATACCAAGTTATTCAAACAATACTAGATATAAAAAATCCCCCTAACTGGGATTTAGGGGGAATCGTCTTTAACAAAACACTCTAGCCCCTAATCATCCCAACCTGATGTATTTGTAGAATTAGTATTTGTAGAATTAGGATCGGCATTCCAAGGTGCAAATAGTGGTAACAAAAGCAATCCTGGTATAGCAGCAATGATACTAATCATGAAAAACACAGACCAACCAGTAGATTTTGCTATTTGCCCAGATGGTGCTACCAAGATATCCCGACTCACAGCCATAAAACTGGAAAGTAAAGCATACTGAGTAGCAGTAAATCGATGATTACAAAGACTCATCATAAAGGCAACAAAGGCAGCAGTGCCTAATCCAGAACAGAAATTCTCAACATTGATAGTTAAAACTAAAGCAGAATAGTTTTTGCCAGCTCCAGCTAACATCCAGTAGGCTAAGTTACTGACTGCTTGCAAAATACCAAATACCCAAAGGGAACGATTAATACCGATTTGACTGAGAATTGCTCCACCCGCTAAAGTACCAACAATAGTTGCGATTAATCCCATACCTGTCTGAATTGTACCGATATCAGTTTGGGTAAAACCAATATCAAGTAAAAAAGGTGTGGATAAACTGCTAAGTAGGGCATCCCCAAATTTATAGAGGATAATAAATACTAGAATGAAAGCACCCTGAATGAAACCAGATCTCTCGAAGAATTCCTTAAAAGGAAGTATCACAGCATCAGCTAAAGATTCAGGTGGACGAAGATCTTTTGGTTTTGGTGCAAAAATTGAAGTAGCTAATCCTACCAACATCAAGACAGACATGAGGAGGTAAACCATCTGCCAGGGAATACGATCTGCTAAAATTAAACCGAAAGATCCAGCGACAATTAGAGCAATCCGATACCCTAAAACAAATACCCCTGCACCTGCACCCATTTCTCTTTCTTCGAGAATATCTGTGCGGTAAGCATCAGCAGCAATATCTTGGGTGGCACTAAAAAAAGCAATGAATATCGCATTAATTGCAAAAAATTGTAGTGCTTCACCGGGATTTTGCAAAGCCATACCTGCGATCGCTAATAATAACCCGCCTTGGGCTAAAAGCATCCAACCTTGCCGCCGCCCTAGAAATGGTGGTATATATCGATCTAGTAATGGCGACCAAATAAATTTGAGTGAGTAAGGTATACCGACTAGGCTAAACCAGCCAATTGCCGCCAAATCCACTCCCTCTATCTTCATCCATGCTTGTAATGTCTTATTAGTTAAGAAGAAGGGTAAGCCGGAGGAAAAGCCCAAAAATAATAGGGCTGTCATCTTGCGGCTTTGAAAAACTTTGAGAGAGTTAAGAGACGACTGTATTATGTCCACGCAGTTTAGAAAGACTAATATTGCATCTTGTTATATTGCCATATATGGAACCATTTTTTCACCCCACTCCCCACTCCCCACTCC
>NZ_JAMZMM010000408.1 GCF_024178385.1 Limnofasciculus baicalensis BBK-W-15 | reverse complement strand
AACAACCAACAACCAACAACCAACAACCAACAACCAACAACCAACAACCAACAACCAACAACCAACAACCAACAACCAACAACCAACAACCAACAACCAACAACCAACAAAAATGTAGGGAGGAAAGATTTTGAAAGCTATTTTAATCAGCATAGGCGTTATAGTTGTCTGTGGGTTACTCCTGGCGGTGGTACAGTTAAGTCCTGGAAACGGGAAATCTAACCAAACGACAGAGAGTCAACCCGCTGTGGTAAGCGAGACAAAGAGTGCTAACCCATCTGTTAACGATATAAAACCAATTGCAATGAGTACTGATTCAAATAGCGAAGAGACTGCGAAAAAGGAAACAGTGACAACTCCCTCCGGTTTGAAGTATATAGATCTGAAGGTGGGAGAGGGAGACAGCCCCCAAACGGGTAAAAATGTAGTGGTTCACTACACTGGTACTCTGGTGAATGGGACTAAATTTGATAGTTCCCGCGATCGCAATAGTCCTTTTTCCTTCACAATTGGAGTGGGACAAGTGATTAAAGGCTGGGATGAAGGCGTTGCGACGATGAAAGTCGGTGGGCGGAGGCAGCTCATTATTCCGCCAGATTTAGGTTATGGTGCTAGTGGCGCTGGTGGTGTAATTCCTCCTAATGCTACTCTCCTTTTTGATGTTGAACTGCTTGGGGTTAAATAATCGCAATCTTTCCTAAAGGATGAAGTGTGAAGGATGAAGGATGAAGTGTGAAGGATGAAACTATTTTTTCTATTCAACCTTCATCCTTATATTGGTCTTGTATTTGCCATATTCAAAAACTTGGTCAACTCTGGTTTAAATAAGAATTTAATTGTGCCTGTTGGTCCATTACGATGTTTAACAATGATAACTTCTGCGACACCTCTGTCAGGTGTATTTGGTGAATAGTATTCGTCTCTATAAAGCATAATAATTAAATCCGCATCCTGCTCAATACTGTTATGAACTACTATATTATTAACGATAAAATTGTGAAGAGTAGGAACTGTTAAATCGTAAACTTCAGCTTCACCATCAGCCTCTATAGACACAATTTCATCCCAGTAGATATCGCTACTAGCCAATCGAATAATATCATCAGATTTGACGACATGAGCTAATCGGGTTGCTCGCTCTCGACTCATATTTTGTTTGTAAAGACTTGTTCCAGAGTAAGCCGATCCGAGTTGAGCCTGCATCTGACGTGTAGTTAAACCACACTGTTGCATTGCTGGAATAGCATAGATTTTCCATACATCACTGGGGATGACATCTCTATTCGTATTTGCTGAATGAGCCTCAATATATTCTGCAATTTCTTGAAGCGCTTGCTGTTTGTAAATTCCTATTGCACCAATCAGGTTAATAAACTTTTCCAGATCGGGTTTGCCTGTTACTGTTACATGATATTGATCTCGTCCTTTTCCGTGTTGCGAATGTACAGATAGTCGAGCATTAATCCCCAGTCTGACTAAGAGGGATTGAACTTCAGACGCAAGCCTCTTACTACTGCTGGAGTAGTAAGCAATAGCCCTGGTAGATGTTCCTCCTATTAACTTGATAGAGCCATCTGTACTCCAGAGATGACGTAGGAAAATGGCTATCGCTTCTTGAGGCTGTTCAAAAATTTGGTTCGGGACAAATTTTTCATAGGATCTCAAACCAAAAATTCCCATCCCATCTAACCATTTAACTACTGGATTCCTGACGTTATGGGTTAGAGGATAATTGGCGGGAAGATAAACTTGATACCAGCTACGCTCTTTGATGATACGAGGATTAACCAGATTCCCAAAAACTTTAAGCGCTAGAGATACAACAATATCCGCCAAATCTAATTCTTTTGTTGTGTATTGAATAGCGTGCCTAGGTAGAGTGCATCCGTCTCCAATTAAGTGACCTAGTAATGCTATCTCAGGATCGCTCATTGATTGTACAAGTGGACTAGATAAGTAGCGAGGTAGAGCAATACGCGAACCCTCCTCTAACTCATCCAGACGCTGCCATCCACCAATGGTGAGAAATTTATGATTACCCGTTGCTCGAATTGTTCGCCCCAGACGAGTTTTGATTTGCCATATAGACTTCACACCTGTCGGAAAAACATTACTAACAAATGCCTTTTCCAACTTCATTGTGTTTACGTTTAGCGCCCAAACAGCAAAGCCAGATTTTCCTACCAAGTCGCGAATCGGCACTTCAACACCACTATCAGCTAATGTCACCAGGCTATCACCTGTTATACAGCCACTTTCTCTTAAATCAGACATCATCGGGCGCTTATTATTGCGAGTTTCCACACTGCGACTAAGCTGAGACAAAGCAATCACCGGGACATTTAATTCCCGTGCTAATCCTTTGAGACTTCGGGTAATTCGAGATATCTCTTGTACCCGATTGTCACTGCCACTGCCTTCCATTAATTGCAAATAATCGATCAAAACTAATCCTAACTTTCCACCTTGTTGTGCTTGAAGTCGGCGTAAATGCGAGCGCATTTGCATGACAGTCTGATTGGGGCTATCATCAATAAATATTGGTAACTCAGATAAAGTTCCCAGTGCCCTACTCAAAGGTTCCCACTGATTTTGACTAATCCGTCCACTCCGCAGATAATTACTTTCAATTCCCGCTTCACTAGCCAATAGCCGCTGTACGAGTTGTTCCTTGGACATTTCCAAGCTAAAAATTGCCACAGGTAATTCTTCGGCAATATTCCGCGCAATTCCCATGGCAAAGCTAGTATTGTGAACGCAAATATCATTAGCAACAAAGTTGTGAGTTTCCGGAATTGTCAAGTCGTACACTTCCTTGTAGCCAAGGGGTTCAATTGACACAATTTCATCCCAGTAAACTTCACTTGTCGCTAACTGCTGAAGTGACAGATTATCTAAAGCAGTCGCCAATTGAAAAAGTCTTTCTCTTGATAAAGCTCCTTTGCCAACATGAATATTGGAATAACCCTTAATTCCAGCTCTTAGGGCTAAATTATGCCAAGATTCATTTCCTTTTAACTTAGCTAGTTCCTGCCAAATTTCAACGGGGATGAGATCCCGGTTAGTTTTGTATTTTTTATTAGCTAGAGCGTCTGCCACTCTGGATATTGCTTCTTCCTTACCAAAAATACCAATCTCAGATATAAAATCTTTGAGAGACTGAGGATCCGTAATATCAAGTTGCCAAGCTTGTCGGCGAGTATTTTTGTATTTTACACTCCGCTGTTTGAGAGCAGAAATAATACCAAATCGTAATAATAAATGCTGAATTTGTCGAGCCAGTTTTTCACTAACAGTTCCATATCCTATTTGGGATTGACCACTTTTAAGTACTGTAGCCCATCCATCTGTAGCAAATAGACGATTCAGAAATAAAGAGATTTGCGATCGCGTTAGTTTGAAAACAATTAGTGGAATTATTTTTTGATGAGCATTCTTTACCCAAAGACCTAATTCTTCAGACCATAAAGTAAGTGATTCAGTGAATTCTTCTTGGAGTAAGGGATTGCTATTTATAAACTGTGGAGAAGACTTTGTTAGACAACCATCCCCAATCAAATACCCCAATAATTTTACTTGACCCTCTGGTAAAGTTTCCGTACCAAAAATTTTTATTTGCCGAGGTACAGCAATCCGATCCCCTGGGTTGATTTTTCCAAGCTGTTGCCATCCTTTAATAGTTAGAAAAGGGTGTGTAATTGTGGTGTCGATAAACCGTCCTAATCGGGTAGTAACGCGGAATACTGGTTTGATACCATCGTCCACAAATCCTGATGGTTGAGTAAGGTAAAACTGCCAATCATTTCCCAGTGTAAGTACTTGAGCTATACGACGACGGTAAATTTCCTCAATAGTTGTTATTTCCCCATCTGAGAGGACAATTTCTGCCTGGGCACAGAGGCATTTCCCCATTGATGGTCTACCAGCAATAATAATCAAATCAGAACGTTGAAAACCGCCAGTTGAGGCATCTAAATCGTAGAAATTTGAAGGAATGCCGGGTAGAGTAGTACCCTCATTACGGTTTTCTATCTCCTGAAATGTATCGATGAGAGTATCAGAAATTGGAATTAAACCTGAATTTGCAGTTGTCTGAGATAGACCAAAAATCTTTTGTTCTGCTCTATCTAGAACATGTTCTAAATCTAGGGATGTATCGTAACCAAGATGAATAATCTCATTACCTGATTGAATGAGCCTGCGCCGCTGATATTTGTCTATTACTAATGCGGCATATCGGTCAATATTAACAGTTGATACTACTGTATCCACTAGTTGTGCTAATTTACTTTGACCACCAACTTTTTCTAATAAGTTGTTGTCGTTTAGCCAAGTAGTAACGCTCATCAAATCAGTTGGCTTCCCTTGGTTGTGGAGCAAGAGAGCTGTTTTATAAATTTCTTTATGAGCCTTAATATAAAATGCGTCGCTAACTAACAAGTCAGCGATTCGACTAATTGCTTCAGGATCTAGTAAAATTCCACCAATAATTGCCTCCTCAGCCTCAATATTTTGAGGAGGTAGCCCATTGCTCAATGATGCAAAATTAGAATCTTGATTCATAGCCGATGCCCGATTAAGTTTGGTGAACTCAGATCTTGCACTATTCTCAACAAACTGTTTTTTGTAGTTTTTTATAGGACGGGCACTCCCTAAGATGACTCGAAAAGCACAAAATTATGTTAGGGAGGAGTGCCCACCCTACAGTTATTGATATTGGTACAAGATCTCAGGTGAATTGATTGTTGGATAGTTTAATGGAGAATAAGGAATGGCTAATAGTTAACGGGTTAATGGTTATTTCCCACTCCCCACTCCAAAAAACCCACTCCCTACTCCCCACTCCCCACTCCCTATTCC
>NZ_JAMZMM010000407.1 GCF_024178385.1 Limnofasciculus baicalensis BBK-W-15 | reverse complement strand
ACTCCCTACTCCCTACTCCCTACTCCCTACTCCCTACTCCCTACTCCCTACTCCCTAACCTCTACTAAAGATTATGAATCATCACAGGCTCGATTGCTTCAGCCAATTCAAAGCCAAAAATACGAGAGTAGAAGTACAATTCTCCTTCTAAGGTACGTTTAATATTCTCGGCACGACGGAAACCATGTTGTTCTCCCTCATATAGGATGTATGCTACGGGTAATCCTTTATTTTTCAATGCTTCAACCATCATCTCGGCTTGGTTGGGGGGTACGACTTTATCTTCCTGTCCTTGGAAGAAAATTACCGGACATGAGAGTTTATCGGTAAAATGAATAGGCGATCGCATTTTATAGATATCTTGTCTTGCTGGATAGGGTCCAATCAAGCCATCCAAATACCGAGCTTCAAATTTATGGGTATCTTTGGCTAGGGCTTCTAAGTCGCTGATGCCGTAGTAACTCGCACCTGCTTTGAAGGTATCTCGAAAGGTAAGAGCAGCTAAGGTAGTATAACCTCCTGCACTACCGCCTGCGATCGCTAATCTGTCTCCATCGACTAATCTTTGTGCTGTGAGGTATTTTGCACCGTTGGTACAATCATCGACATCGACGATACCCCAGTTATCTTTTAGTCTTTGGCGATATGCTCGTCCATAACCTGTACTTCCGCCATAGTTAACATCTAAAACGGCAAAGCCGCGACTTGTCCAGTATTGAATTTTTAAGTTTAATGTACTAGATGTAGAAGAAGTTGGTCCGCCGTGGCTTTTGACGATTAGGGGTGGTTTTTCTGTTGGTGGTGCTTGGTAGTCTTGGTTTTGGGGTGGATAGAAGAAGGCGTAGGCGGTAAGATTATTTTCGCTGGCAAAGGCGATGGGTTGTGGGATGGAGAGATATCCTTTGTCAATCTCTAGTTCGCTGGATTTACGCAGGACTGTTATATTGTCAGTTGTTAGGTCTATTTCTACTAACGCTGTTGATGCTATGGCAGAGCCGCCAATAAAAACAGCGCGATTATTAGCCACCTGAAGAGAGGAAATACTAGTGTATGGAGTTTCAATAACTTCAAGTTGTTTTGTCTGAAGCTCAAGACTTGCTAGATACCAGTTTCCATCTTCAGTATAAGTACAGATGAGGCGATTGGCAGACTGAAACCCGTAGGTAGACATCCCGCATACCCACTGCGGCAGACCAAATTCTGCTTCCATACCATATAGTGGCTCAATTTCGCCATTGTGCCAGCGGTAAAGATTCCACCAATTACTGCGATCGCTAATAAAATATAACATACCATTCGGCGACCACTCTGGCTGAAATATCGATTCATCAACTCCACCAGCCACTAACTGAGCTTCACCTAAAAAACCATCCTCCAAAATAGATGCCACCCAAAGTTGAGTGCCATCCCAAGGTAAATTAGGATGATTCCAAGTTAGCCATGCGAGTTGGGAGCCGTCGGGATTCAAGCGTGGCGAGGCGTAGAAGTCACAGCCCGAAGCCAGTATTTGGATATCTTCGCCATTGTTTAAATTTATACTAACTAATTGATTAACAGGTTCGTGACTGCTGTTGCTAAAATCTTCCCTAACGCAAATTAGCCGCTGTCGTTGGGAATCAACTACCCCATCTGCGTAATGGGAGTCAGCTACAGGAGTTAGAGCTTGGGGTTGGGAATCTGGAGTTTGCTGGTAAATTCTGCGATCGCTAAAGTTAGAGAAATATATTATCCCATCTTTCACAGTAAAAGAACCACCGCCATATTCATGGACGCGGTTACGGACATTGAAAGGGGATGGTGTCAGATCAGTTATCTTACCATCTGTAGTTCTGCGGACAATAACATTCCGTCCCGCTTCCGTTGCCCGCGCTTCAATCCAGTATGTATCCGTATTATCTAGGACAATACTACCTAAACCTATAGTACCCGCGACAATCAGATCTGCGGTAATCGGAGATTTCCATGAGCCGTAGGGGGAAATAAGGGGTTGGGGCATTAGCGTTATCTTGGGCTTTTCCCAAATTTTACCTTCCAACCTACAAAATATATTGGAAGTCACTCTATCCGTAGGGCGCGTTATGCTCCGCTAACGCACCATCCAGAATATTCGCGGTAAGCCCGAAAACCCGCCGTAGACTTAAGTCTACGGCTAATAGCTCAAGTCCATTGAAATGGACTCTCATGATTATTCCAGTCAGTTTTAACTGACTTCAGCTATGAGGCAGTGGTTTGAATCACTGCCGGGTGATTGCGAATGCTGCAAATCGGTTTTAACTTATAACTTACACCATTCTCAGTAGATAACCCCTATAGTCTGTTATGCCACAGCGAACGCACCATCCCATAGCCTAACTGCGATCGCCCCATTGGTCTCTTATGCCACATACCATTCTAGAGCCTAACCGCGATCGCTCCTCATCCACCAGCCCCCGGAGCATTTTGGTAAAAAAAAAGTAAAGAAATGGCCAGCCAAGGCCGCCTTATGAGTATCTTTACCTATTCTTCACCAGAGTTTTATGAAGCTACGATGAAGAAAGACGATTTTTCATGAAGATCCCATGAAGATGCCTCAAAACCCCTTGCCAAACAAATTTTTCTACTCTAAGGTAGTTATTACAGACAAGAAACAGGGAACGAACAACTGAAGACAGAATGTGAAGCGCAAACAAATAAGAACTTTCACTTCCTACATGAAATCCTTATTTTATCGCTACACCCCTAAACAGCCAATTCAGGGAATTAACTTCTACCTTCAGTCGCCGAATTCATGTATTACGATTTCGTATTACAGGCTCATCGTAACCTGACTTCTAAAGTTTTGTCAAGACTCCAGGGAATATTTGTTTTACTACCGAAGGGGAAAAAATTATGAGCCGTTCTACTTCTTTATTTGCCGTTATTGCCGCTGCTGCTACTACTGCTGTTTTGGGATTGGTTTCTGCTCCTGCCAGTGCATCTTCATTAACTGGAACTGAGTATGACTGTAATGCGGGATGCGATTTAAAAACATTAATCGATAATGATGGTTACTTCTTGGTTCTGGACAAATGGTTTGGTAACTTCAAATATGTAAATCAAACACACATTGCCAACCCCGTTGCTCTTCCTCTTAATCCTCTACCTGTCGGTGGTCTAACAGTGACAGAAGATCCATTGGGAGCTGATGGTCCAGGTCTAATACTGGGAGGCGCTATGGCAGCTATTTCATTCTTAGAAGATGGTCTCCCATCGGTAAAAGATTTCCTCTTTGGTTACGATGTACATGTTCACGATCCACACAGGTATATTACTGATGTCCACTTGGGGTTTGAAGCCATTGTTTCGGGTGGTGGATTCGCGAATATTAGTGAGAGCGTCTTTGAGATTACTGAGGATGGTTTAACAGGAGCTTCACTACTGGACGGACCTCTATCGGTTAATACGGCTCCGGATGCAAAATTTGAAGATTGGGCATTCTTGACGAAACCTGTGAAGTGGGCTCGAGTTGAGAAGGACATTTTCCTCTTCAGTGGAGATAAGGGTTCTGCAGTCACCACAATTATTCATCAGCGCTTTTCTCAAACATCTGTTCCTGAACCAGGTGCAGTAGTTGGACTCCTAGCCATCGGTTCCTTCGGAGTCAGTGAAATCCTGAAACGCCATAAAAAAGCAAAATAATAGAGTAGATATCTAAGAGCAAGCTAAAGAGTTTGAGCTTAGAGCCAAATAATCAACAAAATTATATAGTCCCAGCGCTATGCCGACAAACACATCATGAGGCATTAGCACTGGGACTTTGTTTCTCTTTGCAGGATGGGACAATTGTCTATTTTTTTTACAATTAGGGATAACCTTGGCAAGAAACCCTAAATATTTATATCCTCTTGCTTCACCCGAACCTCACTATTGATGCCCTAACTGCCTTGTCTATTGCGATAACAAACCAATTGCTTAAATGTTGAGGATCAATTAAGTGTACCTCATTACTGTGGAAACCGCTGTAATTATGGTATTCGATAAACCTAGGAAGGGCGAAGCATTTGGAGAGTAAACCTTGGGTTTAACCCATAATTGATCCCCCAAATGCTTCGCCCCTACATAGATAAAAGATCTTGAGATTATATTTTGGAGATGTCTAAATTTTCCATCACCCAAGTTCGGAATTCCCTTATCACTTGACTTCTACCAACACTTAGATTCTGCTTCACCCTTTGATTAATAATTTCAATAATAGGAATACCTGGAAAATTAGGGCTGAAACTTGACTCAATGTACTCCCCATCTTGCAATAGACTAATTTCCAGTCCTCGCCGAGTATAGCGCCAAAGTTCCGGAACTCCAAGTCGTTGATAATTCTCAAACTGAGTGCGAGATGTAATATCTATTTCTATCGCTAAATCTGGCGGTGGCTCAACCGTCAAATCTAGACGATTTTTCCCGATGACAGCTTGATAATTTTTAATATAAAAACAGGTATCTGGTTCTACCGCCTGAGTCATTTTCTCATTTTTTAAGGTAGTGGAACCAAACGGTTCAAAGTCAATTTGAAGTGCATCTAATAAAATCCTCGCCAGCTCACCAATAATTTCCTTATCTTTCTCATGCTCCGGTAAAGGAACCATAATTTCTAGCATCCCGTTACTATAAGAAATCTTTGCTGCCCGACGTTCTCCCAATTCATCTAAAATAGTTTCAAACTCCTGCCAGCTAATATCCTTAAGTAAAACTTGATGACCAGGTGCTACGACAATTTGTTTAAGAGCTAACTGCATAATTTTTATCCATTTTAGACCTGGGTTCGACGTAATACTGAGATCTTGCATCATATTCAATAACCCCAAAAACCCGCCAGAGAATAAATTCTCTGTCTAATAGCTTAAGT
>NZ_JAMZMM010000406.1 GCF_024178385.1 Limnofasciculus baicalensis BBK-W-15 | reverse complement strand
GAGTGGGGAATGGGGAGTGGAGGGGAAAACTATTTTTTTACTTCATATTTCATACTTCATCCTTCATCCTTTTGCTTACTTTTGTTTTGCTTCGAGAGCAGTAGCGATGCGTTGTAGTGTTTCTATCAATTCTCCAAGATTCTCCAAAGACTCATTTTGACGTTCTGCTAAGGTTTGCACTGCATCACTTAAGGCAAAGAGTTGATACCCCTGTTGTTGCACTTGCTGTCCTTGATGTTGCACGCTGACAGCAAGGGCATCGATTCGAGTCGCTAGACGCTCAACAGTCTCGGTAGTCGTAAGAACCGCTTGACCTATTTGTCCGACAATTGCCTCCAAGCGACTCATGCGAGCTTCTACAGAAATCGTAGCTTTTTGCGCTGGATTTGGATTGCTTTGAGTCTTTACAGGCTGAGTTTCGTTATTCACTAGCAATTCTTTTAACCCAAAATTAACTAAAAAATTCAATGATGAAGGATGAAGGATGAAGGTTGAAGGTTGAAGCATAAGAAAATATCATACTTCATCATTCCTATTTCATACTTCATCCTTCATCTATGACGCTGTTGATGCCACTGCCAAGCATCGGTGATAATTTTGCTTAAGTCTGGGTATTGAGCGCACCAACCGAGAATTTCTCTAACTTTGTCACTACTACCCACTAAAATAGGGGCATCCCCAAGACGGCGATCGCACTCGATGATTTTTAGCTCTTTTCCGGTCACTTGCTTGGCTGTTTCAATCACCTCTCGCACGGAGAAGCCATTACCATTCCCTAAATTAAACACTTCGCTTTTACCTCCTGCCAGGAGATATTCTAGAGCTAGGATATGAGCATTTGCCAGATCGCTAACATGAATATAATCTCGCAAACAGGTACCGTCGGGCGTGGGGTAATCCGTTCCGCAAATGGAAATGGACTCCCGTTTCCCTAAAGCAGCAAGAAGTACCAAGGGAATCAGGTGAGTTTCTGGGTGGTGATCTTCCCCCAATAACCCCTCTGAGTTAGCTCCAGCAGCGTTGAAGAAGCGAAAGACTATTGAGCGTAAATTATAAGCTCTATCGAAATCCTCCAGCATTTGCTCCATCATCCACTTACTAGTAGCATAGGGATTGAGGGGATCTTTAGGATGATCTTCGGTCATGGGTAATTGCTTAGGCATCCCGTAGACGGCGCAGGTGGAAGGAAAAACTAATTTTTTCACATTAGCAGCCACCATCGCTTCCAAGAGGGTGAGAGTGCCACTGACGTTATTGCGGTAATATTTGGCTGGGTCGCTCACCGACTCACCTACGGCGATATAAGCAGCAAAGTGTAGTACCGCCGCGATCTTGTACTTGGCAAAGAGCCGATCTAACATTGGGCGATCGCAAATATCCCCCACTACTAACTCTACCTGTAATATATCTGCCACAAACTCTTGATGTCCGCCGACCAGGTTATCAAGTACAATAACCCTGTAGCCTGCCCTAGAGAGCGCTAACACGGTATGAGAGCCAATATATCCGGCTCCGCCAGTCACTAAAATTATTGGTTTGACTTGCAGCACGCTAACACCATTCACATGTTTCGATTTATAAGACAATAGCCTGAAAACCCCGTGACTTTAGTTCGGGGAAACGCGCTATCCGTTCCCGGAGGGTAAGGCAGTCGCAGGATTTATCCTGCCATGATATTGTTAAAACGTCAGTACTGAGACATAAAAACCTACCGACCGACTGGGGGAAAGTCTACGACTGAGGATAGATCCTTGTAAGGCTAGGATAGCAGACCGCCAAAAGGCAAAAAGATTGCGCGAAGGTTTGCCGCTCGGGATATTAAGGCGCTTGATGTCTTAAGAATCCCCGTGTATGGAAGACCGGGGAGTGTCAAAGCCTAACAGGAGTTAGATTAGAGTCAACGACCCGCCGCTAACCGCTTGTTTATTTATTCACAGGAGCGATGGTTATGCCGTTTCTACTACTTACCCAAATATTGCTGTGGATACTAATCACAGTGATGCTCTATAAGCTCTTCAAGGACATCATACCAAAAGAGTATTTTACCTTAATAGGGGCTTTGTTTTTGTTTGCTGTGATTGTGATGGGGTTTTTCTTACCTTCTAATCAATTAGTGTCATCTATTTGGAATGTTCTATCATTTCCTCTCAAGCCTGTGGGAGCATGTATCCTACTCTTAGGCTTTGCGATACGGAACGATCTAGCTAAATCTAAGAACCAAGTTTTAGCAGCTTTACTGATTTTGCTGCTATCGAGTACCCCATTATTTTCTAACTTGCTGGCGCAGGGTGCTGAACAACGAGCCTTTACACCTCAAGAGGCGGGAACGAAAACCGCTTCTGCGATCGTCCTGATCGGACAAGGAACCACCCAACCTAATATACCACCTCGAACTCAAATTCAACTAACAGATACTGGCGATCGCATTCTTTATACCGCCCAACTATATCGGGAATCTGGTAACGATCCCTTAGTGATCGTTAGTGCTGGGCCAAGACCAAATTTGCAAGGAAGTAAAGACCAAATTACTGAAGGTAATGATATCCGCAGGTTGCTAATTCAATTGGGTGTTCCTGAAAGCCAGATTGTCGTCGATCCCAATAGTACGGATCTGCGTGGATCTGCTGAAGCATCAGAAAAAATATTAAGGGAAAGAGGTTTAGCTAACCAACGTGTTTTTGTAGTCAATTCTGCTGTCAATAGCAGTCGGACTCGACAAACTTTTAAAGATGTTGGTCTCACTAATGTGATGGCAAAGCCAACTGGTTTCTTCCGGTTTCAGTCTGGTTCAACTCCAAAATTAAACTTTCAAGTTGATTCTCTGATTCCTTCTGTCGAATCACTTAGCGTCACCACGCGGGTGTTTGAAGAATTTCTATCCTCGATTTACTACTACTTGCGTGGTTGGTTAGCACCGGGAAGCTTTTGATAGATTAGTTATTGGTTATTTGTTATTTGTTGTTTGTTATTTGTTATTGGTTATTTGTTATTTGTTGCAATCTGCTCAGAGCAAATTGTTGTTCGTTTTTGGTCGAACAAATGATAACTGAAACAGGCGAGATACCTATTAGACAACAAACAACAAACAACTAACAACTAGTAAAATGGCTAACTCCCGTATCAAAAAACTTGTTGGTTATCTGCGTCCTCACCGAACTCAGGTATACCAAGGTATTCTGGCTCTCCTAGTTGTCAATGGAATTGGCATTTACATCCCCTTACTGCTGAGGGATGGTATTGACAAACTCTCTACTGCTTTAAGCTTCGATAGCATCTGGCGTTTTGTTTTGCTCATCTTGATCCTCAGCTCTTTAATGTGGATCATTCGGATGGCATCGCGGATTCTGATTTTTGGAGTCGGACGTAAGGTAGAATTTGACCTCAAGCAAAAGATTTTCAAACATCTTCTAGCACTAGAACCTGCATATTTTTCCACGAATACATCGGGAGATTTAATTAACCGCGCTACTAGTGATGTTGATAATGTTCGGCGTTTATTAGGTTTTTCTATTTTAAGTTTGGCAAATATAATATTTGCCTACGGGATGACATTACCTGTAATGATGTCGATTAGCTTGAAGTTAACGGTAATGGCAATCGCGGTTTATCCATTCATGTTAATTATTGTCCAACTTTTTAGTGAGAAGCTGCGAAATCAACAGGAAGAAGTTCAGGAAGAACTATCTAACCTAAGCGAAATGATTCAGGAAGATATGAGTGGTATCTCCCTGATTAAAATTTACGCCCAGGAAGAAAACGAACGCTGCGCCTTCCGAAACCTTAATCAACGTCTATTAGCAGCAAATATAAATTTGGCAGGTACTCGTAATTTCCTGTTCCCAGTAATTGAAGCCCTCGCATATATCAGCTTACTAGCTTTGCTATGGTTTGGTTCCGCAGCAATTGCCAAAGGTGAGATTACTATTGGTGGTTTTGTCGCACTTATTATTTATGCAGATCGTTTGGTTTTCCCTACTGCACTACTAGGATTCACTATTAGTACCTATCAACGGGGTGAAGTTAGTATAGATCGAGTTGAATCGATTCTAATGGTTGAGCCGAAAATTAAAGAAGCCCAATCAGCAATTGAGCTACCATTACCTGTCAAGGGTGAATTAAAAGCTCGAAATCTTACCTATACCTTTCCTGGAGCTAAAACGGCAGCACTACAAGATATCACCTTCACTATTAATCCAGGGGAAACTGTAGCTATTGTCGGAGCAATTGGTTCTGGAAAATCTACTTTAGTAAATACTTTCCCCCGCCTGTTAGATATTGGTGTAAATCAATTGTTTTTAGATGAACATGATATCACGCAGTTAAGCTTAAAAGACTTGCGGGGTGCGATTGCTTACGTTCCCCAAGAAAGTTTCCTCTTCAGTGCAAGTATCAAAGATAACATTCGCTACGGTTCCCCTTTAAGCGAACAATCAGAAGTGGAATATGTCGCCAAGCAAGCACAAATATACCTCGAAATTATTAACTTTCCCCAACAGTATGAAACGATTGTGGGGGAAAGGGGAATTACTCTCTCTGGAGGGCAGCGACAGCGTACAGCCTTAGCGCGGGCGTTGCTCATGGATGCGCCTGTGCTGATTTTGGATGACGCACTTTCTAGTGTTGACAATCAAACCGCTACTCAGATTCTGGAAAATCTCTCTACTAGTGTAGATCGCAAAACTGTTATTTTTATTTCCCACCAACTTTCTGCTGCCGCCACTGCTGACCGGATTTTCGTGATGGAGGCAGGTAGAATTGTTCAAAGTGGCACTCACACTGAGTTAGTGGCACTTCCTGGTGTTTATAGTTCCCTTTGGAGTAAGAATCAAATGGAGGAAATTCTTCATTAGGGGAGTGGGGAGTGGGGA
>NZ_JAMZMM010000405.1 GCF_024178385.1 Limnofasciculus baicalensis BBK-W-15 | reverse complement strand
GAACTTGGAAGCCCCCCTCATACTGGTACTCCAGTTGAGGGCGGGTAGTTCACTAGACTTCACCCAACTAAAAAAGGTGCTAGAAACGCTATAGCCCTTGATATTTCGTTATTTTAAATGCCAGGACGGAGATTTGAACTCCGGACACGAGGATTTTCAGTCCTCTGCTCTACCAACTGAGCTATCCCGGCTCGCTATTTCCAGCGCTTAATCAGCATAGCAAATGTGAGTGGGAATTGGCAAGCCCCTATTAAAATTTTTAGGAGTACGTCAATATAGTACAAGCCATTCGGCTCAACTACACAAGAGAAACCCGCCAAGAAACCGGGTTTCTCTGTACTTTACTCACCCGCCCAGCGCCGTTGATTAGCCTTCATTGTAATGATTTAGCAGATCTGTAAAGATTTGATTAAGCTGTGCAGTACAACACTCTGCCTTTGTCACCACCTGAGTTGAGGGCGAAAAAGGCAAGCGAATACCACCAATTAACCATTGGTTGACTTTGGGTAGGCGCAGAGCAATCTGTCGGTTTTGCATAGTCATCACTTCCAGCCAACTCCCGATACTTGGGGGTAATTGGGTATTCATCCGCAATTTTAATGTTGAAGTAGACAGAGACTCAGGGTAGGCGGGAGTCAAAAACGGTTCATAGAGTTTGGCTTCCGGAGTAAGTTGTTTGATAAAGGCTAAACTGACACCTCGGAGTAACTCTCTTAAGGGTTCAGCATCTTTACCCGTTAACTCTTTAACCAGGGTACTTTGAGCTAGTGCATCATTAAGATTACCAGGATCTGTAACACTTAAGTGAGTACCACCGATAGCCGCAATCAGATACTTAGAGCCACCTAACTGAGCAAATGGTCGCAATTGATGATCTAATGATGGGGTAATTGTGTCGGCTGTGCCAGTTAAAATTAATGTGGGAACCCTGACTTGAGCCAAACCCTCTTTACCAAACAAACGTCCGGTGACTGGGTTAAATGCGATCGCCTGAACTACCCTTTTATCTTCTAACTGAATATTATCATCACTTAACTTAGTTGCAGCGCATTGAAACCAGTCAGCGGGCGCTCGTCTTAATGGGCTGCGATTTTTACAAAACTCTCGCAAATCTGCTAAATCTAATTTTCCACCAGCTAAAGCTAAGGCAGTATATCCCCCCAAAGAGTGACCGATAACTGTAACTTGTTTAGTATTGAGTTTATCTCGCAAACTCCCATATCCCTCATTCATTTGCGCTAACTCATTTAACACAAAGCTAACATCCAAGGGACGATCGATAAATTCTGAAGGTGGTAAAATATTTTCAAAATTACTAGCTAGGGAACCACCGCTGAGGGAGCTAAAATTGCTACCAGGATGCTCTACAGAGGCAACTGTAAAACCATAAGATGCCAAATGACGGGCTAAGTAAGTTAAAAATTTGCGATCGGAAGCAAAGCCATGAGAGAGAATAATTAACGGTCCAGAGGTACGATCGGTCCAATAGAGATCTACTAAGATAGTACGTTGCCGTTCCCCATCTCGCAACCTTACCGTCCGTTCATATACAGACTCTTTACCACCAACAGCGGGATCGAAGCTAGATTGGAATGGAGTATCATCGGTAGTTGCCATTTCTTGCTCTAATAAAGGGGCAAGAGCGATACTCTCCAAGTAAGGCGTGTTAAGCTGGACAACAATTGCGATCGCAGCAGAAGCATCCACCACTACATCTTCTTCTGGGTAAGATCGTAAAAAACTCAGTACCGAAAAACCATTAGCCTGCCTTGCGGCTAAAATCAAAGCAGCTTTTAATTCCTCAACGCTGCTATTCGGCAATGCTAGACTAATTTGATCGAGTACTCGTACCCCATCTGATGAACGAAGGAGATCGTTAACAAATTTTTCCGTTAAAGACGGATCGATTTGCAGTCGTCTATTCAGCAACTGCTGAATTTCTGGCGTTAACAACGAGCGGTATGGTTTAAGGGCGGGAGATAATTTACCCGTCTCTGCAAATTTTTCTAAATCCCCAATCTCGACTGACTGCTGAAATGGACCCAAACGTATAGTTAGGCGTTCCGCTGCTTTCACTGGGGCGGCAATTGCGCAGGAGATTACCACAACTATAGCAAATAAAGCTTCCCGTCCGATTTTTCCGATCCGACTTGTCAAATCAACCCGTTTCCCTGAATTGCTATAACGAGATGCCCTGGAATTATATCTATTGAGCTGAAACTTAATCATCAGTAATTTTACAGTGGTGTGTGTGAGTTGAGCTAAATTATCATCAAGATTAAAGGGACAAGCTTTTCTCTATATAAGTTTCCCTTTTTGGGGGAATTGGCAATTGGCAATTGTGAAAACAATCTTGTCAATCCTGGAAATCCGGCTTCAGAACGATCCATATCAATAATATTGTTCCCTCCTGAACACCTTAATTCTGTTTTTTTAATAAAGAATCCGGAATCCACTCCAGTTTCTCTGTAGTACACATGAGCAAAACCCAAATATCTATGTTAGGACAATTTTTCTGATGCCACTAAGTTATCGCGGTATTCCTTATCAGTCTACCTCCTCCAATATTGAAACAACTAATAGTCAAATCTTTGGTAAATATCGCGGGTTATATTTTACCTATCGGCTGAGAGAATTAGTGGCGTTACCCCATTCAATTTTTATCCTAAAATATCGAGGAATTCCTTATTTTACCTTGGGACGATTCTCCTTTCAATCCCAATTGAAACAATCATCTCATTCAGACTCCTCACCCCGCCAAAATAAAGATTATCAGGGAAAGGATGAAGGATGAAGTCAAAAAATAGTTTCCCCCATTCCCCCATTTAATTTTGATGAATCATAAACTCAATCTGAGGTACTAATGGATCTTGAACAACACCAACACCTATAAACCCCCATCTTCGCAACAAAGCTTTTAACTGACTTCCCGAAACTGACTCAACAGCAAAGCGGTTAGCCACTTCACTAGCGTGAGTATTAAGATAGCTGAGAGCCTCAAAATCTTCGCGAAACATCAATAAATACCCACCACCAGATTCTTTGCCACCTCCTTTAGGTTTTGCAGCTAGATAACGACCATCTGCTCTCGATAGAATCAAGTAATAACTTTGGCTAAACATCTTTTCCTCGTTGTTTGTTGTTTGTTGTTTGTTGTTCGTTGTTCGTTATTTGTTGTTTGTTGTCGTACAGGCGTAGCTTCTGTGCCAATAATTATTGGTTTTACGAATAATTATCTGTCAGATCCAATAACTAATAACCAACAACCAACAACCAATTATTTCAAGTCATCCAAACTAATGCGCGGATCGACAACTTTCAGGAGTAAATCAGCCAACAAATTACCAAGAATCAGCATAAGTGCGCCCATCATCAAACTTGCCATAACCAAATATATATCTTGAGCCGTCACCGCCTGTAAAATTAAACGCCCCAAACCAGGCCAATTAAAGAAAAACTCCGCAATAAATGCACCGCTGAGTAAGCTGGCAAATTCAAACCCAAGTAAAGTTACCAAAGGGTTAATCGCATTGCGCAAAGCATGAACGTAAATCACTCGATTTTCTGGAAGTCCCTTAGCACGAGCAGTCTGAATATAATCTTGACGCAAAACATCGAGCATTTCCCCCCTAGTAATTCGCTGTAACCCAGCAAAGCTAGTAATAGAGAGAGCGATTGTGGGCAAAATAGCGTGCCAACCAATATCGAGAACTTTCCCGATCGCAGAAAAATCTGTATGATTGATACTAGTCATACCACCTACCGGAAATAAGGGGGAAGTATATTGAGCAAAGATCAGCAATAATAGGGCAGTAATGAAACTGGGAAAACCTTGACCAGCATAACTAATGATTTGGAGAAATTGGTCAATAAAGCGATTTTGCTTGACAGCCGCAATAATGCCTAGCGGAATTGCGATCGCCCAAGTTATAATTATCGATAAACTTGCCATGAGCAACGTTGCTGGTACTCGCTCCCATAACAAAGACGATACAGAGCGAGAATAAACAAAACTTGTGCCAAAGTTACCTTGTGTAACTACTTGCACCAGCCACCGCCAATACTGAATATATCCTGGTTGATCTAGCCCAAATTGTCTTTGGAGTTCCTTAATACGATCTGGCGAAATTTTGGGATTTTGTTTGAGAGTATCTAGATAATCTCCTGGGGCAAATTGAATAATCAAAAAACTAAGGGCAGATGCTAACAGTAATGTCAAAAGTCCTTGGAGCAGGCGCTTTGTCACGTAGAGAAACGTCTCGCTTGTTATCAATTTTTTGAGTAAATTTATGGGATTATTCAGTTCATTGGTATTTGCGGAAATCTTATTGGAAAAAATCATATCTTTTCGAGCTAATTCATGATTAGATGTAGAACAGGCGTCTCGCCTGTGACTCCATCCATGGCAATTGGATAAAATTATATAATCTTCTCTGGATCTCCGTAGCTCCCCCCACAGGCGAGACGCCTGTGCTACGAATGATAATTTTACAGAAATTGGGATATACCTGTGACAATTATAATTAAGATGTTAAACGTTCCAGATCCAGCAGGAGGGGTTTGATGCTGCTAAAGTCCACTACCCGTCACATTCGTATCTACGCAGCCGAGGTAGAAAATAACGAATTAGTCGAAAGTCAAAAGGTGTTAACCCTTGATGTCGATCCAGATAACGAATTGAATTGGAATGACGATGCCTTGCAAAGGGTATATCGTAAATTTGATGAACTAGTCGAAACCTATAATGGGGCAGATTTAATAGAATACAACCTGCGCCGCATAGGTTCTGACCTAGAGCATTATATGCGATCGCTCCTCGCCAATGGACAAATCAGCTACAACCTGGAAAGTCGGGTTCTCAACTACAG
>NZ_JAMZMM010000052.1 GCF_024178385.1 Limnofasciculus baicalensis BBK-W-15 | reverse complement strand
TCAGTTTGGTGGTGAGAGGAAACGGGGGGCATAATCTACGCGATATATCCATAACTGGTTGGTTTTTAAACTGGAATAAAGTGTAGGTTTTTTGATTGGAAACCTACAAAACCAACTCGGATTTCTCCGGTAAGGTTAGCTATGCCTACGGCACGCTTCGCGAACGACAAAGTTAGCGGTCGGTACTTTCTCTTAAGCACTGTCTCCCAAACGACTGTTTAACCTAAGAGTTTTAGAGCGAAAGACTAGCTACGCATCCTTCGGTAAGAACTTAAACGCTTGCCACTAACGTAGGTAAGTCGACCTGAGTCTGGTCAACTAGGGCTATCTTACAAGCCCCCGTTATAGTCGGTACTCCGATTTAACGGTGGGTTGTTGACGAGTAAATAATCTCACCACTTACCACTTACCTCTAAACTCCCGATTATACATGCATTATTGCGCACTGAGTATTAGTTGTTGCGATAGATATTTTACTAGGAACGATTGGTAACTTGATCGCAAATTCAGTTCCCTTGCCGATGGCTGAATTACACCTCATTTCACCGCCATGTTTTTCGACAACTATCTGATAGCTAATCGATAAGCCCAAACCTCTGCCACTCCCGACTGGTTTTGTGGTAAAAAATGGGTCAAATATCCGTTTTAGCACATCCTCACTAATTCCAGTGCCATTATCGGCAATCCTAATAATAACGTATGGATTAGGTGGTAAATCTGAAGTTGAAACTCCGAATTGTTCCTCTATCTCCCCATCTTCCCGTCTCCCCATAGAAGTAGAAATCCTGATTACTCCTGTAGAAGGTGATTTTGCCAATACGTCAATGGCATTATTCAGCAGATTCATAAAGACTTGATTCAACTGACTAATATAACAAGTAACTTTTGGCAGTTCACCATAGTCTTTAATTATTTTAATTTCATCTCTACAGCCCTCTCCTACTAGTCTGTGATTTAAAACTTTTAGGGTACGATCGATATTTTCATGAATATCTACAGATTTTATCTCTGATTCATTAAGTTTAGAAAAAATCTGTAAAGAACGGACAATCTGATGAATTCGTTCAGCCCCTGTTTCCATTGAATCTACTAATTTTGACCAATCTTCTACCAAATACTCTAATTCAATTTGCTCAATTCTCTCTTGAATTATTGGTATTAACTCAGGGCAATTTTCCTGATATAATTCAATCAGACCGATCAAATCTTGAATATATTGGCGGACAATATAAAGATTTCCGTAGATAAAGTTAACTGGGTTGTTGATTTCGTGAGCTACTCCCGCAACCATTTGCCCCAAACTGGACATTTTTTCAGAGTGAATAAGTTGCACCTGAGTCCGTTTTAATTCATTTAAGGTTCTTTCTAGCTCTTGTGATTTTTTTCGTTCTCGTGCTTCACTTTGTCGCAAACATTCCTCCGCTTGCTTGCGAACTTCAATTTCTTGTTGGAGTTGAGTATTTTGCTCTTTTAGTTGTTTTGATAGTTGTTGGATTGTCAGTTGATTTTCGATCCGTGCTAAAACCTCTTCTACTTGAAATGGTTTACTAATGTAGTCAACTCCACCGATTGTAAAGGCTTTCACTTTATCAAATGCTTCATTAAGTGCGCTCAAAAAAATTACTGGGATGTCGCGGGTTTTCTCTCTGGCTTTCAGTCGTTTACAGACTTCGTAACCATCCAGATCCGGCATCATAATATCGAGTAAAATTAGATCTGGAAGAGCGGCTAATTCAGCATTCACAACCATCGATCCAGAAATTGACCTTTGAACTTTATAACCAGATTTTATCAGTAAACTAGATAGAACATGGAGGTTATTGGGTTGATCGTCAACGATTAATATTTTGATGTCTTGGTTATTTATTTCCATGGGATATTTTGGGATTAATTATCCTAACTAATGTTTTTGATTATTCGATCGAGAGTCAATTGATAATTGAACCAAACGAAGGATAATATCCAGACGAAAATTATCGAGCAACTCAGTTAATTTTACGCCTAGTGATTTGTTGCTTTCTGGTATTTGCTCGATCAATTGGAGAACCATATCTTCATCTAGGTTTTTAGTAGCTTTCTCTAACTCCCGCAACCAGATTGATGGCATTATTGCCATTTCCTCTAGTAAGAAGGAATCAGATTTTTCGCTGAAGGTATTAAAAGTTCGGTGAACTTTTGTTGATTCATGCAAATCTTCATAAACGTAGCGCACTCCTAAATACTGACCGATCTTATCAAAAATAACCTCTTCAGTAAAGGGCTTTCGGACGAAATCATCACAACCTGCTGACAAAAGCTCTCCTCGTCTCTCTTCAAAGGCACTGGCTGATAGCGCAATAATAATAGTATGGGGATTTTGGATTAGAGATTCCCGATTAGATTGGGAATTCTCCTCTATTTCTCCTGCTTTCCTTTCTTCCCCTACTTCACTTCGCACTATTATCCCCCTTTCCCTACGTCGAATCTCTTGAGTTGCCTGAATTCCATTCATTACAGGCATCCTTGTATCCATCCAAATTAGGTGAGGTTGAAATGCTAACCACTGAGTCATGGCTTCTTCACCATTTTCCGCCTCAATTACTTCAAAACCAATGGGTTGTAAGAGTTTAAGTAGTAGCAAGCGATTTTCTCTGGTATCATCCACTACTAAAATTCGGTAGGATTCCCGCTCGGGTTGTAATCCAATTACTCGCTGTCGCGGTTTGGCAATAATTTCCGATTCATCTGCTAATCCTAGTTTGATATTAAACCTAAAAATTGTGCCTCGATCAACTGTACTGCTAACAGTAATTTCTCCTCCCATCATTTGGACAAATTTTTGAGTTATTGCTAAACCCAATCCTGCTCCTTCTTCAGATTTCCTGCCTGTTTCTGTTTGAGCAAAAGCCTGAAAGATAGTATCAATTTCATCAGGATCAATTCCAGAGCCTGTATCTTCGACTTCAAATATTAGGGAGTGGGTTTTTTGGAGTGGGTTTTTTGGAATGGGGGACAATTGTTCCTCTCCCTTATTTTTTTTTTCACTTCCGATCCTGATATCGGCTCTTTCATCACTCAATCTCACTCGCAATACTACACCCCCTGATTGAGTAAATTTGATTGCATTTCCAATCAGATTAATCAAACAGCCCCGCAGTTTTTGCTGATCTGTTTTGATATATTGAGGTACAGCAGAAGAAACCAGAATCATTAGATAAAGACCATTTTGTTCGGCTTTCATCTGAAACATTTCTTCAATGGAGTCAAGGAAACGATAAAGATCCAAGCTATTTAGATTTAATAGAAATCTACCTGACTCTATTTTTGATAATTCTAAAACATCATCAATTAATCCTAGTAAATATTCTCCACTATGATTAATAATTTCTAGATATTCTTGCTGCTCATCGCTTAAGCATTTATCACGGTGCATAAGTTGGGTAAAACCCAGGATTGCGTTAAGTGGTGTCCTCAACTCATGGCTCATATTCGCCACAAAATCACTTTTAGCTTTTGATGCTGCTTCTGCTGTTTTTTCTGCTTTGCATCTTTCGATTATTTCCTGTTGTAATTGTTGATTTTGTGTTTGTAATTCCTGGGATTTTTCGATCAGTTGTTTATTGAGATGACGAACGATTAGTTGATTTTTTACTCGTGCTAATACTTCTTCAATTTGAAATGGCTTTGTGATATAATCAACAGCACCAATTTGAAATGCTCTGACTTTATCTAAAACATCATCAAGAGCGCTTAAAAAAATTATCGGAATAGCTTGAGTTTTGGGATTGGCTTTCAATTGTTCGCAAACTGCGTAGCCATCTAAATCTGGCATTCGGATATCGAGTAAAATCACATCGGGAGGATCTGCTTGTGCTGCTTTAATTCCCATTTTACCTTTTGCTGCACCCCGCACTATATATCCTTGATTGGATAAGGTTGTGGATAAAAGTTGTATATCCGATCGTTTATCATCGATAATTAAAATATTGCCTGGAATGGTTGTTTGTTGATTCATTGTTTGTTGTTTGTTGGTTAAATCAATATATCTCTTTTCATATCGATTAAGTATATCTTAGAAACCCGGTTTCTTGAAGAAACCGGGTTTCTAGAGTTTCTATGTACCTCACTATGCGAGAAAAGGCTATAATATCTGTAACAGGCAAGATACCTGTTCTACAATAAATAACAAATAACAAATAACAAATAACAAATAACAAATAAGACTAATTGATAGTACATTCGATTAAATCAATAATACGATCGCAACGGAATTGATTCACCCAATCGCTGAGAGTTTGAGCTAAAAGATTGTGGCTGGGGGGAATTTGTGATATCAGTTGAAAAATTCGATCGTTGTTAATACTTTCAGCAGCTTCATATAGCTCATCAATCCACGTTTGTGGCATAACTGAGAGAGATTCAAGAAGAGAGGTTTCACAAACATTAGTATCGGATTTGCGACTGAGAGTTTCTTCCTCTTGATATATATAACGAATTCCTAGGAATTGAGCCATCTTTTCAAAAATAATTGGTTCTCGAAAAGGCTTCCGGACAAAATCATCACACCCTGCTGCTACAATTACTGATTCTTCTTCTTCAAAAGTACTAGCAGTGATGGCAATAATTACAGTAGGAGAATGAGGTATGGTGAATCGATCTTTGTCTTGCAATATTTTACTCTGTATTCGTCTAATTTCTTTAGTTGTTTCGTAACCATCCATAATCGGCATTCTCACATCCATCCAGATCAAATCTGGTTGCCAAAGTTCCCATATTTCCATTGCCTCTTTACCATTACTAGCTTCTTTTAGATCGAAACCAATTGGTGACAGCATTTTAATAAGTAATTGGCGATTCTCCCATTTGTCATCTACAATTAATATCCGACAAACAGGTTGGTTTCGTTCCAGAGCAATAGCTCGCCGCATTGGTGCTTTGATTTCAATATCTTTGGCATCAACCAAACTGATAGGAATATTGAATCGGAAGGTACTACCGGAACCTTTTTGAGAATTCACAGTAATTTTGCCACCCATCATTTCTATAAAAGATCGAGTAATAGCTAAACCCAAACCCGTACCTTCTGATGATTTTTTACCTAGTTTAGTTTGAGTAAATGGTTCAAAAATATTGTGAATTTCATCAGGAGCAATACCAATTCCGGTGTCTTCAATTTCAAAATAAAGCAAATTAGCGTTCGGCGATTGATGTTGGGAATAATTAATCTCTCGTGAATTTTGATTTTTAATCTTTAAAGTTACACTGCCTTCAGGAGTAAACTTAATCCCATTATTGAGTAAGTTAATCAAGATTTGGCGTAACTTAACCCGATCGGCTCGTACATATTGAGGTAGATGTGGATTGCGATCGCAAACAAACTGAATTCCCCGCTCGTCAGCCTTCAATTGGAACATATTTTCTAGATCGTCGAGGAAATCAATTAAGTGAAAATTTGTTTCATTGAGAGTCATTCTTCCCGCTTCAATTTTCGATAAATCTAATACATTGTTAATTAACCTGAGTAGGTGTTCTCCACTACGGTTGATAATATTGATATTTTCTTTCTGTTGCGGATCGAGGCTTAAGGAGTGCTGCATCAGTTGGCTAAAGCCAAGAATAGTATTGAGTGGCGATCGCAATTCGTGGCTCATGTTGGCTAAAAATTCGCTTTTAGCTTTGTTGGCAACTTCAGCGGCAATGACAGCTTGTTGGAGTTCAAGAGTTCGTTCAGTAACCTTTTGTTCCAGTTGGGCATTTAATTGTTCTAGTTGGGCATTTAATTGTTGTAATGTTTCATTTTGTCTTGCCAACTGTTGTTCTTGGTTGTACCTGTGTAAAGCCTCTTTAACAGTCAATATTAGATCGGTTTCCGCCCAAGGTTTGGCTATGTAGCGATATAATTTAGCGTTATGAACTGCATTATCTACTCCTTCAATATCTGCTTGTTCGGTTAACATTATCTTCAATGTTTTAGGATACTGATCGTGAATTTTGATCAGGAGTTCATCTCCCTTCATTCCTGGCATGATGTAATCGGAAATTACCAGGGCTACTTCTCTTCCTGATTCTTGGAGATCTGCTAAAATCTCTAAAGCTTTTTCTCCACTTTCAGCGGCTTCAATCTCGTAATTATTACCCAAATTACGCTTAAGCTGCTCGGTAAAACTATCTAAAATGATACATTCATCGCCAACGCATACTATTGCCAGGGGAGTCATACTTATTTTATGTCGATCGCAAAGGGAACAAGGAACAGAAAATAGCAAATATATAATTAAGCACTCAGGGTAGGCTTAGGGATAAATATACAGCAGATTGCAGGTTTATGAAGTACACCAGAGAAACCGGGTTTCGCCGAAGTTACCCGGTTTCTCTGTCGGCTCCACATTCCGTACTTCAAATGGTAGTATAAAAAAAGTTCAGGTCGAGGGAGACGAGTCTAAGTAGAAATACTCAATAAACTCAGCGGCAGAGTTGAGCCTAACTAACCTTTTTATCTCTTTCTCTAGATCCCCTCAGCGTATTTTAATCACCCTTGGCGAAAATAATATATCCTGATACTTTAAGGGTTGTTTATGGATCTCAAAGATATAATTTTATTGCTCCATCCTGCGATCGCAGTTGCTGTTGTCTTTCCCATGATTGGGATTGTAGTTAATCGCGCTTGGCAAACTCGCCAGCGTCGTATGGAAACAGCAAAGGGGGGTAAAAGCAAAATTCCCCCTGTTGTGGGAGCGGAACATTTACAAATTGGGCGTTGGTTAACTGGCTCTGTTGTGGGTATTACTTTATTGGCATTAGCCTACGGAACTTTCAAGAAAATTTTGACTAATGGAGTTTGGAATACAGCACCTTTTAAGGTGATCTTGATAATACTACTCTATGGTGTGACTATTACCTCTCTCGTGTTGCTTTATAAAGCCAAAGAAAAACAATGGCGAGGTATTTTCGCCACTTTAACTGGAATGGGTGTAGTGATTCTTGGTTTTCAGGATGGGGTTTTCCGTCGGGACAATGAATGGTTTGTCTCTCACTTCTATTATGGAATTGTTGCGACTATTCTGATGATTTTTTCTTTGGCAATTGTCCAGGATATCTATCAAGATCGTTCCCATCGCTGGCGTAATGTCCATATTATACTTAACTGCATCGCCCTGTTATTATTTATTGGGCAAGGTATGACAGGCACGCGGGATTTACTGGAGATTCCTTTAAGCTGGCAGGAAGAGTATATTTATAAGTGTGATTACGAGAAGAAAACTTGTGGTAATATATCACCATCACCAAGTAGTCAAGTTCCCGGAATCAATAGGGATCAGTTGTTGGCAAAGAGTAATAATCTTTAATAGCTAATGGCTAATGGCTAATGGCTAATTGTAAATTGGAGATTTCTTACCTCTGCCATTAGCGATTAGCCATTAGCAACCCTAAAGTAGTTTGATGAATATCTATCATGTCATTTACATATAACCGCACAATTCACTTTCAAGATACCGATGCTGCTGGTGTCATCTATTTTGCTAATGTTTTATCAATGTGCCATGAAGCTTATGAAGAATCTTTAGGAATAGCTGGTATCAACCTCAAAACATTTTTTAGTAACTCATCCACAGCAATTCCCATTGTTCATACTTCGGCAGACTTTTTCGCTCCTATGTTTTGCGGTGACAAGTTGTCGATCAACTTGATACCTCAACAATTAAGTGAGACAAAGTTTGAAATTGTTTATGAAATTGTGGCAGATTCATCATCCCAACAGATATTAGCTAAAGCAATGACTCGACATGTTTGTATCAATCCCATAACTCGAACCAGAACCCCATTTCCTGATGCAATAGTTCAATGGTTAGGAAGAGTTTAGAGGTTTACCACCCTACATACTTAAGTCTTCACTCAAATTATGCAATAAAGTTTGTAATAACTGTAACTGATGGTGCTGAGTTGTGATTTTTAATGCTTCTTCTTTTACATGACAATTAATAATTGTTTCTGCTATCTGCTCGTATTCCTGTAATACTGCAAATGCTTCTGTAGTAAAATGAGTCAAGTAGTCTTTAGCCGCTTCTCTATATGCTTGTACTACTAAATCTAAATAAGAAACAGATGATTTTGGTACTTCTGATTCATTTGAACCTTTGCCAAATAAATAGGTTGCTCCGCCAACAACGGCTGCTCCCACTACTCCTGCTAACATCCAACCTAATCCTGTAGCAATAGCAAGAGGTGTCACATTACCTGATTCTTTAGAAGTATTAGGTTGTAGTGGAGGTGGGGGAAGAATAATTTCTGGGGGATTGGGAAAAGGAATAGTTAACTCTGGAGGTTGATGGCAATCGAAAAATTCACTAGCTTGATTAACCCATTTTATAATATCTTCTTGATATTCTGCGATCGCAATTTTAAAAATCTCCTCTTCCCAAATAGCAAAAGTGCCGTTTTGTAACGCTGAAGCCAATTCCGATTGATATCGCTCGATTAGTTTGGGTAAGTACAACCAACCTTGGAAGTCAGAAACACTAGCCGAGAAGCCTTTTTGAATCAGTTTCTGTGCTTTTTGTTTTATCTCTAGTTTGGCTTTATCCTTCGCTTCGGCGGCGGTTATTTCAGCAGATATGGCTTGGGCTTTGGTTTCTCCAGCTTGTTGGATGGAAATTGCGATCGCTTCGACACGGGGAAACTGAATGGCAGTCTTTTCCTGTTTGGCGGCAACAATACTTTGCAGTGCTGATTCAAAAATGCCCAATCCAGTAATTTGGGCGGCGGCGGTATCGCCTTTAAGTCTTGCTCTTAAGGCAGGTAAGGCATCAACTCGATATAAATTACTGATATTATTGGGTAATTCTGAGCGAAAGCTTTCGGCGACAAATAGTAATCGATTGTAGACTTGTTTTTGCTCATCTGGTTCTAATAAATTCAGAAAATTAGCGACAAATACAACAGTTTTAATCCCTCTATCCATTAACCAATCTCTCAGATGTTCACGTTCCCCTAATGTCATTAGTTTTCTGGCATCAAGAACTTGAATTACTAAATCTGCTGTGAGTAATTGTTCCCGTACTAAAGCATCTTGTGCTTCTCTATCGTCAGTTCCCGGTAAATCTAGTAATTCTACACCCGTTTGGAGGAAAGGATGGGGACAAAAAACTTCTACTTTTGCCACGTCATCTCGCATTCTTCTATTATCATCTAGAATAGCAAATTGTTTGAGAATATCTGTCCCATTTTCAGTAATTTCTCTACTATTTGTGAGGGTAATGCGAGTTTGGAGTTCCCTACCATATCTAACATGAATGGCTGCGCCTGTGGTGGGAATTAAATCGATTGGGAGGGTACGTTGTCCCAGAATGGCATTGAGTAGAGTTGATTTACCGTAATTAAAAGGACCAAATACAGCGATACGGAAGATGGGATTTTCTAGATATTGGCAAATTGCGATGCCGTCTCGATATAATGGGGATGTTCGATCTAATTCTAGTATCCCAATGATAGCTCTGAGATTATTGGCGAGGTTTTGATAATTTTCCGAGTTTTTCATATTGTTTTTTATTCCATTCAATTGATCGATTAAAATTTACAATCAATAATTATATCTATGTCAAAATACACAGATATATCCTGGCTTGACAGGACAGATTTGATTGGTGAGAGGATTTTCCTTGATTACCAGTAATTTTAGCTGTGTTAGAGATGACAGAGGTGTAATTTCAGAAATATGATTGCTAGTTAGAGTTAGAATATTCAAATTGGTTAGAGATGATAACGGTGCAATATCGCTGATTTTATTAAAACAGAGATTGAGTATAGTCAAGTTAGTAAGGAATGCCAGTGGTTGAATGTCAATAATATGATTTTGACACAAATTGAGAATAGTTATATTTTTTAGAAATGAAATAGGCGTAATATTATCGATTTTATTGTCACTCAGACTAAGCTCCATTAGGTTTATTAATTCTTTCAGAAGATTTTCTTTCTGGAAACACCAATCAGCAAAACTTTTCGTCGTTCCTGTCTCCTCTTGAGAAATTCCATAGACAGGAAAACTAGAGATACTCTCAAAAAGAGATAATGCGATAATTGCTGCCAACTTAGTAAAAGCATTCTTCAAGTAATTTTTTTGTTTCAAATACCAGTAAAGCTTCATATACATCTATATTAAGATAGCCTGACTACAAGTATAGTATACTCTATAGATTAAAATTTGGCTTTTTAAGTAAATTTTCTTTCGCTTTGGGTGTTATGATTATAATTGAAGATGAGACAATTCTAACAAGCTACAAAAATAAAGGAGTATCTGTGACTACCCAGACTAGTCTACAAGAAGATCGGACTATTGAACAATTCAAAACGGAAGAGGAAAGCACCTTCCCATGGACAAAACAGTGGTATCCAATCGCCGTTGTAGATTTCCTAGATTCATCTCGTCCTCATGCGATGCAATTACTAGGAAAAGATATTGTCTTGTGGCGAGATGGAGAGAACAAATGGCGTTGCTTTGAAGATTTTTGTCCCCATCGACTCGCCCCACTTTCTGAAGGTCGCGTTGAATCCGATGGTACACTTTTATGTGCATACCACGCTTGGCGCTTTGATGGTGAGGGGAAATGTGTCAGGATTCCCCAATCTAAAGATAAGGAAACTGAGGCAAAACATTGCTCAAACAAAAAGTCTTCTGCTATTGCCTATCCCACACAGGAAATTCAGGGTTTGTTGTGGGTATGGCCTGAATCAGGTGACCAAGCACAGATTGAAAGTCAATTAAGGAAACCGCGAATTATTCCAGAAATTGAGGAGAATTCTGACAGGGTAGTTAAGCTTTTTTGGAATATCCGGGATCTCCCTTATGGCTGGGACTTTTTCATGGAAAATGTAGTAGATCCCGCCCATGTACCTGTCTCTCACCACGGGATTGTTGGCAATCGTTATCAGGATGCCAAGTACTACGATATGCTTCGCGTCAGGGAGATGTCTACCCAAGAAGGATTTTCTTTTGAAATAACACCTACTGCACCCCATATCGCCCAAGCGGTTAATGATTTTCAACCGCCTTGTCACATGAGAATTGTCTCAAATTTTAAAGATGGCGGGAAACTCATCTTGGCTTTATACGCTAGTCCGACTCGCCCCGGATGGTGTCGTCATATTGGATGTCAAGTGTTTGTGAAAAATGATGCAGGAAAAACACCAAAAGGTTTGGGATTTTTTGGATTACCGATGCCAATTTGGTTAGGTCATGTTTTGGCTTCCCTCTTCCTCCATCAGGATGCGGTATTTCTCCATTATCAAGAGAAAACTATCGCGAAACGAGGCAAAAATAGATGGCTGGATGCCGTCTATACGCCTAATCCTCAAGATAAGATGACTATTGCCTTTCGTCAGTGGCTGGAAAAAAGAGCCGGAGGTGGTATACCTTGGGCATCAGAATGTAATTCAGAATTGCCATCAGCAGAAAGAGACAAGCAGAAATTATTTGATGTCTGGACAACTCATACTCAACATTGTCAGGTTTGCCAAAATGCCTTGAAAAATATTAACCGTCTTTCAGTTTTGGCTTATGTGGTAGCTGTGATATCTTTTGCTGTAGGTGTAATGGTGGATGGACGATATGTGGCGATGAAAGTAGCGGCGATGCCGATACAACAAACAACCACATCTTTTTTAACCGTTATCCCTCCCGCAGGATTTTGGTGGGCGCTTGGCAGTGCCATTCTATTTGGAATAGTCGGATACCTCCTGAAGAAATTCAGTCGGCTTTTCTATGTTTATGAGTTTGAACATGCTCATAATGATTGATAAGTAAAAAATCGTAATTAAAGTAATCATAAACTCATCGGGGAAAAAGGTAAAAAATAGTTATCTCCCCAGAAATATGCCTTCACCATTCCCCGGAATAGTTCTCAGTTTTGAATTATAGCAGTCGCCAGGGCGGTTAAGACATTCTCAGGTAAGGTAAGTTAACAAGGGGAGCATCTCAAGATCTTGCACCAGTGGCCAAAACCGCCAGTGGCTATCAGCCACTGTCTAATAGCTAAAGTCCTTTAAAACGGACTAAAATCAGGATTAATAGTCGGTTTCAACCGACTTTAGCTATTAGACAGAGAATTTATTCTCTGGCGGGTTTTTGGGGTTATTGAACATGGTGCAAGATCTCAGGAGCATCCCACTTTGGCAAAGATACTCGTTAACAGTTTTAAGCTACTGCGATAAAATTTTGATACGCTGTCTCTAAATTCCCCAATTCTGAAGAAACATCTATTTCCAGTTGTCTCAACCGCGCCAATTCTGCACCATGATTAATTTCATGGGATTCCTTTTGAGCGATTAAATTATCCAACTCAGCTTTACGCGCCTTAATATCATCATTCATCCGCTCAGTCACTTCCTTCTCGTACACTTCAAAACACTCTTTAACTGCATCATGAATAGGTTGCCATTGCTGCTGCGCCACCTGCGGCAAATATTTTACCAACTCTTTTTTAGCTGCTTTCACCAATTCTTTCCGCGCTTGATCCGCTTGGACAACCCCAACTCCCAAACCAAGTAATGCTAACCCTATGGGACCTAAAACAATCCCGGAAACTGCGGTAATCATCGCCCCAACTCCCATCACTGTAATAAAGTTGAGTACAATATTTTTCCAATCAAATCCTGCACCAGCCATAGCCACACCAGCAATATTTCCCCTAGCTAAAGAAAACAATCCTGCTGCCCATTTTGCCCAGGAGGGAGAATTATCTTCATTTGTTGAACCCATGACAGGAGGTATCTTTTGCCCCGTTAATTTCTCAGTAATTTTATCAGTTACTTTAGTATAAGAAGCCCCGTAACTTGCCGCACTCTTAGATAACTGTAAAAAAGCCCCATCCATCTCTTTCTCCGCAGTGATACTCCAAGCAGCCAATTTATCATTAACATAGCGCTCAAAAGCTTCTCTGAGTCCAGCTTCAAAGGCTTCCCTTTTTCCTGAACTTAAAAAGTCCATAAATCGTAAATCTGGTTGATAGTGCAAGAAATCTATTTCAAAAGTATTTCCTAAATTCAAAACATAGCTGCGAAATGAATCAGCAATAGTTTTGGCTTTACTATCCCGAACAGATTTAATTTCATCCTTAAATTGATAGCAAATCTCATTAAGTTTCTTAAATTCTGGTTCCACCGAGTTAATCCGTTCTTTCAATTGTTTCACATCCGCATCTAGCAAAGGAATGCGACGTTCAATTGCTTCCTTAACGCGAGTGTAACTTTGACGTGCAATGGTTCTCGATTGCCGTAATTCTGAAATAGCCCTTTCCTGAGTCAAAAATGTGCTAAGTGCGCCCATAAACTCTGGAAAACCAGTTTTATCTAGAGAAGCAGATGAATTCTTTAATCGCAATCTTAGTGCTTTAATTGCCGAGATTTCAAATACTCTCTCCTCGTAAATATCGCAGCCATCTACCTGACAATAATCTGCTAAGTTAGCTTTAAAAACTCGCCGCAGTCGATTTTCTGCCTCCGCGATTTCTTCAGTATCGTCGGGATCGATTAAACTCTCGCGAACCTGATCCCAAGCATTAATTAGAAAGAATACACCTAAACCTCGCCCTTTAATATAATTTTCCAAATAACGGCGTTCCGCTAGAGTGCAAGGCTGTGTTGCTCTCAATACAAATAGAATCGCATGGCAATTATTGATATAACCAAGAGAGAGTTCGTTCCGCGCTTCCGTATCATTTAATCCGGGACTATCTACAATTTCAATACCCTTTTCTAGCAGAGCTAAGGGATATTCGACAACGGCATAGTCAACATTAGGGAAGGCTTGTTTCTGTTCTTTTTCCAGTCTCTTGGCTTCAGCAGGATCGATGGTGTAGCGCTGTTTGAAGCTTTTAAAGTCAATCTGCTCTGGTGGTGTGCGATCGTTAAAATAAACAGTTACTTTCTTTTCTGTACCGTAGCGCAAAACTGTTAATAGTGCGGTGCAAGGATTGACATCTGATGGTAATAAATTCTCACCAATTAAGGCATTTAGAAAAGTACTTTTGCCTCGTTTCATATCCCCTAAAACCAGTAAACGAAATACTCCTTCTCGTAAATTATCACTGGCTTTGCTTAAATCTTCTATATCTCTGACTAAACCTAGTTCACCGGAGGTATTTTTACCTTCTGATTCACCTCTTGTGAGAGTCTGTGCCATATTATTCAGACAACTCGCTACTTGGGATCTGACTTTGGCTACTCTATCTAAGTCGTTGATAAAACTCTCTGTTTGCCGTTTATAACTCATAACTAACCCTCGCCACTCCCTCTAAATCTTTCGTAAAAATGTTTCTTTCCAGTTGATCGCTCATTGTAATTAAAGAATAGGTAAGAGGCAAACAACTTGATCGCTTATCTTTATTTTACCTTGGCTATCCAAATTTTGGATATTAAATAAACTGTTAATTCAATTTGAGACAGGATCGGCAAGCGCGAGGAAGTATTACACTTATCCTGGTGCAACTGCCACGATTCCTTCAGGAGTGTATAGTGTGAAATCATCCACATTCAATGTGAGAATATGGGATCTAGCATTGACTTTCATTGATGCAACCAGACGGGCATCGTGAAATTGAACTCCTAAAACAGCGAATTTGACAACCAATCTGCGCCATTCCTGATAAACTTCGGAACTACAGCGGTTCCCTCTCTTATGAGGTACAGTAGCAGAAATTAACAAACCAATTGCTTAAATGTGTTTTGCGTTGGCGGTCTAACGGTCCAAGTACGAAATGATTTTCTTGAATTCGCCTTTCAAGCTATTTCATTGAGTGCAAGCCAAACATGTTGCCTTCAGAATCTATAGCGAGAGAAATAAAGCCATATTCGCCAATAGACATTTTAGGCTTTTTGATACGACCACCTGCTGCTTCAACTTTAGATTCTTCGACTGCACAATCTTCACATGAAAAATAAATCAAAGTACTATTTCCACTAGCTGTAAAGCCCTCCATTTTGACAAGGGCACCGCTAGCACCATACTTCTCCATATCCGACGGAAATGACAACATTTCGATACTGGTATCATTGGGGTCACTCAATACATCCAAATTCACACTAAGCACGGATTCATAAAATTGCTTGGCTCTAGCTAAATCATCTACATAGATTTCAAACCAAGCTACAGGATTATTTGCCATGATATTTCTCCTCAATAATTATTAATTTGCCTAAAGTTGGTGAGGTTTCCCAAAAGTGCAAGGATTTTGAACCTAATCGCACTATAACCCTGGACTTTTTTGGATAAAAAAGCACTGAAACCTAATATACCTTATGCCTTAATTCAGCAAGCCCGAATTAAACCGACAAAGGTTCGAGAATCAAGTCATGGTACAATGACTCAATATTACGGCATTCAGACAATACATTTGAGTCTAATGCTTTGAGCCGCTCTAATTCAGTTTCATGATTAATTTCACGAGATTGTTTTTTCTCAATCAGATTTTCTAATTCAGATTTACGAGATTTGATATCGTCATTGAGTCGCTTAGTTACTTCTCGCTCATAGGCATCAAAAGTATCTTTTACTGCTTGATTAATTGGTTGCCATTGCTCTTTTGCTACCTGGGGTAGATATTTGACAAACTCTTTTTTGGTTGCTTGAATTAATTCTTTGCGGGCTTCATCTGCTTGGACTGCACCCACACCTAAACCCAGTAACATGAAGCCTATTGGTCCTGTAATTAAGGAAATAGAAAATATAGATAGAAAACTCCAAATCCCAAATACGGCAATCCAATTCACTAAAATCTTTTTCCAATCAAAGCCAGCACCAGCTAAAACTAATCCCGCCACGTTAGCAGATGCTAGTGAAATAAATCCCATTGCCCAACTAGCCCAAGAAGGTGAATCATCTCCGGTATTAATTTTGCCAGTTGTATATAGTTTTTGCCCGATTAGCTTTTCATTAATTGAGTTGGCGACTTGATTGTACGTTGCACCTAATGTAGCCGCACTTTTTGCTAGTTGAGCAAAGGCATCTTGCATCTCTCCTTCCGCAGTTAGTTCCCACGCAGATATTTTATCGTTTAAATATTGCTCAAATGCTTGTTTAAATGCAGCATTAAATTCTTCCCGCTTTCCCTGTTGTAGAGAATCCCAGAAACCAATATCAGGTTGATAGCGTAAAAAATCTGATTCAAAGGTATTTTCCAAACTTAGTACAAATGTCCGAAATGAATCGGCGATTGCTCTGGCTTTCTTATCCCGCATCCCGCGAATTTCATATTGGAAGCGATCGCGAATTTCATTAAATTGCTCGAATTCCGGTTCAACAGAATGAATCCGGCGTTTTAATTCCTCAACATCTTCATTAAGTAAGGGGATGCGGCGCTCAATTGCATCATGGAGGCGGGTATAGGTTTGTCGTGCAATTGTTCTCGCTTGCCGCAGTTGAGCAACAGCCCTTTCCTGAGTTAAAAATTTATTCAGGGCATTCATAAAGTCGGTAAAACCTGTCCCTTCTAACCCATCTTCTGGATTTTTGATCCGTCGCCGCAGGGCATTCAGAGCAGAAATCTCAAATACTCGTTCATCATAAATATTCTTGCCATCCACTTGACAATAATCAGCTAAATTGGTTTGGAATACTTCACGGAGTCTATTCTCAGCTTCTGCCAATTCTTCTAAGTTATCGGGATCGATAATGCCTTTTCTGATTTCATCCCAAGCATTGACAAGGAAGAAAACACTTAATCCCCGCCCTTTGATATAGTTTTCTAGATAGCGCCGTTCCTCTAGAGTACAAGGTTGAACAGCTCGGAAGACAAAAAGAATGGCGTGGCAGTCGTTGATATAATTGAGAGAAAGTTCGTTCCGTGCTTCTGTATCGTTCAGCCCCGGACTATCTACAATTTCTATCCCTTTTTCTAGTAACGGCAATGGATATTCCACCACGGCATGGTCAAGATCAGGAAAAGCCAGCTTTTTCTCTTCTTCTAATTGCTTTGCCTCATTCGCTTCAATCGTGTATTTTTGCTTAAAGCTGGCAAAATCTAAGTGTTCTGGCGGTTTTCCTTCTTTAAAATAAACGGTAACTTTTTTTTCCTTACCATAGCGTAAAATAGTGAGCAAAGCCGTACAAGGATTTACATCAGAGGGTAAAATATTATCACCAATTAAAGCATTAAGAAAGGTACTCTTGCCCCGTTTTAAATCCCCCAATACCATCAACCGAAACACCCCCTTCCGCAAGTTTTCGCTAGCGATAGTGATGTCTTCGATCTCCCTTGCCATACCCAATTTACCAGATATTTCTGCCCCCTCTAGTTCAGCTTTATTGATAGTTTCGGCAATTTGACTCAGATGATTAGCTACCTGATTGCGGGCTTTAATAACTCGATCTAAATCTCTAAGAAAGTTCATATTTTCAGCGTTGTAGCTCATTGTTTTTACCTTATAAAAGGGATGTAAAATGGGGGTTTAATTCAAAAAAACTTTTACCTTCAATATTCAACCTTCATCCTTTGCCTTCTAAGAATATTTTGTATCCAATAAAAGCAATAATCCCAACAATAACTAAACCAGCAATTACTGTACTAACCCGAACCACAACATAACCTACCACCACAAAGGCTGCAAATTTGCCAAATAGAACCAGTTTTCTACCCCATTGTTGCAGTTTACCCTCCGGCTGCTCGTGCTTAACAGTTTGATACAATGGCGGCGGATTAATTTCCGCCTCCAATTCCCGAAGTCGGAGGGCTTGCTCTCGCTTCTTTATCTCTTGTTCAAGGCGCTTAAGTTCCTGTTCTTTGTCATTGGGAGAATTCATCTGACTCAACCCCATATAGGACTATAAAATACTATTTCTAGCGATGGGTTAGTAGTGCTGCCTGTTCTAGAGCGCCACTTTAACTGGATTTTCTATAACTTTAACCTTCGATCCTCACAATTGGCTAGAGGAAATTAAGAAATGTTAACGCTAAGACGAGGATTTTCCTGTTATTTCTGTTTACCTTCAGCATCGACAAGAGTCTCTTTGAATTCTTGCTCTACCCCATTTTTCTGGGAAGCACTTCTCTTTCCTAAAGCGGCTTTTCGCCGAGCATTTGATGTGGCATCGTCAATTTCAATCTTTATTTTTGGTCCGGAACTAGCTAAACGAATAATCATCCCATCGACAACGGGCATTTCGGTAATGCGCTTGCCATCAATATAAGTACCATTAGCCCCTAAACTGATAATTTCCCACCCGCCACCTTTGTGCCTCAGCTCGACATGATAGCGGGAAACTACAGCACTATAGAGAATGACATCATTATCTGTGGAGCGACCGATCCGAATCACCGATTTAGATTCAAAAGGCCAAGTTTGAACGGCCACAGATTGGAGAGGATGCAGTAGGGTCAGAGTAATCACAAATGTTACATCTTTCTTATATAAAGACTTTTTTCAAAGACTTTCGCCTAACTACCTAAAACTCTTGCAAATTCCCATACCGATCGATTTGGAATTGTTCTTCTCGATCGACTGGAGTTTTCGCAAGAGATAGTAACCAGGCTAGCACTTAACAAACCTAGTCGGCAATTTCTGCCCACCCCTCGCCTCACAATCCATGGAGCGATCGCACGATCAGCAACGATCGCCCCATGGATTGTCCAGAGACTCAGGAACTTTGGAACAAAAATGTCACAAGATCTCCTTTGCCCAAGCTAATGCGATCGCCTGGACGCAACTTATGGCGATTCCCACTGGCCAAAGGAGTGTGATTGATGTAAGTACCGTTAGCACTCCCGACATCTTCAATATAGTAGGCATCACCTTCTACTCGGATATCGGCATGAATCCGGGACACGATATCAGAATTGGGAAAACCAGAAACATCAATATCTGGGGGAATGCGATCGTTGGGTTTCCCGATATGAATCACCGACAAATTCGAGGGTAATTCAATATTGGCATTAGTTTGCAGGTGGAGCAGACTAGCTGACTGGGTTTGCAAAATAGTACCGGAGAACGCGGCGCTTCTAGGCGTTGGCGTAGGGGGGGCACTGATTGGTACTGGAGGGACTGATATGGGAGTGGGAAGAGCAGAAGGAGGAGGAGGGGCAGAAACTGGGGAAAGAGGCATTGATGTTTCCTCTTCTTCTAATGGTGTCGATTGACTGATAATGGTTGCTGGCAGATTGGGATCTGAATCGGGCATTGGGACTTCAGCGTTAATAAGGATAGGTTCAAGTTCCACAAGCGGTTCGGGATTTACCAAGTCTGGTATTCCTGATACTTGGGTGGGGACAGGTACCCCCTCTGTGGGGGGATCAGTTTCCTCAATTGGGGCACTAGGCTTTAAGTTAACCCCACACTGGCCGCAGAAAGTAGCATCCGTCTGAACAGTAGCCCCGCAGTTTGGACAATTAGTCGTTGTCGGTAAAGGGGTAAAGCAGGCTTCGCATTGACTAGCGCCGTCGGGATTTTTGTGATTGCAGTTAGGGCAGACAATCATAAGTTCAAAGTTAAAAGTTAAAAGTCAAGACCAAAACAGAGTCCTTCTCCAGCCATAATAACCTGCTACACCTATTCGCCACCCCATAAGGAAAAAGGATCGAGGATCAAGTGTCAACGATCAAAAGTTAATATTTCAGAGACACCTAATAGATTTTTCTCCGTTACTAGCTCTCGATAGTTTCAGCCTTCATCCTTCATTCTTCATATTTCAGTTCACCCGCTTCCCCGTCTAAAAGCCACCACAGTTCTTCCTGGGGTTGAATTAACCTGGCAGGATAGGTAAAAGGATCGGCATCCGGGGCAAAAATCTGAGCGAGTGCTGGGCGTTTACTTGCGCCAGCGACTAGAAAAAGAACAGAGCGAGCCTGGTTAATCAGTGGGGCAGTAAAAGTAATTCTCGGTTGACCGTCTTTGTTACCCACAGTGACTAGGCCGTTTTGAACTTGCAGCGCCTCTGTATGGGGAAAAAGAGAGGCAGTATGGGCATCATCACCGATACCCAATAAAATTACATCAAACTGGGGAAACTGCCCAGCCTCGATCCCGAAAAACTCCCGTAATTGGGCTTCATGCTTAGTAGCATCTGCGGCTGGAGTTTCACCATCTGTGGGCATAGGGTGAATGTTACTTTCAGGAATATCAACCTTGTCCAACCACGCCTGACGAGCCATCCCTTGATTGCTATCTGGATGATTCGGACTCACATAGCGTTCATCGCCCCAAAAGACATGAATTTTATCCCAAGGGAGATCCTGAGTTGCGATCGCACCATACAATGGTTTGGGGGTACTCCCACCAGCTAAAACAATCGTACAGCGCCCCCTCTCGCTGATAGCGGATTGGATTTTAGTCAAGACAAGCTCAATCCCACGCTCGATCAGAGCTGGCTTGTCTGGTAAAACTTCAATAATTTTTTTCATAGACCCCTTGACATCATTTCAAATTTAGTTAGCTTAGATTGCCAGATTTGTTTATCCCTAAGCAACAATAACCGAAAATGCCATCCCTGTAGAGAGTCTAGAGACGAAGTAGAGCAGGGAGGGTAGTTTAATAAGTTAATATGGGCACGTGGGCGCGATCGATCCATCATTTTCCATCACGTGGGTACTCCGTAGATCAGGGGACAAATAGCACATTTGGGGGATCTTGCCCAGTAAAGTGGAAAGTGGCTAATCGCATTTGTCAAAATTATCACCTTATGAAAAGTACTTCTGTCTATTCCCCGTACACAGCCCTGGCGCTTAAGATAGTCGGGACGATCATGATTGTCTCCTCTCTGTTAGATTTCGTCATCTTGGCAATTCCGTTTGAGCCACTGAAACCGGAGTGGCAATTCGGCTTTACAACTCAGATGGTTGACCGGGGTATTATTCCTATGGTAGGAATCGCATTTTTATTGGTCGGCTATTGGATCAGCAGCAATATGGGGTCCTCAGAGCAAGGATCGGTTATTACAGATTTGCGCTTCTGGGCATTAATTCTTTCTATTGTCTTGGGATTACTCTTTCTGCTCCTAGTGCCATTGCACTTTAAAAATGTGGGCGTGCAAAGCAATCAGGCTCTCGAACAGATTAGCCAAAGAGCCGATCAAGCGGAAAAGGAACTGAAAACCCAAACAGACCAAGTTAGTGCCCTCGTTAAAGATCCAAAACGATTTGACGAGCTAGAAAAAGCAATTTCTGGCGGTCAAGTTCAAGGAGAACAACTCCAACGGTTACAGGCTATCAGAGACCAATTGCAGGCGATTAAGCAAGATCCCACAGCCCTCCAGAAAAGAATCGATCAGGCTAAAACTCAAATTGGTACTGGCAAGCTAGATGCAGAGAAGCAGGCGAGAACCGCAGCGTTGAAGTCAGGGTTACGGACTGGTATATCTAGCCTGCTTTTAGCAATTGGCTATAGTGTGATTGGCGCTATGGGATTGCGCAGCTTGGGGAGTTAGGGGATTATCAACCCCGATGCAGAAGTCCGAAGTTAACAGTCCGAAGTCAGGAGAAATATCTATATACCAAACTTCTCCTGAACCACTGGAATTGTCAACTTTTGAACTTCTGAACTCAAGTATCTTAATTAGTAGTCGTCCCCACTGCCAGTCCTGGTAATCCCAATTCCATCTACCCCATACTCTCACCCTGCCACTGGCAAGGGCGACGACTATCGGGGTTCTCAATTTGAGAAAGCATCAAATGTGAGTTACATTGTTTTATGCTGAGTTTGAAATGTTCTCGATTTATATCCTCACCCACAACGAAGAACTCGATATTGCTGCTTGTATTGAGTCAGCACAGCTCTCCGACGACATTATTGTAGTTGATTCCTTCAGTAGCGATCGCACTGTCGAAATTGCTAATAGCAAGGGAGTGCGAGTTCTCCAACACACCTTTGAAAGTCATGGTCGTCAGCGCACCTGGATGATCAAAGAAGTTCCCATCAAGTACGATTGGGCTTACATCCTGGAAGCAGATGAACGGATGACTCCTGAATTATTTGCCGAATCCCTCGAAGCCATCAAAACCTCTGAGTACGTGGGCTACTACGTTGCCGAGCGCGTCATGTTTATGAATCAATGGATTCGGCGTTCCACTCAATACCCTCGTTATCAGTTACGTCTATTTCACAAAGACAAGGTTTGGTTCACCGATTACGGTCATACCGAACGAGAAGTCTGTGATGGTAAAACTGGTTTCTTACAAGAAACCTACCCTCACTATACTTGCTCTAAGGGGATGTCTCGCTGGATCGAAAAGCACAATCGCTACTCAACTGACGAAGCGATAGAAACCATGCGTCAGCTAGAAACAGGAAGTGTTAACTGGAAAGATTTGATTTGGGGGCGCAATGAAATCATCAGACGGCGCACCCTTAAAGATTTGTCTCTCCGGCTACCAGGACGACCATTTTGGCGCTTCCTCTATATGTATTTTTTCCTAGGCGGCTGTCTAGATGGCCCTGCTGGATTTACTTGGTGTACTCTACAGGCTTTTTATGAGTATCTGATCTTACTTAAAGTATGGGAACTCAAATATCAGCCTCAATCCTCAATAGATGATATGGGTAGCAGCACACCTCTGCCAGACAAACAGGTTGAGAAAAGAGCCATTAGTTCTTCTTCACCTTAGATATGGGGGAGTGGGGAG
>NZ_JAMZMM010000404.1 GCF_024178385.1 Limnofasciculus baicalensis BBK-W-15 | reverse complement strand
GGCGGATTGTGGACATTGCTTACTTTACTGGATTTGGCGATCGCAATTTTTAGCCCACTACTCCTACAATTATTTTCACAGCGACGATCGTTTGCAGGAGTCAATGGTTAATTATCTAGTTTTTCTGGCCATTTCAGCGGCTACCTACGCCCTATTTAGTCTGGGGTTAAATTTACAGTGGGGTTTCACGGGTTTAATCAACTTTGGGCATATTGCATTTATGACTGTTGGGGCTTATTCTACGGTGTTATTAAGTGCCCTTGGTGTCCCCCTGATTCTATCGGTGTTGATTGGAGCTGTTTTAGCGGCTATCTTAGGGCTGTTAATTGGGATTTCTACTTTGCGCCTGCGAGAGGATTATCTGGCGATTGTCACGATTGGGGTTTCTGAGGTAATCCGATTGGTGGCTTTGAATGAGGAGTGGTTGACAAAAGGATCTTTTGGGGTGCAAATTGAGCAACGTTATCTCCCCCTCGCCACTTTTAACCCGACTCTTTTCAGTAAGTTGGTGATGATTGGGATATTAACTGCGATCGCTATTTTAGCTTTATGGCAATTATGGCTATGGCTGCGGCGAGAGTGGCGACAGGTACAAATGCCAATTGGTTTGGCAATTTCTGGGATAATTGCGACACTATTAATTTTAACTCTATACGGGACTGGGGCAGTAGCGCTGTATGACTATTCCTATAAGGCAGGTTTGATGCTGGTGTCTTTGGTGGTACTGACGCTAGTTTATTGGTTTTTGGAACAGTTAGTGCGATCGCCTTGGGGTAGAATATTGAAAGCTATTCGGGAAGATGAGGAAATTCCCAAAGCTTTGGGGAAGAATGTTTTTTGGTATAAACTACAAGCCTTTATGTTAGGAGGTGCGATCGCAGGGATTGCTGGTGCTTTTTACGCATGGCAGATTACCTCTGTTTATCCTAGCAATTTTGAGCCGTTAATTACTTTCTACGCTTGGACAATTGTTGTTTTGGGTGGCGCAGGTAATAATGCTGGGACTATTATTGGCTCGGTTATTTTCTGGGCTTATTATGAAGGTACTCGTTTTCTCCCTGTAATTTTGGCTTTTCTGGCGAAGTTTGTCCCGCCATTAGCACCAGCCGTAGCATTTATCGATGATTCCCGTTTGGGCGCTTTTCGGATTATGCTGATTGGCTTGATTTTGATGGTATTGATGGTTTGGCGACCTCAAGGTATGTTAGGGAAAAAGGATGAACTTACTTTGGGGAGTTAATAGCTAATGGTTAAAGGAGTAAATGTCATGAAATATGCTGGCCTTTGGCATATCACTGAGATGTCTAATTGGGATGAAGATTACTTTAATATGGAGGTACAGGCTTATATTGAACTTGATGAAAGAGGATGTGGTGAGTTTCAATTTGGTTTAGTCACAGGACAAATTGATGGTGAAATTGTGCAAGATGGAAAGGAGGAAAAGCTGGAATTCACCTGGGAAGGCTGTGACGAAAACGATGAAGCGTCTGGGAGTGGTTGGTTAAGATTTAAAAATAAAGATGTATTAGAAGGTAGAATCAAACTTCACAGTGGAGATAGTTCTTTACTTTCAGCCAAACGAGCATAAAATAGATCGCAAATATCAGGGGGTAAACTCAGATGGCAAAGAAAAACCTGGAAAATTCTGAAAACGATAGCAATCCCGGCAATGGCGCAACTACTGACTTGTCAAATCATCTCCTCAATGGCTTGACTCAAGAGGAAATTGCTCAACTAATCGATGCACTCTTTGGGGTTTTATCACTGGAATTGCAACAGTCTGCGATCGCAAAACTCGATCCTGGTACTCAGGAAACTGTCCAGCAGATTTTGGCTCTACCTTCTAGGATAACACAAAATTCGGCATTAGAAACTCCTGCCATTTCCCTGGCAAAGCAGGCTCAAACCTGGTGTAATCTTTGGCAAGATTGGGATGGGATTGTCTGGGAAGCTTCTGAAGAAGAAGGGCTATACATGACTCAAGATGCCCACTGGGAACCTCCCTACTTTGACACGACTGCATTTAGTGAAGATTTAGATGGAGTCGCAGATAAGATGCTGCCTCTCATCCAGACAGCATTTGACCATGACTTTACACCAGATTGCAGTTTTATTCCAATACTTCTAGAAGCAGAATCAGAGATTTTAAATAGTTTAGAAGAGTGGAACGAATTATATGATGGATTGCCTTTAGGGCGGCAAGTAACTCAGTGTGTATTGGCATGGGAATGGCTGGTTTATTCCCGACAAGGAGAGAATGCCTTTAATTTTGTGAAAAAGATTCGCCAGTCAGAGCTAGAATTTTTGAAAATAACCTTTGATGATGATACCATCCTTAATTTCTTCATCCAGTTACCTGAAACGGATCGAGAAAATATTTTTATAGGATTAGCTGAAATAAAAGTATCTGAATCTACTCATAAAGCGTTATTTTCATCCTGGCGTAATTATATTAATCTTCAATACGATATTATGAAACCATTGTGGCTAATTGGCGAGTAGTTCATCAACGGCGCGGCAAACTGTGGAAAGCAATGAAACAAGCAGGATTAAGCTGGTAATAATGACGATAGAGATAAAGCTAAGTCCGTCGTGTGATTCATCTCTTCTTGAATTAAAATCGAACTTATTATGAAGACAAAACGCTCAAAAAAACACCCATTTCGATTGCACAAGTTTTGGATAATTCTGCTAGTTGCAGTCTTAGGATTGATCGCTTTACATCAGGACTTCAGTAGACATCTTCGGAAATTAGAATTTAGCTCAACCAGCACCAAAATTTCAGATTATTTGTTAGATATAAGTAATGAGTGGATTGGCGTATCGCCCCCTTCTGCGGAAATCGAGCGTCTCGCTATTGCCACCACCATGACTCCGAATGCAGAACAAATTTTCTATCAGCAAAATCCTACAATCGAGCCCAAGGAAACCTTCTTTCAAGTCTGCCAAAAAGTCCGAAAGATGAACGACACCCTGGTTCTATTTGGATGTTATTCTAGTAATAGTAAATCCGGCAAAATCGCGATTCAGTCAGTTACAGATACTCGATTCCAAGGTTTGATGGAAGTGACGGCAGCCCATGAGATGCTCCATGCTGCTTACAGCCGCCTCAGTCTATCGGAGCGCAACAGTCTCACACCCCGGCTCAAACAAGCCGCCCTGAGAATCACAAACGAGCGCTTGTCTAGGGTGTTAAAGCAATACGAAGAAAAAGACAGCGCCCTATTTATCAACGAATTACACTCGTATATCGGGACTGAACTTGACGATCTCGGCGATCCTGAACTAGAACAATACTATCAGCGTTACTTTCGCGATCGCAATCAGGTAGTGATGCTGGCACAGAAGTCTCAAGAGACGGTGAGAAAATTAGATGAGACAGCCAAGCAACTCAAATCAGAAATTAACGCCCTAGAGGCCAGCCTAACGCAAACTCAGCAAACACTCAAGGAGCGCGATCGCAATTTGGAATCCCAGAAACAAAATCTGGATAAGTTGCGATCTGATTTAATCAGTTTTAAGGAACAAACAGAACAATCCTATCGGGAAGGTAATGCTTCTCCAGGATTAGGGTATCAGTTCGAGCAAATGCAGTTTAATTACAATGAAAAAGTGCGAGAATTCAACGAGCAACTGCGTCAACATCAAGATAATGTTGCTGTCTTCAAAGAGCAATTTGAGAACTATCAACAGAAAGTGAATGCTTACAATGAAATTACTCATCAAGAGCGAGAGCTTTTCGCTGAATTCAAGGCTACTTCATTGGATTCGACTAGCAATCCGTCTGGCAATCAAAAGAAAGAGGAAGTGCCACAAGTAATCGAGGATTTAGAGAAATTGGAAAAGATAATGGATGGCCTAAAAAAATAATAGAGAATTCACCAGTGTTAGGACATCGTAAAACTCCATAACTTTTTTATAGCAAGAATTTCACTTCAGGCATAATTCCATGGTGCAACGGAATTCTCATTCGTCGGCATACAGCATCAGGGTGGCTTCGATAAAGTTTTGCCAGATTTCATTAGGTTGCCAGATTTGTTCGAGATAGCGACGGGCAACTTCTTCGATGTAATTTTTCCGAATTCGATGGTAAAGGTAAATCATTCCCGAGACGCGCATATTTTTGGCACAATGAACCCAAACCTTCCGTTCAGAATTCTCATCAAGTAGGTTGGCAAAATCTTCAAAGTCACTTAATGTTGGATATTCCCAATCAATAGGAATACTGACATATTCCATTCCCAAACTTTCTACGAGGATATTTTCATCGGGATTCCAGTTACTAGAAGTGGGAGTTGCCAAATTGATAACGAGACTGTAACCTGCTGATGCGATGGCTGTAAACTCTTCTGGATTAGGTTGTCCGGAGGTAGCCAGGGTGAAAGAAATTGGTAGAAATGCTTGGATTTGTTGGAGTGGTGATGTCATAAATATTCGTTGCTTATTATAGATTCTCTTTGTCCGGTGATATATTGCATCACAATATCAAATTTCTTGTTCAATGTCTCAATCTGATATTTTAATTCACTCACCTCACTTTCAAGTCGATCGATTGTGTCATGATGTCATTAGAATAGATATGTAATTAGGATTGCTATATGACAATTGTACTAGAACTAGAGCATGAAATTGAATCGCGCTTGATAGCCCAAGCAGCAGCACAAGGTAAATCAGTTGAGGAATTGCTAAAAATCATTATCCAACAGTTGCTTGTCACTATCGAACAGCGATGAATCTTAATTTATTCAAAAACTCGCACCCTAATAAAGAGGAATTGCAGCAAATAATCGAGGATTTAGAGAAATTGCGACAGATAATGGATGGTATGGAAGAATAATATTAGGTTTTTGCGATCGCAATATGGCGATATGGCGATATGGCGATCGCAAATCAATCCTGTCGGATGTAGAATGAGATGGAAACAATCGCACCCTGGCACTTCTAGGCGAATATTATGACCCTATTGCAAGTTCA
>NZ_JAMZMM010000403.1 GCF_024178385.1 Limnofasciculus baicalensis BBK-W-15 | reverse complement strand
GATATTTCCGAGAGTGACTGCTGCTTTGGCACCAGTGACTTGAGGGAGATTACCAGGAATGCCGAGATTTCGCCAATAAGCTAAAACGGCAAACGCGATCGCTTCTTTAAAATCTCCACTCAGCCCCACCTCATCAGTGGTAAGGACTACCGCCGATCCCATCCTAACTTCTAGGCGTTCCTTCAAGTACAGATTGCGGCTACCCCCACCGCATAATAGTACCTCATCAGGCATCTGAGGCAAAAAGCGACGGTAACTATCAACAATGGAGGCGACGGTAAATTCGGTTAGGGTTGCCAATAAATCCGCAGGAGTCAGGCGATAAGCTTGACTTTGTACCAAACATTGTTGTATATAATCCCAGCCAAACAATTCTCGTCCTGTGGATTTAGGGGGTGCTATTTGGAAAAAATCTTGCTCTAACCACTGTTGGAGTAATTCCGAGCAAACTGTACCCTGACGCGCCCAACTGCCATTGCAATCGTAGGTTTGACTGCCGTTGGTAAAATGGTTGACTGCTAAATCTAACAGGGTGTTTCCAGGTCCAGTATCCCATCCACAAATTTTATCCAACCAGTTGCCTTGACGGGGAGGCAGATATGTCAAGTTACTAATGCCACCGATATTTTGGATACATCGGTGGTGGGTGGGTGAAGCAAGCAAATAAGCATCCACCCTCGATACTAAGGGCGCACCTTCCCCTCCCATCGCAATATCTGCCACACGGAAATTACTGATAGTTTTAATCCCTGTTACTTGGGCGATAACTTCTCCCCTTCCTAATTGAAGACTATATCCGAGGGGGAGGTGAGATGCCGGATAATTCCCGTCTTCTCCTGTTACCTCTTCCTCCTTAGCTCTTGCCTGATGAGAGCGAAGAGGAGGTTGGTGATAGACTGTTTGTCCGTGGGAACCAATTAGGGTTGCTGAGGGACGATCTTTTTGGATGGCTTGAGCCGAATGAGCAAATTGGAGCGCGATCGCATTATCTAATTCTGCTAATCCTGCCATAGAAAGAGAGGCTCCACGACAGACTTCCAGAATTTGCGCTCTGAGCTGAGTAGGGTAGGGATATGTCTCACCTGAGAGTAGCTCAACCTTTAAATCGTCCTCTGTACCAGTAATCTCTACCAAAGCGGCATCAATGCCATCTACTGATGTACCACTTATTAAACCAATTACGCGCGTCATAGAATTTTGGATTTTGGCCCGAAGGATTTTGGGGATATGGGATTTCTGATTATACCAATGGTCTTGCTAGGTATTAAAATAAAATTTAGGCGTAAATAAGCTATCGGCTTAATCGCTAAAGAGGACTAGATCAACAAAAGCGCTAGATATCTGATGGGGTGGGGAGGATTTTCCTATGTCTACTCCTGACTGCGATGCGCTGTTTTTTGCTGGAAATTTACCCTGTTGTCCGCTCAAATATTTTTGCTAATGCCATGACAATTTACTTTTATAAGGTTGACGCTCCCTTCGGCTGCTTTTCCAACTTTTCCCTCCATCCGATTTGGATAGATGGAGTATATTGGCAAACAGTGGAGCATTACTATCAAGCTCACAAGTTTGTCGGTGGTAAAAATGAATCTGCGATTGCTAAGATTCGCAAGGCAAAAACACCTGCTGAAGCTGCACAAATAGGACGAGCTTGTCCACACCAATGGCGTTCAGATTGGGATTTGGTGAAACTCTATATCATGTGGGAGGGGGTTTTAACGAAATTTATGAGCCATGCTGATATTCAGGCTATTCTCCTGAGTACGGGGGAAGAAATATTAGTTGAAGATTCCCCTGTTGATTACTACTGGGGTTGTGGGGAAGATCGAAGTGGTCTCAATAAACTTGGTCAAATTATCATGAATGTTCGTCAAGAAATTCGGTGGCGAAAACCCGAACATACTTGGCAATTGAAATCAAGTTCAGTTGATGAGCAATTAACTGAACTTGTGCTTTAGTAAAGGGAATTGGGGATGGAGAATGGGGAAAATAATCCTGTGAATTACCTAAATTATAATCGGGAAAAGGACATAGAAAAAATAATCCCGTAAATCCCCTAAATCCTGAGCATTTTTTTCAATAATTATTTGATCGGATCGGATTTATAGAAGATGTATTCCGAGATTTGATCGCTTTGAATATTTTTTTTAACGCAGAGGTACAGAGAGGGTTTCACAGAGGTACGCAGAGGGTTTTTAATGAAAGTTTGGGGTTCCTCCGGTTGCGGCTTTAGCCGCCTTCAGAATAGTCTTAAAATCCATTACATTTTTGACAACTCAAAGTCAAATACCAGGTAATGCTTTTACTGGTTGAGGTTGTACGATAATTTCTGGGGTTGGTTTGGGTGTGGGTGTGGATTGGGCTAACAGGGGTGAGTTTGGTGTGGATTGTTGTCTGAATAGGAAGTAGCCGCCACTAGTGACAAGGGCGAGAATGACAATATATGAGATGGGATGTTTGGGGAGAATCATGGATATTTGCTCAACAAGGAAGCTATTCTGTCGAGAATTGATATCAATTAATTATACCATAACCAACTTGGCAGACCATTTAGAGAATGTCAGTCATGACCGAATAAATTTCCACCTGACAAAAGAAAAATGGGAGCATCCCAATGAAGGGAAAGATACTTGTTTTTGCCAAAGTTTTTACCCCCCCATCCCCCCTTTCACAAGGGGGGAGCAAGAATATAAACTGCATTTCTTCCTTTCTCGGGATGCTCCCAGAAAAACTCACCCCCAGCTTACTGTGGGAGAAAGAGTTAGCCCATTCAACTTGCCAAACAATTTATCAAATCAAGCATAGTTTCCTGTCTGAATATTTAATTGAGCAGATGAAAATCCCAGAAGTACAATAGGTGTTGAGCTGGAGCGATTTTAGGAGCGATTAAATTTAGCGATAGCCTTGTGCAAGTTCCCTAAGTACTGTAGAATGAAGAATTATGTTTAAGCTAAAATACACAGACATTTAGGAGAAGCAAAATGGGACTTATCGATGGTCTAGCAGACAGGGAGAAAAAGAACATACTTGTCGCTGATTTCACCCAGCTAATCGACACACAGGTTGCTTCGATGAAAGGGGTTTCTGGACTTGCCCTTAAAGCTGGTTACTCTGCGGTGAAAGGCATTGCACCCAGCTATTGCTCCAAGGCAATTGAATGGCTTTTGCCAGAATTTTTTAATGTGCTAGATCCCATTTGGGCAGAAGGAATGGAAACGGGAGATCCAGTTGGACATCTCATTCAAAATAGCGATCCCGTCGCCGAAATATTACTCAGCGTGACCGATGGTAAGATCAAAAAATCCAATAATACGACTGTGCGAGCCGTCTATGGCAAGCTCCGCAACTCTGCCAAGAAACACGTAGAGGATGCAGTGCCAGGAGTCGCAAAGATCATCGATACCTACACAAAAAGCTAACCCCAAACAAAGGAAGTTTGTAGTTGGAATTGGGTGCATTTCACTTTAGTTTCGTGTAACGCACCCTACTAATAGAGGCTTTGCCTAAGTACTGAGATCGCTAATTACTAACTAACTTTAGTTTCTTTCTGCCCCAGCTCAATCCTATCAGTAACCCCACCACAACAATACCAGTCAAATAAGCTAAAGCAATTAACCGGATAAGGAGTGGAGGTTCCACTCCTGCCACTTCAATCATTTTAGAAACTTGGAATGGTTGAAATTGCCTTGTGGAATTAGCAGCAGGGGCAACTTCTACTTCAATTTTATGAGGTGCGCCATCAAAAAACTGCTGTTTCCATGTCAATTGTCCGTTTAAATTGGGTACAGTTTGGTAAGCAAAAGCAATCCATTCATCCTCAAGCTGAATTGATTTTATATTCAAAATTACATCAGTTGCTGGTTGATTTTTCTGCGTGTCGATGACTTGAATGTTTAGGTTTGCTAGTTGTCCAACGGTGGCAGTATTATCTCCCGAAAGTTGTACGTCTAATCCCTGAGACTGGATACTTCCTGAACTATTTGTTGCAGTTTCGTGATGATGATGATGCTCTCCGTGTTGGTGCGTGCCAGATTCAACTAGTTCAGCACTAATATTAACAAATAATAAGACTGCGATCGCAAAAATTATTGCCCCACTCAATAACAATCGCACTCGCGTTGGCGCAATTTCTCCCCATTCCATCTCTTGTCGTCCCCCAATGACAAAGCCACCTCCTATGCCAACAATGAGTAAAATCCCACAAAGGATGGCAAAATTGCGATATTTAACCCCGTTTTCTGGTATAGATAGAGTAATAGTTTGTTGGATTGGGGCAAAGGCATTCTTGACAATTGGGGTAACATTGACTAATAACTGATAAGTACCGCGAATCGGTAGAATTTGCTCAATCGCAAGTTCCCCTTTAGGTGCGATTCCATCCATCTCTAGTAAGGTTGTTCCTTCGACAATGGGGAAATCTGTGGGGAGCCAGGGGTTTTTAGGCGGAGTGAGAATAGTCAAACTAATTTTGGCATTTTCTAAAGGAATACCTGTTTTATCGACAGCTTGCAGCTTCAATTTTACGGGAGATTGGGGCGTATTCGCTTCAGCTTCAAAGGGGAATAATTGACTAACAGGGGGTTCAGTCGTCAGTCGTACTATTGATTCTGGAGATTGTGAAATTCCCACATTTCCATAGAGGATAGCACTCATCAAGCTAATCGCACAGATGAGTGAAAAGCATTTTAATTTTGATACCATGTTTCTTTTATTGGCAGAATTCAGTTGTTTATTAGAAGGAGGACTTAAGCAGCTACATTATATATAGTAGTTCGGGTGCGTTAGCATTATATATACAAGAGATTGTCGGTTTATGAAGTAGGCTCCAGAAACCCGGTTTCTTTAAGAAACCGGGTTTCTCTAGGGAGCATCCCGAGAAAGGAAGAAATGCAGGTTGTATTCTTGCTCCCCCCTTTGACAAGGCAGGGCTGGGGGGGGTAAAAACTTTGTCAAAAAACGAGTATATTTGCCAAAGTGGGATGCTCC
>NZ_JAMZMM010000402.1 GCF_024178385.1 Limnofasciculus baicalensis BBK-W-15 | reverse complement strand
CTGAAGATTCTCGCTGGGAAATCCCCAAATGTACGGGCACTCCAGGTACTCCTGAATATAGTTGCAAAAATGAAACTTATTCTTGTCAAGATGGCAAGGATGCCAGGGATGGCAGAGATGGTGGCGATGGCAGAGATGGCGCTCTGGGTACGCTAACTTTGATTAATCGCAGTGAAGCTTTGCCGCCAGATACACCGACGGCAACTCTGGGAATGCCAGAATTACAAAATCGTACTGTCTCTCTTTCTCTTAATCAATGGCAGACAAAGAGCGGTGCTACTACTATTTTAGCTCCAGGCTCGATAATTAGCGATCGCTACCGGGAATTTTTGGCTCGAATTGAAGGCTCGTTTCAGTTAGTATGGAATGCTAATCGCTCAATTGCTGATTTCTACGATAGGCGAGTTACTTTAAGTTTAAAGGAAGATAAACAAATCGAGGTTTCTTTGCCAGAAGATGTCTGGTTTGATGGCACAACTACCCAGGAAAAAGGGGTAACGCGGTTTGTTGTTACTGGTGCAATCCTGGAGAGTGAAGCAACTAAGTTAACCAGAGCTGATTTTTCGGGTAGTGGGCAAAATCTCACTTTTAGTCTAGTGGATTTGGCTGGTAAATCAGATTTAATTACTACTCAGTTTGCGATTAAGTATCGCACGACTAGAGATAGCGATAGATTTGACAGATTTGGAGAATATATTACTCGTTACGAGGGGAATATTCCGGGGGATTTAGTGACGCAGAATAATAATCGCTTTACTCTAAATTTAGGTGAATTACCGATAGACAGAGAGTTTCTGAAACCAGGAATAGGAGTGGAGATTGAGTTAGTCGCGATTCGTTCTTTTGCGGGGAATTACACGGAGCAGAAAATGGATTGGCGAGGGGAAATTAAGCGATAATTTGTTGTTGGTTGTTGGTTGTTGGTTGTTGGTTGTTGGTTGTTGGTTGTTGGTTGTTGGTTATTAGTCATTCCCCACTCCCTGGAATAGTTATCAGTGTTGAGTGTTGAGTTTTAAATTAAAACTCAAAACTCAAAACTCAAAACTCAAAACTCAAAACTCAAAACTCAAAACTCAAAACTCTCTTCCCCAAAATCAGGAGTAGATAAATAAATGATGATAATTATTGCCAACATCTGGGCAATTTTCCGCAAAGAATTACAGGGTTATTTTTATTCGCCACTCGCTTATTTAGTGGCGGCACTTTTTTGGTTGATATCTGGCTTCTTTTTTGTCCAAATTCTCCTCGGGCCAGAGGGTGTGATCCAGCAAGCAGCAGCTAGAGAACAATTTGGTACGCCTGCTTCGTCGGAGGATTATGCTTATCAGTTTTTGTTCTTTTTCTTAAGCGTTATTGGTTCTTTGGCTACCTTTGTTTTGCCAATTCTATCCATGGGGCTTTATGCAGAGGAACGGAAACAGGGAACATTGGAACTTTTGGCAACTTCACCTCTCACTAACTGGGCGGTGGCTGTGGGGAAATTGTTGGGAGTACTAGCATTTTTCACGGTAATGATTTTGCCATTAATTGGATATGAAGCGATCGCGCTGAGTGCAGCTAATCCGCCAATTCAGCCTGCTGTGCCATTAGTAGCTCATCTGGGATTAATTTTACTCGCAGGATCTATTCTTTCTTTGGGTATGTTTATTTCGTCCCTAACTGATAGTTCTGTCTTTGCTGCCTTTATGACTTTTGGGTTGGTTTTGTTCCTCTGGTTGGTGGATTTAATTGGTAAAAATATCGGTGGAAGTTTTGGAGAGGTTTTGAATCATCTGTCTTTGTTGGAGAATTATAATAATCTGGTTAAAGGGGTTCTGGATACTAGCAGTATTATTTTATTTGTTAGTTACATTATTCTTGGTGTGTTTTTGACGGCTCAATCTATTGATGCTTTGCGGTTCCAACGCTCTTGAGAATGGTGTGTGTTTTTTAACGCAAAGGTACGCAAAGGGAGACGCAAAGGTACGCAAAGGGTTTTTCTCATTCCCCACTCCCCACTCCCCATTTCCCATTCCTGGTGCTATAAATCTATGGTGAAGATTATCAAACGTAAAATTTATTTAAAATACCTGTTTTGGTTTGGTCCTATCCTGAGTATCATGGGATTTACTGCTCAAGCTGTGAGTGGTGAATGGTCGCCAATATCTTTGGGGTTACTGACTGCTGGATTGGTGATTATTGGCTTGTGGTTGCTATTTCTTGATAAGTTGGCTCCTGGTTTTTGGGGACGGCGTTCAACTCAAGTTGGGACTAATGCGGCGGTGGCAACCTTGGCGATGGTGGTGATTTTGGGGCTAATTAATTTTTTGGGTGTTCGCTATTCGATGCGATTGGATTTAACTGAAAATCAGTTATTTACTCTTTCTCCTCAATCCCAAGCAGTTGTTAAAGAGTTGGAACAGCCTGTGAAATTGTGGGTGTTCGATCCTATTCCTAATCCAGTAGATAGGGAAATTTTGGATAATTATCGCCGCTATGGAGCGAAGTTTGAATTTGAGTTTGTTAACCCCCAAATTAAACGCTCTATTGCAGAAAAGTTTAAGGTTAATGCTGTGGGAGAAGTTTATTTGGAGTATGGCTCTGAACGAAAGTTGGTACAAAGAGTAAATCCTAACGAGCGGTTACAGGAAATTACCATAACTAATGCTATCGAAAGTATTACTAGTAATCGCAAAGATGTGGTTTATTTCCTTCAGGGGCATGGGGAACGCCCTCTAGAAGAGGCGGAAGGCGGATTATCTCAAGCGGTAAAGACTCTTACTGATAAAAATTTTACCCCTCAACCTCTTAATTTAGCCCAGCGTTCAGAAGTACCTCAAGATGCTTCTGCTGTGGTTATTGCAGGACCTAAACGAGCTTTATTTGAGCCGGAAGTTGCTGCATTAAGTAAGTATCTTGCTAATGGTGGTAGTCTCCTGGTAATGGTAGATCCTGATACTAATCCTGGAATGGATAGTTTATTGACTGACTGGGGTGTCACTCTGGATACTAGAATTGTAATTGATGCCTCAGATCAAAGACCAACTGAGCTAGGTCCAGCAATCGCACTAGTAACTAGTTATGGAGATCATCCTATTACTAAAAGTTTTGGTAATGGATATTCTTTTTATCCATTGGCTCGCCCCATCGAAACTAAGGTAATCCTCGGTATTCAGGAAACTCCTTTGGTGATGACAAATAACCAAAGTTGGGCAGAAAATAATCCAGAAGACCAACCGTTAGAGTTTAATGAAGAAAAAGGCGATCGCCCAGGTCCGTTAGTATTAGGTGTAGCTTTAAACCGCAAAGCGGGATACCAAGTCAATTCAAATAATGCTAAACCTACACCGACACCAACTCTTTCTGTTTCTCCTGCGCCAACCACTAGTCCAACTCCTTCTGTTTCTCCTTCTCCAACCATTAGTCCAACTCTTTCTGTTTCTCCTTCTCCAACATTAGAAGCTTCTCCTACACCCACTACTACTCCAACTCCTTCACCCACGAATACAGACAAGATTGATAATAATAAAACCAAATCTGAAGCACGATTAGTGGTTTATGGAAACTCCAATTTTGCCAGTGATGGTGTCTTCGATCAACAACTAAATAGTGATGTCTTTCTCAATTCTGTAAGCTGGTTAAGTAAGCGGGATGACAAAACTCTTTCTATCCGCCCCAAAGAACAAAAAAACCGCCGGATTGAAATAACATCTATTCAAGCTGGATTATTAGGTTGGAGTGCCCTAGCGATTATGCCTTTATTCGGTTTTGGTGCAGCCGGGGTAATGTGGTGGATACGTCGTTAGTTGTTGGTTATTGGTTGTTGGTTGTTGGTTATTGGTTATTGGTTGTTGTATCTGAGCCAATTATTGTTGGTGAGATAACTAAATAATTGTGACAGGCGAGACACCTGTTTTACAAGGGAGCATCCCAATGAAGGCAAAGATACTTGTTTTTGCCCCCCTTTTCACCCCCCCAGCCCCCCTTGTGAAAGGGGGGAGCAAGAATACAACCTGCATTTCTTCCTTTCTCGGGATGCTCCCTTTTACAACAAACAACAAACAACAAACAACAAACAACAAACAACCAATAACAAACAACAAATGAAGCTACAGCGAAGTACTTGGATTTTATTGAGTTTAGCCCTATTATTGGGAGTGGGCGTTTATTTCTATGAAAAGCAGGTAGCGCCTCAAAAGGAAATTGTAAAAACAACTAAAAAACCAATTTTTTCCTTTAAAGAAGATCTGATTCAATCCCTGACAATTTATATTAATAAAAAGCCATTACAAATAGTAAAACTTGAACGTGTGAGTGGTGGAAAAACGCAGTGGCAAATGAAATATCCACAGGATGTTCCTGCAAGCGATGCGGCTGTTTCTTTTTTGTTGAACTTGCTAGTGGAGGGAAAAAGCGATCGCACTATTAATAATGTTTCGGCTGAACAGCTTAAGGAGTATGGATTAGATGAACCTGAATTTCAAGTGAAAATAGAACTAAAAAATAAGCAAACTCATCGGATAATCTTAGGTAAACTAGACTTTAATCGCAGTTTCTTATATGCTCAGATCGATCCTTATATTCAAAATAATCATAAGTCAGAAGTACTGTTAGTTCCTGTAGACTTTGAGTATGCTGTCAATCGTCCCCTGGCGGAATGGCAACCAAGTAAATCGGAACAACCTAAAATTAACACTCCTGCAAATACTCCAACTCCAAATAATTCACCAAATACTGAAATTACGCCATCCCCTGATGTGAAAAAACCATCTCAGGAGAAACCTCAACTATCGCCAACCTCAACCACGCCATCACAGAAACCTCAACCATCTCCAACTTCAACTACGCCATCACAGAAACCTCAACCATCTCCAACTTCAACAACGCCATCGCAGAAACCACAACCATCTCCAACTTCAACAACGCCATCGCAGAAACCACAACCATCTCCAACTTCAACAACACCATCACAAAAACCTCAACCATCTCCAACCTCAACAACACCATCAC
>NZ_JAMZMM010000051.1:7024-22674 GCF_024178385.1 Limnofasciculus baicalensis BBK-W-15 | reverse complement strand
AAACCTTAATTGCGACTACTTTAGCTAGGAGTTTAAACGATGATTTTGTCCAGGGAACTGTAATTAGTGGCACCAAAAACTTAGTAACTATGTGGGAAGATTATGTTCACCGTTATGGATTGCGGGCAAAAGTTCTCTCCATTAGTCTAGTCCAAAGTGAGTTACCTAATGAACGTCGTTATCGGGTAGTACTAATTGATGAAAGTCATAATTTGCGCAATCGGGAAGGGAAGCGTTATCGAGCGATTCAGGAGTATATTGCACTTAATGAAAGTCGCTGCATTCTGTTAACAGCTACACCTTATAATAAAACTTATTTGGATTTATCTAATCAACTCCGTTTATTTGTTCCAGAGGATAAAGATTTAGGAATACGTCCAGAAAAACTGTTGAGTGAGTTGGGAGGAGAAATCGAATTTAGCCGCAAATACCAAGCTCCTGTTCGTTCACTTGCGGCTTTTGAAAAGAGCGAATATCCTGATGATTGGCGAGAATTAATGCGGCTCTATATGGTGCGGCGCACTCGCAGTTTTATTCAAGTAAATTATGCGAAAAACCTAACCCCCCAACCCCCTTCCCTGCAAGGGAAGAGGGAGAATAATTTGCATTTCCTTCCAGGAAAGGCGAAGGAGGAGAATAATTCTTCTTTCCTGCCAGGAAAGGAAGAAAATTACTCCCCTCTCCTTGCAGGAGAGGGGCTGGGGGAGAGGTCAAAATCTGGTGGGCGGAAATATTTAGAATTTCCGGATGGTAGACGGGGATATTTTCCGATTCGCCAGCCAAAAACTGTTAAATTTAGTTTAGGTGATGATGACCCCTACGCTGCTCTTTATTCAGAGAATGTGGTCAAACTGCTTAATTCTTTGAATCTGCCGAGATATGGATTAGGTAACTACGCGGTGTCTGTTAAATCAGCTCAAAATAAGTCTTTGACAGCCGCTGAAATCTTGCAGCTTAAAGGGTTATCTCGTGCTGGGAAGCGGTTGATGGGATTTTGCCGGACGAACTTATTTAAGCGTTTAGAAAGTGGTGGTGTGGCTTTTCTTCAGTCCCTTGACCGACATATCCTCCGCAATTATATCTTCTTGTATGCGATCGCGCAAGATTTACCTTTACCTATTGGCAGCCAAGAAGCCGCACTTTTAGATACTCGCAATAATGACGAGGATTTAGATGACTTAGCGGGAACATTAATTGATCCAGAAGTTGATGGTGATGAGGAGTTAACTTCGGAACAGCTTTTATCTCAAACTGAGACAAATTATCGCCAACGTGCCGCTACTCTTTACCAAGATTATGCAACTCGTTACCAGCGTCGATTTAAATGGCTGCGCCCGAAATTATTTAAGGCATCTTTAAAAAAAGATTTACTAGCTGATGTCCAATCTTTAATTAGTTTGCTGAATGAATGTGGGGATTGGGATGCAAATCAAGATCAAAAATTGGTAGCCTTAATTGAACTCCTCCGTCAGATTCATCCCGAAGAAAAGCTGTTGATCTTCACACAGTTTGCAGACACCGTACATTATCTAACTACTGAACTTAAATGTCGGGGTATTGATAAAATTGAAGGGGTAACGGGAAATTCAGTCAATCCGGCGATAATTGCTTGGCGTTTTAGTCCCATTAGTAATAGTAAATCGGTTGCTCCTGCTGATGAATTACGGATTCTGATTGCTACGGATGTTTTTAGTGAAGGTTTGAACTTACAAGATTGTGCGATAATTGTTAATTATGACTTGCCTTGGGCAATTATTCGCCTAATTCAAAGGGCGGGAAGGGTAGATAGGATTGGACAAACAGCCGAAAAGATTATTTGCTACTCTTTTTTACCTGCGGAAGGTGTGGAAAGGACGATTAACTTACGGGGGAGATTGCGTCAAAGACTCCAGGAAAATGCCGAAGTGGTTGGTACAGATGAAGCCTTTTTTGAAGATGATGCCGATGAGCAGATGATGCTAGATTTATATCATGAAAAATCTGGTATTTTAGAGATGGATGACGATAATGAAGTAGACTTAACTTCAGAAGCATATCAAATCTGGAAGAATGCTACAGATAATAACCCAACTTTGAAAAAAACAATTGAAAATTTACCTCCTGTCGTCTATTCTACCCGTACCCATCTCCCCACAACTAGCCAACCGGAAGGAGTACTTTTATATATGAAAACCGCAGGAGGTAATGATGCTTTAGCTTGGATTAATCGGGAAGGAAAAAGTGTTACTCAGTCTCAATTTGAGATTCTGCGGATAGCCCGGTGCGAAGCAGAGACAAAACCAATTCCCCGTAACTCCGAACATCATCATTTAGTTAAGGAAGGGGCAGTATTAATTGCTGAGGAAGAAAAGAGTGTTGGGGGACAATTAGGTCGTCCTTCGGGTGCCAGATTCCGTACTTATGAACGCCTGAAGCGCTATGCTAGAGAATTACCTCTATTAGTAACTCCCGACTTACTCAAAGCAATAGACCAAATTTACCGCTATCCCTTGCGACAGTCAGGAGTTGACCGCTTAAATCGTTCTCTCAAAAGTGGGATTGATGACCAACAATTAGCGGAATTAGTAGTTAATTTATACTTAGATAATAGCCTCTGCTTAGTCCATGAGGAGGGTAGAATTCAAGAACCCCAGATCATTTGTTCATTAGGATTGTTTCAATCGTCAGATTAGGTAATTGCCATGATTTCAACTACGAAACCGCTTACCCAGATAACTTTAGACGAGTTTTTGGCATTACCAGAAACTCAGCCTGCCAGTGAATATATTGAAGGAATAATCTACCAAAAACCCATGTCTCAAGGAGAACATAGTACTTTACAAGGTCGTTTAGGAGCAGCTATCAATCAGGTAGCTATACCACAGAAAGTAGCTCATGCTTTTCCTGAGTTACGCTGTACTTTTAGTGGTAGTGCAATTGTGCCAGATGTGACTGTTTTTGAATGGGAACGTATCCCTCGCCGTCCTAATGGTAAAATTGCGAATAAGTTTGAAATTCCTCCTGATTGGGTAATTGAAATTCTTTCACCGGATCAATCTCCTAATCGGGTGATTCGTAAAATTACCTTTTGCTTGAAACATGGGAGTAAGTTAGGTTGGTTTATTGAACCGGAAGATGAATCTGTCATAGTATTTCAACCAAATCAGCTACCTGATGTGAAATATGGTGATGAAAAATTACCTGTTCTCGAAGTATTAGGAGATTGGGAACTGTCTGTGACAAATCTGTTTGATTGGTTGCAGCTATAGTGGATATCATGGAGTAGGGTGGGCACTCCCCATTACAACTTGAAAAGCTGATTATTACGTTAGTGGGGAGTGCCCACCAAAGCCGTTATTGAAACTGCTGAAAAATCTGAGTAGAAGGCTGAAGTAAGATTTTCAACCGTTAACTCTTAGGAGAAATTAACTATGCCCCTCGATTTCCAACGCACTCGCGATTTACTCGATGATTTTAACTTTAAAGACTTATTTATTGAAGTATTAGGTTGGTCACAACCATTGACGAAAAAAGCGATACCGCTGGAAATTGCCGACCAAAATTATCACTATAAAAGAATAGCAGAAGCCTCTGGAGTAGTAGTTTTTGAATTAACAGGAGAGGATGGCAAAATTCCTGAAGCAAAACAACGGGCAGCTATCCACAAAGAAATTACCGAAAGGATTGCGGAAAACCTCTTAATTTTCGTGGATAAAGAAAGGACTCGCAGTCTGTGGTATTGGGTAAAAAGAGATGGGGCAAAACGCTATTTTCGCGACCATTTATATGTAAAAGGTCAACCGGGAGACTTATTTTTAGGTAAGCTGGGTAGTTTAGTGATTGATATCGCTGACGAAGAAAGAGAACCCTCAGTGATAGAAATTGCCCAAAAGTTACAAAGTGGTTTTGATATTGAGCGAGTTACTAAAAAGTTTTATCAGGAATTTCAAGAAGAACATCAGATATTTTTGCAGTTTATTGGGGGAATTGACAATGAAATAGATCGCCGTTGGTATACTTCGGTAATTCTGAATCGCCTGATGTTTGTTTATTTCTTGCAGCGGAAAAGGTTTATTGATAATGGCGATTTAGATTATCTGCAAAATAAGCTAAATCAGAGTAAACAGCGGGGAGATAACTGCTTTTTTAGTGAATTTCTCCAAACGCTATTTTTTGAAGGGTTTGCCAAACCAGAAACGGAACGGAATCCAGAGGTACAGGCGTTAATTGGGCGGGTAAAATATCTGAATGGTGGTTTATTTCTCAAGCATCGAATTGAGGAAAATTATCCTAATATTGCTATTTCAGATCGAGGTTTTGAGCAGATTTTAGATTTATTTTCTCGGTATTCTTGGCATCTGGATGATACGCCGGGAGGTAAAGATGATGAAATTAATCCGGATGTCTTGGGGTATATCTTTGAGAAGTATATTAACCAAAAGGCATTTGGGGCTTATTATACTCGTCCCGAGATTACTGAATATTTATGCGATCGCACTATTAACAAGCTTATTCTAGATCGGGTGAATGCGACAATTGAAGATCCCCCCCTGCCCCCCTTATTAAGGGGGGAGAAGATTGAAAAAGTCTCTATCTCTAACTCCCCCCTTCACAAGGGGGGCAGGGGGGGTAAATTTCAAGATATCAACGAACTACTAATTAACTTAGATGACCAACTCTGCAACAGCTTAATCCACGATATCCTCCCCAATTTATCATTACTTGACCCCGCTTGTGGCTCCGGTGCATTTCTCGTAGCGGCAATGAAAACCCTAATCTCAGTCTACACCGCTGTAATTGGCACAATTAAATTAAAAGGTAATCGCCCTCTCAAAAAATGGCTAAGTGAAGTAGAAGCAAACCATCCCTCCTTGTCTTATTTTGTCAAAAAGCGGATTATTACCGACAATCTCTATGGTGTAGATATCATGGAAGAAGCCACAGAAATTGCTAAGTTACGGCTATTTTTAGCCTTAGTTTCTTCTGCACAAGAAGTTGATGAATTGGAACCCCTACCGAATATTGACTTTAATATTATGGCAGGGAATTCCTTGATTGGGTTAATTGGAGTAAATGAGTCAGGATTTGATGCCGCTGGTGACTCAAAGTATCAGCAGGGAAACTTACTCCAACCCCTAGCAGCTAGTAGCTATCGGCAGATTTTAGCAGAGAAAAATGCCAATATAGACTTATATAAAAAACATGCTTTTCAACCAGAAGATATCGATGGGACATCTCAGGATAATCGGCTTCAGAGGCTGCGGAATGAGATTGATAAGTTAAATCGAGATTCTTACGCTAAGTTGAATCAGTTATTATTGGATGAATTTAGTATTAAGTTAGGGATTAAGTATGAGGAAGCGCAGTTACAGGGGAAGGCGAAAAAGCGAGTATTGAAGATAGAAGATATTGAGGCGTTGAAACCGTTTCATTGGGGTTATCATTTTGATAAGATTATAGAGGAGAGAGGTGGTTTTGATGCGATTATTACTAATCCACCTTGGGAAGTTTTTCAAACTGATGAAAAAGAGTTTTTCCAAAAATACGATAATTTAATAAGGAAGAATAAGCTAGATATTAAAACTTGGGAAAAGCAGCGCGAACAGTTGCTGAAAGATCCAGAAATTCAAGGAGCTTGGTTGGAATATTGCAGCAGCTATCCTTATGTCAGTGCTTATTTTAAGAAAGCTGAACAGTATAAAAATCAACGCTCTGAAATGGGTGGAAAGAGTGTGGCTCGAAAGATTAACTTATACTTCTTATTTGTCGAACAGTGTTTTAATCTACTCCGTAGCGGTGGCGATTGTGGAATTGTGATTCCCAGCGGGATTTACACTGATTTGGGAACTAAGCAACTGCGGGAAATGTTGTTTAGTAAAACTGAAGTTACTGGGTTATTTTGTCTTGAGAATCGTAAAGAAATCTTTGAAGGAGTTCATCGTAGTTTCAAAATAGTTATTCTTACTTTTGAGAAAGGCGGTAAAACAACTGAATTTCCATCTGCTTTTATGCGTCTTGATGTGCAAGAACTTCAAGAGTTTCCTCGTCAGGAAAACTTATCTCTAAGTGTTGAACTGATTCGTCGCTTATCTCCTGACTCTTTATCAGTAATGGAGTTCAAAAATGAGATTGATATCCGCATTGCTGAAAAAGTAGCTCAATTTCCACCACTAGGGGAACAAATTGAAAGCAGATGGAATTTGAAGCTTTCTCAAGAAATTAACATGACTAATGATAGTCATTTATTCAAAACCCAATCAGACAAAGGTTTAGTTCCACTTGTACAAGGCAATATGTTTCATCAGTTTAAACCTGAGTTTGCACAGCCTAAGTATTGGATTAATTTACAGGAAGGACGAGCAAAAATTCTTGGACGTACAAAAGATGAAGGACAAAAATTAGCTTATCAAGACTACCGTTTAGTACATAGAAGAATAGCCCGTAATACTGATGAACGTAGTTTAATTGCTTGTGTGCTGCCTCCAAACAGATTTTGTGCAGATACAGCCCAAACTGTTAAAATTTTACTCCCATACGACATAACTTTATTTATCACAGCCGTGTTGAATTCCTTTGCCCTCGACTCGGAGATTCGCCGAAGAATTACAGCCCATTGCGATATGCACTTCATGTATGCACTAAGAGTCCCCCGCCTCACAAAAAACGACCCCTACTTCAACGAAATAGTAAAACGCGCAGCCCAACTCATCTGCACCACCCCAGAATTCGACGACTTAGCCCAAGAAGTTGGACTAGATTCTCACCAAAACGGCGTAACAAATGAAGTTGAACGGGGAAAAATAAGAGCAGAAATCGACGGTATGATAGCCCACCTCTATCGCATAACAGAATCAGAATTTGCCTATATTCTCACTACATTCCCCATAGTATCAGAACCAGTGAAACTAGCAGCACTCAATGCTTATCGAGATGTTAGACTAGGATTAATTAAATAATTCTTTGCGCACCTTGACGATGGAGCGGAAAGCCTGTAGGATTTAATTAGAATCTTAATAAGGTTTCTAATTTGGGGATAGGCAGTCAACAACCCACCGTTAAATCGGAGTACCGACTATTAACTCCTGCAAAAATTAATTAGGCAAGAATTCTTGACTAAGAATTTGTTCAACAGTGTAGGGGCAAGTTTCAGGAAGATCGATATAATCTAGAGGAGTTTCTTGGACAACTATATCTGTTCCTAGGGGATATGCAAGTGCGATCGCATCTTTGATGTATGGGCGTAGACTAGGACTATCATCCAACAGCATAGTCAGGCGGCGACGTTGTTCCCGAATAGTTGCTAGCCAACTTTTACTGCGATGGGTAGGCTGGAAGTGATATTTAAGCAAGTGCCCTAAAAGTATTGCTAAACGGTTTCGCAATTCCTGCCGTTGCTGTTTACCCAAACATTCAATCTCCTCAGCAATATTTTGTAAATCAATCTGGTTAAATTTACCCAACCGCAGCAGTGGTATCTGCTCTTGTGTCCAGGCGTAGAAGTCCGTTTCGTATAAGTTAGTAATGATAGGTTCAAGCATTTATTTATAGTTAGGGAGTAGGGAGTAGGGAGTAGGGTTTAGCATTAGCCATTAGCCATGAGCCATTAGCCATGAGCCATTAGCCATTCTCCCAAGTAAATTTTATCTTCCCAAACAACGAATAGCCTCTAACATCCCTCTCGCCTTATTCAAAGTCTCCTCATATTCCATTTCCGGGACAGAATCTGCCACCAAACCCGCACCCGCTTGCACTGATACCTGATTTATCCCATCCTCAGTACCACGAACCACCATAGTCCGAATTGCGATCGCACTATTCAATTGTCCTTCAAAATCATACCACCCATAAACTCCAGCATAAAGTCCCCTCCTTTCGGGTTCCAATTCATGGATAATTTCCATGGCTCTAATTTTCGGTGCGCCACTAACCGTACCCGCTGGAAAACAAGCCTTCAATAAATCCCAAGCTGTTTTACCTTCATCCAATTCTCCCACCACATTACTCACAATGTGCATCACATGAGAGTACCGCTCAACTATCATTAATTCATCTACTTTTACCGAACCACTCTTACAGACTCTACCCAAGTCATTTCGACCTAAGTCTACTAGCATAATATGTTCGGCAATTTCTTTAGGATCTGCCATTAATTCCGCTGCTAGAGCATCATCTTCCTGATGAGTTTTCCCCCTACGTCTGGTTCCCGCAATTGGGCGTAAAATCGCTTCCAGCCCTCCCTCTGGTGACTTACTAGCCTTTACCATAACCTCTGGACTAGAACCAATAATTTGCCAATCCCCAAAATTAAAATAAGCCATATATGGGGAAGGATTAATTAATCTCAGGGAACGATAAAGAGCAAAAGGATCTCCCTTATATTCTGCGGCAAGGCGTTGAGAAATAACCACCTGAAAGATATCGCCAGCGCGGATATAATCCTTCGCTTTCTGGACATTTGTACAGAATTGGGCTGCCTCAGTATTGCTAGTATAAGTTAATTTCTGAGTCGTACTATCTGGCGGCATCCATTCCAACACCGTATCTCTACCAGATAGAGGCAACTGAAGCTTGTGTACTAATGCTTGAACGCGATCGCAAGCTTCCTGATAAGCTTGTTCCAAGTCTACATTACTATCCCGCAAATCCGCATAAACCACCGCCCAAATCTTCCGTTTCACCTGATCGAAAATAATCAGATTATCCACCTGCATCCATATCCCATCCGGCAAATCATTTTCCCCTATCGGATAAACAGGTACTCTTGGCTCAATCCAATGAATTAACTCATAACCCCAAAACCCAAACAAACCACCAATTCCTGGCGGTAATTGAGGTAAAGTTACTGGCTTAATCGGTTTCAAACAATTAGCTAAAACATCAAAAGGATTCCCCTCAAACACAGTTATCGAACCATCTCGCTGTATCTGAGTCGTAGAATTATCCCTCGCTGCCAATACCCATAAAGGGTCACAACCCAATAAACTATAGCGTCCCACATTTTCCCCACCTTCCACCGACTCCAATAGAAAGCTGTAAGGTTGTCCAGCACAAACCTTATACCAAGCAGAAACAGGCGTTTCCAAATCCGCCACCCACTCCTGATATACGGGAATAAAATTTCCCTCTTGTGAAAGTTGACGAAATTGAGAAAAATCTGGGGAAATCATAGATGCTGGTGTTAGGGAGTTGGGAGTGGGGAGTTGGGAGTGGGGAGTTGGGAGTGGGGAGTTGGGAAAATTTGATGTAGGGGCGTAGCATTCGGGGGATAACCTATTTCTGAAAACATAGATTGTTTTGTCCGAATGCTACGCCCTTCCGGGGGTGGGGAAAGAAAACACGCCCTACGGGCTAACAGCTAATCCGAAAAAACAACTAGCCATTCCCCATTCCCCACCCCCTACTGCCTACGATTAGGATTCGTAAGTTGCCTTACCGCTGAACTTAACTGAGACTGGTTCCGGGTTGCTACCGATATTCCGGTCTATTTTACCGTTGAATTCGCGACCTGCGTTCACCTTTTCAGGGAAGACACCATCTGCTGGGTGCAGAAATTGGATTTCCCCGCTGGGATAAACCCGGTAAATCTTGTAGTCGGTGATTTTGGGCTTGAATCCTGTCCGAAGTTGGGTTCCCAACGCCAGACACTGCTCTTTGCGAGCCAGATACAGGAGGTTTTCCCCTGCATTCATCACGGCTGCGCCGCCTGTGGGCATTTCAAAGACTTGCTCTGTTGTGCTAGTCCAGGTGATGGCGTATTTTTCCTCGACTTCTGCTTTTGTAAGCAATCCGCCAGTGCTTCCGCCAAACTTAGGAGTGGCTCCAGTAAGTGCTTCTGCCATAGTTCTGTTTTAACCTTTATATACGGCATTTAGGGAATGCTATCACTCAGGTTGCCCAAGTCATAGCACTTTGTCAAGAACTGTTACAGTTTGTAATTCGTTTTTGGTTGTTGGTTGTTGGTTGTTGCTTTTTAGTTCCTTAACTTTATTGCTTTGTTATAACTTGTAAATAACAAACAACAAATAACAAACAACTAATAACTAACAACCAACAACAGGCACAGTAAAGTGAAATTGAGCGCCTTTGTCTTTCCCTCCTGAAGAAGCCCAAATTTTTCCGCCCCACCCCTTGACAATTTGACGACAAATTGCTAGACCTAAACCAGTACCGCCAGTAGTCCGTCTCAAAGCGCTTTCTTCCTGATAGAAACGATCGAAGACATATTCTAAGCGGTTGGGTTCGATACCACGTCCAGTATCGGCGACAGTAACTTCTACAAGAGAAGGATCGGGGATTTGGATACTAATTGCGATTTGCCCTTGTGGATTAGTAAATTTGCAAGCATTGTCGAGGAGTTTGGCAAGGACTTCCACTAACCATTCACCATCTGCTAAAACTAAGGGAACACGCTCGGGGAGTTGGGAAATAATTTGGGGATAAACCTTCTTCAAGTAATGCGCCCGGATTTGGCTGAGGGCTAACTCAATACATTCCTCAAGGAAAAGGGGTTCGGGATGCCATTGTACCCGATCGCTCTCCAAACGAGATAAAGTGAGGAAGTCTTGGACTAGTTTCCGCATCCGTTCCGAATCAGCCAGGGCAGTATCCAGCATAATTTGGCGTAATTCCAGAGGCATGTCAGGTTCCTGCGCTAGACTTTCCAGACATACTCTAATTGTAGATAGAGGAGTCCGCAATTCGTGACCTGCGATCGCGACTAAATTACTGCGAGTGCGATCGAGGATCTCAAGTTGCTGGTTCAAATCTTGTAGATTAGTATAGGCAGCAGCTTGAATTAAGGCTACCCCAACTTGAGTTGCGATCGCTTCCACCAAGGCTAATTCTTCATCTTTCCACCGATAGGGTATTGCCAGACAATGGTGTAATTCCACCATCCCCAATAACTCACCTTGATACAATACTGGTACCATGAGCCAAGAGCGCATAGAAAAAGTTTGTACCAAATTATTGAGAGTTGATGATGGGGAATTTGGTTTTTTACCTTTAGGATTAATAATCGCTAATTCATTGGTATTGTTAATCCGGGGATCTTGTTCTGTATCTTCGATTAGAATAGATTCGTGATGTTGTGCGATCGCCTGAAATAGGCAATTATCTTGTAAAGGCCATTTCTGCCCAATAGTAGAGGTAAGGTGCAGATCTTCCCTACCTTCAATCTCTAAATATTCATGACCGATAATAGCGGATATATCTGTTGCCTTACAACGGTAAATCAAACAGCGACAAGAGCCAAGAGCTTGTCCCAACTCCTGCACAGCAACTTCCAGAATCTCATGGGGATTAAGAGAAGTCCTAATTGCTGATGTAATTAAATTAACTAAACGTTCTCGCTGTTGTTGAGTGTAAATCGAGCGATAGGCTTTGAGTAATTTATACTGCCCCGCTTGTAAATAAGTTACCAATCGCTCCACAAAAGGATCTTCATTGGCGAAGTTTTGACTTTTGACTTTTGACTTTTGACTTTTGACTTTTGACTTTTGACTTATTAAATACTGGGTTTTTACCTGTTCAATTTTGCTTGCCAAGTCGGGGCGATATATCTCAATCCGATTCAGGAGTAACTCAGCCGCTTTTATGGTAACCTGACGGTCAAAACTCCAGATACCCTCAAAGCGACGGGCAGCATCCATGTCAGAATAGGTACGATCCGAGACAAGCGTCGTCTTTTCGCGACAGATTAGGCAGTTAGCATACTCCTGTGCAATTACCACCAAATGCCATTCTTGACTCAAAGCATCCCCTGAATCGAAGGCAATCATTTCGTGGGAGTCGGAGGTATTGTTAAAGTTAGTTTCCGGTGCTGCGAGGACATATAGTTGAGAGGTTAATTCGGCAACGCGGCGATATCGGTGGGCTTCTTGACGATAGAATCGCTCTCGCTGAAAGCAGGCAATCACCAGGGGTTGGGCTGAAGTAGCCAAAACCCGATCTTCCATGGCATGGGAGAGTGCCGTCAGGGAAGACTTGAAATAAAGTTGTTGCCGCAGATGGGGTATGGCTTGGACTAAGCTACTTAGTACCGAAGTTTTAATGATCATTCAAATAGGATAGTTCTCACTTTCTTTCTTTTTGCGATAATCACTTGACAATTTACCGATTTTATGAATTCTCTTCCATAAGATTCGATGGATATCGATCGGGTTGTCGCGGGAGAGATTGTGGGATCGGCTTTATCAACCATCCTACCTGAATCGAAACAGGATCATGAATTCTATGGCGGGCTTTCAACCTGTACCTGTACTCAGGTCAGTGCTGGGTAATTTACCTATGATTCCTGGTAAGATATAGAGTGTAATTTGCCCTAACCCCTAACCCCTAATCCCTAACCTCCTATGGCAGACAAAATTAAAAAAGGAACATTGGTACGCGCGATCCGGGAAAAGCTGGAAAATAGCTTGGAAGCTACAGCCAGCGATACTCGCTTCCCCTCTTACCTCTTTGACAGTGATGGGGAAATCGTAGATATAAGGGGCGACTATGCTTTCGTCAAATTCTCTGTCCCCACCCCCAATATTTGGTTCCGCCTGGACCAACTAGAATTAAAAAGTTAGATTAGAAGATATTTGGCGATCTCTAGAAGAAGGCGTTTCGCCTACACATCCAATCTATGGCATCCTTTCCCAACCAACCCATTGCCTGCAACGACCACCGCGTTACGATTATCGGTGCTGGTAATGTAGGTAGTACTCTCGCCCACCGCATTGCTCAACATAATCTCGCCAATGTGGTACTAGTGGATATTGTAGAGGGGATGCCCCAAGCGATCGCACTGGATTTGACCCACGCACAAGGATTAGATCGTCACAATCGCCAAATTAAGGGTACTAATGATTACGCCGATACCGCTAATTCTGACATTGTGGTAATTACCGCAGGTATCCCCCGCAAACCAGGGTTAAGTCGAGACGATTTAATTCAGATTAATGCCAAGATTGTAGTAGAGGTGACCCAAAAGGCGATCGCATATTCTCCCGATGCCATCTATATCATTATCACTAATCCTCTGGATGTCATGACATATCTGGCATGGCAGGCAACAGGATTACCCCCAAATCGTGTGATGGGCATGGCAGGTGTTCTCGATGCGGCACGATTCCAAACCTTTATTGCGATAGAATTGGGCGTTTGTGTTACTGATGTCAGAGCTTTAGTAATCGGAGATCATGGAGATTCGATGATGCCATTACCCCGCTACGCCAGTGTCGGGGGAATTCCGATTACAGAATTAATGGATAGAGCGACAATAGAAAGAATATGCGATCGCACCCGTCACGGTGGCGCAGAAATTGTTAATCTGAGGAAGACTGGTGGAGCATATTCTGCACCTGCTTCTGCCGCTTGCCTAATGGTAGAAGCTATTTTACACAACCAATCCCGTCTCGTTCCCGCATCAGCATATCTTCAGGGGGAATATGGTTTAAATGATATTTTCATTGGAGTACCTACGCTATTGGGATGTCAGGGAATTGAAAAGGTAGTAGAACTTAATCTTACAGATGAGGAAAGGGATGCTCTCCATGCTTCTGCCTCATCAGTGCGGCAAAATATTGATCGAGCAGGGGTGTTGTTGGGAAATTGTAGCGATGACTAAGGTGCTTAGGGCAGCAATTTTAGTTTTATGGGATAATATTGGAACTGAAACGACAAATCAGATCGAATCTGTTGGCGTTGGTATAATATCTTTTTTTTAACACAGAGAGCGCAGAGGTGAACACAGAGGTACGCAGAGGTTTTTCTGTCAGAGGTTGAATAATTCCGATCCAACCGGAAATTATACCATTATTGCCCGAATACCCGGAAAGCGATCGCAAAACGATGGATTATTTGTTGTCATTTCAATAGTATGATAAGTAACATTTTGAGAAAACACTTTAATCAACCCCTGGTCGGTCTAACGATCCTAGCAGCGATCGCGGCGGCTGGCGCAACACCTGTAAAGGCACAACTCCCTACCTTTTCCCCGCCACCGCCAAAGGAGATTGATAATACACCGATAATTTTGCCACCCCCGCCATTGATACAGCCTCCCGCTGCAACAGGGGTTCGCACTGTACCAATTAATTCTCCCACCATCGCTACAGCTCAATGCAATCGGAATAATCGACCCCTTACTGAAGCGTACACCCTAGGCTCTGGAGATCAAGTTCGTTTGGATCTTTTTGATGTGCCCGAATACAGCGGTCAATACCAAGTGCTAGTTGATGGTACTCTGAACTTACCCGTAATTGGCAGCCTATCTGTCGCTGGGTTAACCCCAAGTACCGCTAGTGAACTCATTTCTGGGCGCTATGCCCGCTACGTCAGACGACCTCTAGTTACTCTTAGTCTAATTAAAGCCCGTCCCCTGAAAATTGCAGTAGGTGGAGAGGTAAATCGTCCCGGCGCTTACAGTATTAGCCTCACTGATGGTCAACAATTTCCGACAATCACTGATGCAATTAAAATCGCTGGCGGTATTACTCGCGCGGCTGATGTCAGGAGCGTGCAAATCCGTCGCGTCGATAATCGGCGAGGTTGTACGGCAGATCTCTGGAACTTATTACAAAATAGTAATCTAGGAGAGGATATTTCTTTGCGGGATGGAGATGAAATCTTAATTCCAACCACGATCGGTATCGATCCCCTAGAAAGTCGCCAACTATCAACTGCTAGCTTTGCTCCTAGTACCGTTGAACCGATTAAAGTGGCTATAGTGGGAGAAGTGGTACGCCCTGGACCTTATAGTGTATCAGCAGCAACGGCTAGTGCTACTAATGCAGATCGTACCAGCGGAGGGAGCAATAGCAGAGAACCCGCTACAATCACTCAAGCGATTCAAGTGGCTGGGGGTATTACTCAATTAGCTGATATTCGCCGGGTACAGGTGCAACGTACTACCAGAGAAGGTACCAGACAAGTCATTGAGGTGAATCTATGGAATCTTTTGCAGGAAGGTGATTTATCTCAAGATGTAATTTTACAGGAGGGCGATACAATTACTGTCCCTACTGCTGTAGCAATCAGCGCCCCTGAAGCAACTGAGTTGGCATCGGCAAGCTTTTCTGCTGCCATTATCAGTGTTAATGTGGTGGGAGAAGTGAAGAAACCGGGAGTGGTGCAAATACCAGCTAATTCTCCCTTGAATCAAGCACTTTTAGTCGCTGGTGGATTCGATCCGCGTCGCGCCAAGAAGAATGTGGTAGAGTTAATTCGCCTCAATCCCAATGGCACGGTGGAAAAACGGGAAGTCGAGGTGGATTTTACTGCTGCTGTTAATGACCAAACTAATCCTCCCTTACGCCCTAATGATGTGATTGTTGTTAATCGCTCCGGTCTTACCAGTTTTACCGATACACTGAATAATGTGGTGAGTCCTATTGGTGGACTATTTACGTTATTTAGATTTTTCGGCTTATAGTGGGATGGGAAATGGGGAATGAAGCTTTTCTTAAGAGTGCCTCGTAACATCTTTTGAGAATCCCCCGTCTTTTAAGCGGGGGAGTACGTCAACTGAGACAAAATTGGGATATAGTTCTCAATTAACTAAAAAGGATCTGAGGGGATGCGGGAGATGAGCAAGATTAAGGATCAGATATCGTCTAATGGACATGGAGCCAATGGACATGTAGCTAATGGACATGTAGCTAATGGACATGTAGCTAATGGACATG
>NZ_JAMZMM010000051.1:0-6924 GCF_024178385.1 Limnofasciculus baicalensis BBK-W-15 | reverse complement strand
AATGGACATGTAGCTAATGGACATGTAGCTAATGGACATGTAGCTAATGGACATGCCAATGGACATGTGGGAAACGGGAATGGGAGGGGTGTACCTTACCTGCCGCTAATCCACCCAAGTCAACAGCCGCAACCGGAAGCAGATGAGTTGAGTCTGCGACAGATATTGACGGCAATCCGACGACGTGGGTTAGTTATTGCGGGGATTGCGATCGCAGTATCCTCTGGGGTATATTTTTGGACTGAGCGTCAGACACCGAAATTTGAAAGTAATTTCAAATTAGTGGTTGAATCATTTACCGAGGAAGGTAATTTAGACAAACTAAGTCAAATACCTGGTGCTAAAGATATCCAAAATTCCAGTCTAGATTATGAAACCCAAATTCAGGTTTTGCGCTCTCCCAATTTAATGACTCCTATAGTTAAGGAAATCAACAAATATTATGCAGATGTCACATACGAATCCTTGATAGCCAGTAATAAACTGACAGTTAGTAGACTCGGAACAACTAAAATAATAGAAGGTCGTTACAGAGATACAGATCCGAAAAAAGTACGGCGGATTTTGCATGAAGTGGCGCGAGGATATCTCCGCTACTCCCTAACAGAAAGGCAAATGAACCTAAAACAGGGAATTGGATTTGTGCAAGGCCAACTCCCACTCCTGCGCCAAAGGGTTGATAAACTTCAAGGACAACTCCAATCATTTCGCCAACAAAACGATCTTCTCGATCCAGAAGTTCAAGCTCAACAACTCTCAAATAGAGTCAGCACCATCTCTCAACAAGCATTAGAAACACAAGTTCAGTTACAAGAAACTCGCACCCTTTATACAGCCTTAACAAAACAGTTGGAATTAACGCCGCAAGAAGCGGTAGCAACAGTAACCATTGCCGAAGCCCCACGTTACCAAGAATTGTTGAATAAACTGGCAGAAATTGAAGCAGAAATAGCGAAAAGATCGGCAACATTTACAGACGAAGATATCACACTACAAAGATTACGAGAAGAACAGGAAAATTTATTACCACTTATTGAAGCTGAAGCTCGAAAAGTACTGGGGAAAAATTTGCCAGAAGCGGGAGTGGAGACAGATTCGCCAAGTTCAATTCGCACTAGCCTAACCCAAAAACTGGTGGAGGCAAGCAACCAAATGCAAGTCTTGCAAGTGCGACAGCGAGCAATCGGCCAAGCCCAACAAGTGATAAATCTGCAAGTAAAGCAGATGCCAGTAATTGCGCGTCGCTACACTGATTTTCAGCGAGAATTACAGGTAGCAACTGAGAGCTTAAATCGTTTTTTGGCTGTTCAAGAATCCCTAGAAATTGAAATTGCCCAAAAGTCACTGCCTTGGCAGATTATATTAAAACCTGAAGAGCCAAAAGAGTCAGTGTGGCCGAATAAACAGCGTAATATTACCTTGGGTGCGATCGCTGGGTTATTATTGGGAATTGGAGTGGCTTTACTAATCGAACGACTCGACAATCGATTCCACTCTCCCGATGAACTAAAAGAACTTACTAAATTACCACTTCTGGGCGTAATTCCCTACCAAAAAAATCTGAAAAAGCTGATGGTGGCGACGCAACAAGTCGAGATGATGTCAATGGAAACCATTGAAAAAGATGACAGCAATCTTCCTCGTCCAAAATGGTATACTTCATCTCCATTTTTAGAATCATTTCGTTCACTACATACCAATATTCGCTTTCTCGGTACTGATACGCCAATCCACTCTATTGTAGTTAGCTCTGCAACATCAGGAGATGGCAAATCTACTACCTCCCTCCACTTAGCCCAAGCTGCTGCTGCCATGGGAAGACAAGTTTTGTTAGTAGATGCTGATTTGCGTCGTCCCCAGGTACACATCAATTTGGGATTGGAAAATGAGGTAGGTTTGAGTAATTTAATTGCGACTAAGCTTACTCCCAAAGAAGCGGTTCAACGATTACCCTCCTGGAATCATCTCTATGTCTTAACAGCAGGGCAATTACCCCCCGATCCCACCCGCTTGCTAAGTTCGACTAAAATGAAACATTTAATGCAGCAATTACATGCGGTATTTGACCTGGTAATTTATGATACACCACCTTTGCTGGGACTTGCAGATGGTCGTATTTTAGCTGCTCATACTGATGGTGTTATCCTTGTTGCTGGATTAGAAAAAACAGATCGTTCCGCCTTACTGCAAACTTTGGATAGTATCAAAATTTCTAGTGCTACGGTGCTGGGGGTAATTGCTAATGGGGTGAAAAATCACACGGCGAGTTCATACTATTATTACCACAATCATTATGGTAATGGGAGTGAGTCAGAGATTCTTAAGGCGAAAAAGTTATTGCTTCAAAGGATGAATGCGAATACTTCCGCTCAGGATAATACTGATAATTCAGATAATTTTTGATTTTTGGTTGTTGGTTATTTGTTTTTTGGAGAAGAAGTGTCGCGGTTTTTGGTTGGAGGAAAGAGAGTTTTTTAACGCAAAGGTACGCAAAGGTAGGCGCATAGACGCGCAGGGGCTTCTCGTAGAGTAGGTACGCAAAGTAAATACAGCGACAACCAATAACCAATAACCAATAACCAATAACAAACAACCACCTACTAAACCTGATAGTAAGAGCGATACCAGTTAACAAACCTTTCCACACCAACTTCAATGGGCGTATTTGGTTTGAAGCCAACATCCCGGATCAAATCGTCAACATCTGCGTAGGTAATTGGTACATCTCCTGGCTGCATGGGCAACATATTTTTAATGGCTTTCTTACCTAGACAAGTCTCGATAATTTCAATCAATTGTAAGAGTTGGATAGGCTGATTGTTGCCAATGTTGTATAATTTATAGGGAACTAAACTGGATTCTTCTAATTTAGTAGATTCTCCATTTTCAGGTTGAGGAATGGAATCCATCGCCCTGACTACTCCCTCAACTACATCGTCAATATATGTGAAATCCCTTTGCATGTTGCCGGAATTAAATACATTAATTGGTTTCTCCTCCAGGATGGCTTTGGTAAATAAAAATAGTGCCATATCTGGCCGCCCCCAAGGACCGTATACTGTAAAAAAGCGTAAGCCTGTCATGGGAATGTGGTATAGGTGGCTGTAGGCATGAGCCATTAATTCATTGGCTTTCTTGGTGGCAGCGTACAGACTTATGGGACAATCGACATTATCTTGTACGGAAAATGGTACTTTTTTATTAACTCCGTATACTGAACTAGAGGAGGCAAAGACAAGATGCTTAATATGAGAATGGCGGCAACCTTCAAGGATATTTGTGAAACCAACTAGATTACTATCGACATAGGCATGGGGATTTTCCAGAGAGTAGCGCACACCTGCTTGGGCGGCTAGATTGACAACGAGAGCCAAACTTTCTTTGGCGAATAAGTCTGCCATTCCTTCCCGGTTAGCTAAGTCAAGCTTGTAAAAACTAAATCCTGCTTGCTTCTGTAGTTGCGCGAGTCTGTCTTGTTTGAGGGAAACATCGTAGTAGGGATTCAGATTATCGATTCCGACAACAGTATCACCTCTTTCAAGTAACCTTTGGCTGAGGTGAAAACCAATAAAACCCGCCGCGCCTGTGACTAAAACTTTGCTCACACTTTTTCCTCTTAACTTTATTAACCGATTGGAGTCTGTTTGTCAACTATCATAAATTACCCCAAAAAACCCGGTTTATCTGGATTAGAGTACAAAAAACTGTCGTTATTGACACGAAAGAAACCGGGTTAATTTCAGCTTAGTTTTTCTTTACAAACAGCCTCTCAGGGTTTCCCCATCATCCACAGGAACTACTTTAGCAATTTTTAGCCTTAGTGGGGAGTGGGGGGTGGGGGGTGGTGAGTGAGAATATATTTTCTTAAATGCTTAAGGGGTTACAATCTCAGAAGATTACTATTTTTGTGCTAGATGATAAAAAGATCTCATTATTTAATTTGGTGTCGCAGTCTTATTGTAATTATATTAATTCTGGGAGTATTTTTCAGATTCGTTAACCTGGAGCGAAAACCATACTGGCATGATGAAGTATTTACTTCTTTCTGGTTAGCTGGCTACACATCGGTAGAGGTGGAAGCAAGCTTGGCTAACGGTGCAGTTATTTCTGTTGCGGATTTGCAAAGGTATCAGCATCTGGATTCTCAGCGGGGTTTAGTGGATACGGTGAAAGCTATTGCTACAGAAGATCAGCAACATCCACCTTTATATTACGCGATCGCGCGACTTTGGGTAGGGTGGCATGGTCTTAATCCGCTACAAGTCAGACTTTTCTCAGCTTTAATTAGTTTACTCGTATTTCCTCCTGTCTATTGGTTATGTCTAGAATTATTTAATTCTGCTCAAGTGGGATGGATGGCAATTATTCTGTTGGCTGTATCTCCTTTCCATATTCTCTATGCTCAGGAAGCAAGGCAATATAGTTTGTGGACTGTTACTATTTTACTGGCAAGTACTGCTCTTTTGCGAGCTATGCGACTAAAAACCAAGTTGGCTTGGCTTACTTACGCGGCTGGAGTTTCGCTACTTCTCTATTCTCATTTGCTATCTTTTCTTATAGTAATTAGTCATAGTATTTACGTGGCTGTTATCAATAGATGGAGAATGAGTAAAGATGCGATAGCATTTTTTATGGCTTTGAGCTTAGGTATTCTCACGTTTGCCCCTTGGCTGGTACTTATTGATAAAATCAAAGCTTCAAGTTGGACGGGTGAGACTATTTCTTTTTTTACTTTGTTTCAACGGTGGATTTTTAATATTAACATGGTTTTCTTCGATCCACAAGTTAATTATAAAGAACAACTGTTTAGAATTAGAAGTAATATCGATCCTGTGGGGCTGGTTAGTTTAGGGCATCCTTTTTCCTTTGTAGTTATTCCTATTTTTATTTTAGTATGTTATAGCATTTATTTCTTGATTCGGCATACTTCAAGACAAGTATGGTTATTTGTAATAGCTTTAATAGGCTCTACCGGATTACTACTAGGAGTACCAGATTTAATTGTGGGAGGACAAAGATCTACCATAGCACGATTTCAAATTCCCTGTTTATTGGGGATTCATTTAGCAGTTGCTTACTTGTTAACGATAAAAGTTAGAGAAGAATTACGCGGTGTTACTACAGAAACCGGATTTATGGGAAAAAAATCTGGTTTCTACTATATTAGAGGTAAACTGTGGCAGATAGGCGCGATCGCAATAATTTCTTTGGGTATTTTATCCTGTACTATTAGTTCTCAATCTGAGACATGGTGGAATAAGTACACTAACTATTACGATTCTCAAGTAGCTGAAATTATTAATCAATCACCTTCTCCCCTATTAATTAGTAATAGTACCACAAGAACTACAGCTTTGAGTTATCTCCTCAATCCTCAGATAAAATTACTTTTGGTGAGAGGAGAAAACCCAGCACCGATTGATATTCCCAATAATTTTAGCAATGTTTTTCTGTACCAACCATCCAGTGAATTTTTATCCCAATTTGAGCAAAATATAAAATACAAAGTAGCAGGAGAGATAGAAGCTGGAAAACTTTGGCGAATTATTAAGAGGTAGGGGCATGGCTGGAATAGTTTTGAGTTTTGAATTCTTAATTTTGAATTAAAACTCAAAACTCAAAACTCAAAACTCAAAACTCTTTTACCCAATTCCTCACTAACCTACACACTTAGTTGTGCGCAATTCCATTGCATCAGAAATGAAACAAGTTCCCCCAAACTTATTCAAAATTGGGCGCATAACTTCTAATACTGTGTTAATTTTATCAGGAGGAAAGAAAGCGATAACATAAATATTATCCAGCATTGTCATTGCCAAATCATCTGTTATTGTTCCTCGCGTACTTTTTCCTGCCACATCACGAATTACAGTATGCCCCGGTACACCAGCACGCTCTAAACCTTGTAAAATCTTGCCCAATTCCACGTAATTGGCAATAATTTCGATTCGTTTGACTGACTGCATAATTTTATCTCCAAAACAGATTAATTCCATATAGATATAGAGGAATTCCCACCACAATATTGAAGGGAAAAGTCACTCCTAAAGCCGTCGAAATATACAGACTGGGATTAGCTTCGGGCACTGTTAATCGCATGGCAGCAGGAACCGCAATATAAGACGCGCTGGCACATAGCACAGAAAACAAAAGCGTATCCCCCCGAGGCATCCCGATAACTTTCGCAATCAATAATCCCAGGATGGCATTGACGATAGGAATCAGTATGGCAAAAGAAATGAGAAAAGCCCCTGCTTTTTGTAAATCTTTTATTCTTTTAGCCGCCAGGAGTCCCATTTCCAGCAGGAAGAAGGTTAGGATACCATAAAACATATCCTCAGTAAATGGTTTCAAAACTTCCCCACCATGTTCCCCTGTTAGAATACCCATGATTAGGCTACCTACTAACAGAAATACTGAACTATTTAAGAATGCTTCTTTTAAAACATCAGCCCAAATAAATTCAGGTTTTTCTGGATTAGCCCCAAATAGATTAACCAGGATTAAACCGACAATAATTGCTGGTGATTCCATCAGGGCAAGGGCGGCTACCATGTATCCATCAAAATCAATCTCTAGGGTAGTTAGAAAGGAGGTGGCGGTGATAAAAGTCCCGGCGCTAATAGCTCCATAAGTCGCGGCAATCGCGGCGGCATTATAGGCATCAAATTTTATCTTGAGAATAAAAAAGCTATAAATTGGGACAATTGCCGACATTAAAATAGCTGCCAAAATTGTGAGAATTACATCTTGACTTATACCACTTTTGACTAATTCAACACCTCCCTTAAACCCGATTGCAAATAGCAGGTATAGGGAAAACAGCTTGGGCAAGGGAGGGGGAATTTCTAAGTCAGATTTGACTAAAACCGCCACTATCCCCATAAAAAACGCCAGCACAGGTGGATTTAAGATGTTCGATAC
>NZ_JAMZMM010000401.1 GCF_024178385.1 Limnofasciculus baicalensis BBK-W-15 | reverse complement strand
CCCTACTCCCCACTCTATGCTCCAACCCCTAGTCCTAATCTCCCAGATTAAGGGAAAATTGAGTAGAAGGGTGCTAAATTGATCGGTAGACGATGACTCAAGAAACCTTTGACAAACAAATCACACTTTCCCTCAAACGTGTAGAAGCCCTCTGGCTACAGGCGCACGAAATCCTGAATCTCTCAGTCGGGGCATCTCAACCCCCTGTGAAGTTACCCCAACAGCAGCAACAACTCTTAATGGAGAGTTTGGCTCAAATGTCTCATTCTCTCCAAGAGTTACAATTTGCTGCGGGAGAAATGCGCCAACAACATCAAAAGTTGGCTGACAGCCACATGGAAATGGAAACACAACGTCAGCGCTATCACGATTTGTTTAATTTTGCTCCCGATGGCTATCTGGTGACGAATCAGGAAGGGGAGATACTAGAAGCTAACTTCGCCGCAGCTAAGTTACTTAATTTTGCCTCAGAAGGTCTGATTGGTAAACCTGTGGTGGTTTTTGTTGCTACTGGGGAACGTCGAGACTTTTACTATAAACTGGGTAAACTGCAACGGGGTGAAGCTATCCATAATTGGCAAATCCAGATTCAACCCCGTGGGGGTTCGTCTTTTTTGGCATCTTTGGCTGTCACACCGATTCAAAATCCACAGAGTCAGGTGGTGGGATTGCGCTGGCGACTGCAAGATTTGACGGGTGCAGGGTACGGAGAGTCTAGCCAAGAGGAGGAGAAACACTTGTTTTCTTCCCTATTGAATCGTGCTGCCATTGGTATTGCAATTTTGGATAATGAAGGTGGCTTGATTGATAGGAATCAAACCCTACAAAATATGTTTGGTTGTGATATTCAAGAGTTACAGGTTGTTTTTCCCAAGTTGCTCAATTTGGATAAGTCTGGTGTAGAATGGTCAATGTTCCGTCAACTAATGACGGGGGAACGTCAATCTTACCAAGTAGAAAAGCACTTATTCAATCCAGAGAGAACTATAGAATGGGGGCGGCTAACTGTAACTATAGTACCGCCGACGGCTGGGGAATCGCAATATGCGGCTTGTCTTCTGGAAGATATTAGCGCTTCAAAAGAGCTGAAAGCTCAACAAGAAGAAGTAATTAAAAAGCAGATTGCAATTAAGCGCGAGCAAGATGCCCTCAAACAGTTAGCCGCAGCGCCAAAAGAAGAGACTCTGGCTGTGGCGGAGCCAACTCTTAATTTGGCAGCCGCAGTTGAGCAGTTAGGGATACTTTTCGATCAAATTCTATCAAGTTCGAGTGACTTTTTCTTGATTTGCGATCGCACTGGCAAATTTATTTATCTCAATCAGCCTCCTGCCAAGGCTTGGGGCTTTGCCCAAAGGGATTTAATCGGCAAAACCTGGCAAGCTCTCCAGTTATCTCCTCAGATAATCGAATCCTTGGAATTACAACGGGAAACGGTATTAACCATCGGACAATCCGTCACCGATGAAATCAGTTTGACTACATTAGATAGTGTCAGAGACTACGAGTATACCATGTCTCGCCTCAATGACATCAATGGAGAAGGTGGCGCAGTTGTCATTGCCTTGAAAGATGTGACTGAGCAAAAGCAAGCCGCAGCAGCAGCTAGTGAGGCGTTAGCTAAAGATATCCAATTGAGCGGATTAAAATCCCACCTTACTAATTTTGCCTCACTCCTAACTCAAGAAGTGCGGGATTCCCTCAATGCTATTTTCCATGACGCTAAACTTCTCGAAAATAACCATCATCAGGAAAATCCCACCAATTATCCACAACGAATCCAAGTCAATACCCAAAGGATTAATCATTCGATTAATGATGTCATCCTGTTAAAGAAAATAGAAGCCCAAGAATTAACCTTCAGCCCAGAATGGCTAGATTTAACTCAATTATGTCGGGAAGTAACTCGCGAATTCCAAGATAGTATAGGAGGCAGATACCAGATTAATTTTATCAGTCACACCCAATGTTCGGGTGTTTGGGATGAAAAACTGTTACGACGAACCTTGACAAATTTACTCTTTAGTGTTATCCAGTATTCTCCCAGAGGTAGCCAACTGCAATTAGAGCTGATGTTTCAAGACCAACAGGTAAAATTTCAGCTTCAAGATTCCGGTATTTCCATTCCCGAAACAGACCAAAAATTCCTGCTCAATGGATTCCACCGAAATGTTAACAGTAATACAATTGCGGGGCAGGGGTTAGGCTTATTAGTGCTTAAACATTGCGTCAACTTCCTGGGAGGCAAAATCGAATTAGAGGTAGGAGGGCAGACAACTGTAATCCTTACTCTACCGATGAAACAGCCAGTAGTAGGGAGTAAAAATTAGGCAGAAGGAGACATGATGAGGAGGGAGGTGGCAAAACCTCATTCTCCTCATCAAAAATTCCTGCTCCGCTCGGAGTCTGGCTCTAGCTCCTCCGAGTTTTTCCTTGTGAACTATTGCATAATTCAGGTTTCATGATACTATTGAAAACTATATTTAGGAATAGCAGCACTATGTCTCGAACTTTCTTAAAGTCCTTAACAGCAAGAGCGCTGTTGGGGCTACCTGCGCTCTTGTTAACCCCTAGTAGCTTATTAGCTCAGGCTTGCCAACCTAAGATATCCTTGAATATCGATAACTATGGTGATAGTAACTTAGTTCAATTGTACATTTCTCCATCAGGAAGCGATAGCAGAAGTAACGAAAAACTCCAGGGTAGAGTGGTAAAGCCGGGAGAAACAGTAGATATTGCTATTTATAACAAGCCTGGAGAATGCGTTTATGATATTAAATCCGTATTCGCCAATGGCGAAGAAAAAGTTGAGCGTCAGCTCAATCTCTGTGATGTTGATGGCGGTAGCTATTCCCTCTACGGAGCAGACGATCGCGTTTTTAAGGTGAGCAACCGTACTAATAATAATATGGTGGAGTTTTATTGGCGCAAATCAGGCCAAGAGAAGTGGGGTGAAGATCTCCTCGGTACAGCTAGCATTGGTGCCAGACAAACTGTGATTATTCCAGTAAATGATGGTAAATGTCTTTATGAATTCCGAGCTGTTTTTGCCAATGGACAGATAGTAGAGCAACAAAAAAATGTCTGTCAAAATAACAGCGGTGTGGTTAGTGATGTGATTTTCGGCGGGTAGTAGTTAGCAGATATTTTGAGAGGATAAAAAAAATGAACAGTTTGATATCTAATAGGATTGGGCTAAACGTACCAGCCAAAATGATTACCCGACGAGTAGTGCAAGGGATAGCTATCTCTTTATTAGGGATTGTCACTGCTGCTCCTGTAGCGGTATCGTTTACCCAACTCATCGGCGCAAGGATTGACGGGGTAAAACTTCAGCAATGGCATGAGGGAGAGCCGCTAGCAGGAGGCTGTCGGCGAGCGAAGGGTACGCGAGGTCCCTGTAGCGCACCTAGCCCTTGGGGTTAAAACTCATATCCCAGATCCCTGACTTCTTGGAGAAGTCGGGGATCTCTTTTCACTTAAGGAGTTGGTTGTGGTTTTGCTTCTCCTGATGAAGGTGTTTCTGATTTTGGCTGCTCTGATTTTGGCTCTTCCTGTTTTTGATTTCCTGGTTTTTGATACACTTCAAGTGGAACCCTGGAGGTATAGAGACTATAGTATATTTTAGTATCATCATAGGGATTTAATCCTGCGGCATATAATTCCCCATAACAAGCTTGCGCCTGTTTGGGAAGATCGGGATTTAAAGTTTGTCCCTTTTGATAGTTAACTTCTTGGCGTATTTTTGCCGCGATTTTAAGATAACACTGTCCTTTACCCTGTTCTTTAGTTTCCTTCGGTAATTCTTTCTCTAATTCAGCCGCCTGTGCAAAAGAGTTATCGGCATTATCAAGAGCCTCATTAGCCTCTTGAACTGGAGATTTTTTTAAATTAAACTTAGATAGATAAAGGATGCCATGATTAATCGCAATATCTCGGCGTAAAAGTTTTTCCTCATCTTTCACCAGCTTCTCGGCGGCGACTAAGAAAAAATCCGCTCTCCGCTCAACCTTCTCATCAATTTTTGCTGTCCAACCCACATCTTCCAACGACTGAAATACCAGGGATCTCCCCAAACCATTCAACGCTGCGGGATCGTTGAAAGATCTACCTCGATCGTAATAAGATACAGCATCCTTGAGTTGTCCCATATCTTCCGAAACTTTCCCCAAGCCAACATAAATTTTGGGATCGTCGGGGTTAAAACTCAGCGCCCTTTTGTACAAATCTAAAGCAGTAACAACCTCACCTTCACTACTGGCAATATTACCCTGTTTGTAATAATATTCCCCTATATTAGGCAAATTAGTATAGAGACCATAAGTAGCTGCTGCCATCAGGGCTGAAGTGCCAAAGATTGCTTCAGCATGGAAATGAGGCGGAATCCCGACACTAGTAAGGACATTCTCAACAGTTTCCTTACCATTTTCTGTCAGCGCCCCACCTGCTACTAAAAGCATCGCCACCCCCTGGCTAACGGTACTAAAAGTACCCAGAATATCAAACCCCTCACTGGAAAAAGCTTGAGCTGTACTAGTACCAAAAGTAGTCACCACAACCATAGAACCGACTGTCAAACCATACCATAGCCAATCAAAGCGATCGTTTTTATGGACTTCTGGTGGGGCAAAGGATTCGAGAAACCACCACCAAGCAGACTCCGGTGGGTTGATGCTCTGCCGATAGCTGGCTATGGGAAAATTTTTGACTATTGTCTCACCAAGCCCCTTCAATCGTTCATCCAAATCAATTAAGAGGGCGTACTGACTTGCGCCCAATTCTGCTCCGCTCTCTTTGAGGTTTTCCACTCCATCGCGGCTCAAGAGCATTTCGATAATCTTCCGCTTTGACAGTATCGATCCTGCTTTTTCAACAGTTGATAATGCAGTTTGATAATGAGCGATGGCTTCATCTATTGGGGACTTGGCTTCCTCGGCAGAGTCGTTCATGATTGGAACTTCTTGTACTGACTTTATGTAGGGTCTGACCCACCAACAGCAGTAATTGTACAATCTCATATCAATTAGGGCAATGGGGAATGG
>NZ_JAMZMM010000400.1 GCF_024178385.1 Limnofasciculus baicalensis BBK-W-15 | reverse complement strand
GGGGAGTGGGGATTGGGGGATGAGACAGAAGATCCAGACTATGAAGAATTTACTGTGTCAGAGAGTCATAAAGTTAGAGATTCCTCTTCTGACTTCCCACTTCAATCCCTATTATTTGAAGTTTCTGACACTGGTGCTGGTATTGCTTCAGAAGAAATAGAGTTCCTCTTTGAAGCCTTTACCCAAACGGCAATTGGCCGTAAATCTACAGAGGGAACGGGACTTGGTTTGCCGATAAGTCGCTCCTTTGTGCAATTGATGGGGGGAGATATTACTGTTAATAGTATTGTTGGGGAGGGAACTACGTTTAAGTTTAATGTTCAGATTCAGTTAGCTAAAGGGAGTGATATTAATGTCCGACAAGCTACTGGACGGGTTATTTCTTTAGTACCTGAGTCTATAGCATATCGCATTCTGGTTGTGGAAGATAATTGGGCAAATCGCCAACTAGTGGTGAAACTACTGACACCCATAGGTTTTGAGGTGCGCGAAGCCGAAAATGGCATCGAAGCAATTGCTTTGTGGGAGTCTTGGCAACCCGATCTAATTTTTATGGATATGCAGATGCCTGTGATGGATGGGTATGAAGCGACCAAACGTATTAAACTTAGGGAGGCAGAAATGGGGAGATGGCAAGAGCGAAAAGACAATCAATTCCCAATCCCCAATTCAAACTCTACAATTGAAAGGGATAAGGAGACGGTGATTATTGCCCTGACAGCAAATGCCTTTGAAGAGCAGCGCCAAACTATTTTATCCACAGGTTGTGATGACTTTATTTGTAAGCCGTTTCAAGAGGAAATCCTTTTGGAAAAGATTGCAAATCATCTGGGTGTGCTATATATCTGTGAAGATTCGCCAAGACGAACTTCACCTCACTCCCCAGACAGCCTTGAGGTACTCACCCCTGATGCCCTAGCGATGATACCTGAAGAATTGCTCTTTCAGCTTCACCAAGCTGCACAAGCGTGCAATGATGATGAGATTCTCACCCTCATCGAGCAAATTCCGGAGGGAAATGCTGATATTAAGTCAGCATTGATTAATTTAGTTAATAATTTTCGACTCGATCTCATTTTCGATCTTACTCAAGCATTCGCTAATGGTTAGCCATTCATTTCTCACTGCTAAACCTGACATTTTATTAGTTGACGACAACAGAGAAAATCTACGTTTGTTGTCCACGATGTTGAGCGACTGTGGATATAAAGTCAGAAAGGCAATTAATGGTTCTCTTGCTTTGAGGGCAATCGCAGCAGTCAAGCCTGATTTGATTCTGCTTGATATTAATATGCCTGACTATAACGGCTATGAAGTTTGTCTAAAGGTTAAGGCTGATTCACAGACAGAAGATATTCCGATAATTTTTATTAGCGCTCTCGATGAGGTTTTAGATAAGGTTAAAGCTTTTGAGGTTGGGGGAATAGATTACATCACCAAGCCATTTGAGATGCAAGAAGTCTTGGTTCGAGTCAAAACTCATTTAACTATTTCTCAGCAACAAAAACAACTGATATCTCACCAAAAGAAGTTGGCGGAACGAAATTCACAACTACAACTGCTCCTGACAACAACAAAAGCAATTAGTGAAGCTTCTGACTTTGATGCTGCATTAAAGGTTACTCTCTGCCAAGTTTGTGAAAAAATTGGTTGGGATTTTGGTGAATTTTGGTTACCTAACTCTCCGGCTACGGTTTTTGAATTGGGGAAAGGTTGGTATGCTAGTCACCCGCGTTTTCAGGAATTCAGACGGGAAAGTAAGACGTTAACATTTGCTACTCAAAAGGAATTTCTGAGGGAAATATGCTACAATCGCCAACCCTGTTGGCTCACCGATGTTTCTCTTGAACCTGGTGATGTTTTTCAAAGAAACCAGATTGCTAGTAATGTGGGATTAAAAGCCTGTTTGGGTGTTCCTATTCTTTTTGATAACCAAGTACTAGCAATTTTGCTATTTCTGAAACAGGAGGCGAGCAAGCCGGAAATACAAATTATTGAATTAGTTACTTCTCTGGCTACCCAATTAAGTGCATTTATTATCAGGAAGCGTTCCGAGTCAGCTTTGCGGGATAGTCAGGCGCAGTTAGCTGCTATGGCGGCAAATATTCCGGGATGTGTTTACCGGGGTGTGGTTCATCCGAATGGAAAAATGAAACTCCTCTATATTAGTCAGGGAGAACATGAATTGAGTGGTTTAAATCCCAAGGAGGCGATGCGAGAAAGAGCCAAGTTATTAGAAACTATTCCTCCAGATAGCAAAGCTCATTTCTATGAAGCATTGAAAGCTGCTGCTGCTTCCCATAAGCCGATTACTCAAGAATACCCGATTACTGCTCCTAATGGTGAGGTAAAGTGGGTGCGAAATAGCGCCAGATATTCCCTGATGGATAATGGGGATGTTGTTGTTGATGGTGTGGCTATTGACATCAGCGATTGTCTTCGCCGTAGCTTTTCTTCAGATGTGGCAGTACAAGAGCATTTGCGACTCTTAGAAGAAGCAATTGCGGCTTCTTCTCAAGAAGATAATCAAAGTACTTAGGAATTACCCCGGAAGTAGGGTGCGTTATCGTCACGCACCCTACTTTTTACTAACAAACAGTAAAAAATAACCAATAACTACCTCACCTTCATATCCCTAATTAACCACTTACCCTCTCGACGTACCAATTCATACTGGATACGCAAATTTTCACTATAGGATTTAGCCTTATTTATCTCTCCTCCCTCATACACGCGAGCCTCTTCACTCACCGCCGCTTCTACCCTAGCAACATCGGGATTAGCCGCACTAGTTTGGACTCCAGTCACCTTAACCTTGTGGTTGTATTGCCAGTTAGTATTATTTTGTTTAGCAGCTTCGGCTCGTTTCTGCCAAGTTGACAGAATGGGATTGGCTAAGATTTGATTTAAACGCTCAACTTGATGCTCCCTACCCAGTGCTAAAGCTTTAGTCGATAACCAGGTAGAAATAGTTTGTTGTGCGGTTTCTTCATTTAGCAATCCCCCTGGCGCAGTTAACTCGCTACCAGGCGGGGGAATTTGGATTGGAGGTTGAGCCAACTGTACCATTGGTTGCTCTGGCTCTAACTTGGGTGCTGAGTTGAAGGCTTTTTTCACTCCCCAACCTAATAGAGTTGCTCCGAACAAACCTGCGATCGCAATTATAATTAATAATTGGACTTTTTTGAGAGACTTGAACCGATGAGGTAAACTTTTCAAACCCATCAGGGGCACTTTCTGGGAACCGCCTATGCCCGAGGGTTTATAGGTTGAATGCCCCTGATGTGAGCGATTTGTGCCTGATTCTGATTTACCTTTTGGTTGACTCCCTAGGCGGGATGAGTCTGTCGTGCTTTTTCCTGGTGAGGGATTGACAGATTGGCGACTCGATCCAGGGGAGACTCGCGAGTCAGGTGGGAGGGTTGAGACTCCTGATGTAGTTGCTGCTATCGTAGCTGTGCGACTGCTACCGCTGCTACCAGACTCTCGTTGCTCCATTAAACGGGAACCAATCGCAGCCGCTTTTCCATTCCCTCCTCCTTCCCCTCTCGGGTAATTGGTATTAACTCCAAATTGCTCTTGAACTCTGTTGTCACTGACACCCATTCCTGATGTGGCAGTAGCGTAGGCTTTTTTCTGAGATTCTACCGCCCATTGATTATCTGCTTGTTCGGTAAAATCTGGCATATTTTCTAAATACCCCTGGACTTGCTCATCAGCAAAGTACTCTTTCAAAGATACTTTTTTCTTCGCCAAGTCTCGGAAGTGGGGAAATACAGAATTTTGCAGCCAACGTTCCCCGTAAAGGCACAATCCCGGTAATAAATCCGGTGCCCCCTGAGAATTTTCTCGAATAAAGGCGAGGGGTTCATACTCCTGAGATAATTCTAAAGAGCTACTTGCTTCTTCCGTTTGACCTAATAGTAAGGCACAGACTGACTGTTCCAGATGAACATCCTGACGTTTGCCCAAACGGATTAACATTTGCTTGCCACGGGCAATCAAGGCAGGTTGACGTTCCGCAAATCCCCGTGCTACTAAGGCATAAACGGCTAGGTACGTGGCAACGGCTGAAGGGCGCTTGCTCTCTGCTTCAAAGATAGTTTGCTGCTGCGCTGCTGTCAGATAGCCTCGCAACTGCTGAATAAACCGTAAAAAGTCATCAATACTTAACCCAGATTGATCTTCCCCTGTACCATCAATGCCCAGTCTTTCGGCGAGCATATCTTGCAGTAACTGCAATCCCTTCCGTCGCTCCGTGACATTTTCGTCTGGTAGGGCTAATAATTCTAAGATACGATATGGGCGTAGTTTATAGAGATCGGTTTGAATTTCTCCGCGCACTGTGGCAAATAGCCCCTCCTTGAGGAGCAATTCTTGACCTGTTTCCAGAGACAGGGCGGCATTTTCATACTCACCTTGCTGCCATTGTTCCCGTCCCAATTCTAAGCAAGCTAGTGCCAGCGTCAGTATCATATCAGGTCTTACCAATTGGGAGTTGCCCAACCGACCTTTATCTAAACTAATGCTGTCCTGTTTGCTAAGATAGGGTCTGGCTAACTGCAGAACGATTTCGTATTCTCCAAGTTCTTGCAGAATTAGCAATGCCCCTACTAGTTGCTCGGTTTTGATTTCAATGCTGGAACCCTGAAGTTCAGCAGTTGTACCTAGCGCTGTTTCACTTCCTGGTAAGGAGGTAGGGGGTAGCTGTGGACTTGACTCTAATTGGTAAGTTTTAGCCAGAAAGTTAGCATCGTAGGCGGTGCGCTTTTCGGAGTCAGAGAGAACCTCATAAGCTTCATCTAAGAGTTCCTTGCGAGAAGCGATGGCTATTTCAGAGTATTCGCGGCGCGGCAGTTGTTGGGCGCGATCGCGATAAGCTTGGCTGAGTTGTTCTGTAGTAGCCTGAATCGGCAGTCCTAAAATTCGGTAGTAATCGAGCGGAATTCGCACGGTTGACTCCCCCACGTTAACCTATTCAGTTATTGTATCAAGTCAAGCTTATCCTTGGTTGTTATTTTCAGAGATCTGGTGGGAGTGGGGAGTGGGGAG
>NZ_JAMZMM010000399.1 GCF_024178385.1 Limnofasciculus baicalensis BBK-W-15 | reverse complement strand
TGACCAGACTCAGGTCGACTTACCTACGTTAGTGGCAAGCGTTTAAGTTCTTACCTGCGGATGCGCAGCTAGTCCGTGAGCTGCTAAAACTCAAAGGTTAAACAGTCTTATGGGAGACAGTGCTTTTGAGATAGTACCCACCACTAACATTGTCAAAGCTAACTTTACCGGAGCAATCCGAGTTGGTTTTGCAGGTTTCCCATCAAAAAATCTGCGCTTTTGTTTCAATTTGAAATTAATCTTATGTTGCCTAGACCCCACCCCCCTTGGAATCTCGCCGCTAACAAACGTACAGGTATAGCAGTAGTCTCCAAGGGGGAAGAAAGATGAATAAGCCTGCCATACATCGAGAAAATACCGCTGACAAGGAAGAAATTTCTATCCATTTGGATGCAGAATTGTTGGAGGAAATCAAACACCTGACTAACGATCCAAGTAAAGTAATAGAAACCGCGATTCGTCAATGGCTTAGAGGTTCGCGCGATCGCGACGACGAACTTACCCGGACTTTGAGACGAAATCCTCCCGTACCGCCTCGAGGCGAATGGAACGATTAAGAGTAGATTGGGAGAGTCTTCCTGCCGAAAAGTTTTGGCTAACGCTCCCAACTTCAATGGGCTGCAATTTACGAATGATGGTGACTGTTAGTATTTTTATCGCTTTGAGTGTTCGGGTTTACTTCAGATGGTTGCTCCGGCTAATTCCCAAAGTATTGTATATGGATCTCCCAATATGGAATTAATTACTGCACAAGGCCAATCTAGCTTTTTGCAGGGGTTGGGGGCAGATTTAGTATTTACTCAAGATGCCTCTGGTCAGTACCACTCATTTTACTGGCGAGATGCCCAGAAATATGGTCTGACTGAAGAACAAGTGATTGGACTTCACCTAAAAGATACGTTTTATCCTGTTGCCTTGGAAGGATACCGAGATCGAATTCAGCGGATTTTGGAGCATCGAAATCCTGAACGTTGTATCCATTGGTTTCGGTATAATAAGGAAAATTTACCCTTTGAGTTGGCAATTTCCCCAATTTTAGAAAGAGATGGCAATGCCACAAAGGTATTGGTAATGGGTCACCTTTTACCCGAATCAGAGGTACAAAAGGTGATTGATTCTCTAGTGCCTTATAGTCTAGATCCAAATCAGAAACTCCTCACCCAGATTGCTCGCAAAATTCGCCGTACTCTAGATCTAGATACTATCTGGCAGCAAACGGTAGAAAGTTTGGGCAGGGCAATGCAGGTTAATCGCTGTATTGTTTGCTCTTATAAAAAAGGCGATCTAGAGGTTAAAGTGGAAGCGGAATATTGCCAGGAGTCCTTCGACTCAATGTTGGCAAAGAAGTTGGAACTGGAAAATGAACCGGAACTTAAAGAGGCGCTATTAAGTTCTAAACCAGTAGTGGATTATATCACAACTAGTGAGTCCCAGCAACAGTCAATTTTGGTGGTATCTACCTCCTACAAAGATGAACCAAATGGGTTAATTTGCCTACATCAGTGCGATCGCCATCGTCAGTGGAGTGACGCAGAAGTAGAGTTGGTGCGAGAATTAGCCGAACAAGTGGGAACTGCGATCGCTCATGGTACGCTATACAAGGAACTAGAAATTGCGACAATCCAAGCAGAAGAAGCGTCCCGTCTTAAGAGTGAATTCCTAGCCAATACATCCCATGAACTCCGAACGCCTCTCAATGGCATGATTGGGTTTCTCCGGTTGGTTATAGACGGGGTAGCAGACGATCCGGATGAGGAAAAAGAATTCATTCAAGAAGCCCTCAATTCAGCTATACACCTGCTGAATATTATTAACGATATCTTAGATATTGCTAAGATTGAATCCGGAAAAATGGAGCTGGAATTAGGACCACTGGAACTCGATGCTCTATTTAGAAAGGTTTACGACTTACAAAGACAACAAGCGCAACATAGGAACCTAAATCTCACCATTGAAATGCCTCGCGGTATTGAAGGAATTACTGTATATAGTAATTATCAGCGACTCCTTCAGGTGTTGTTAAATCTGGTTGGTAATGCGATTAAATTCACTGAGGAGGGTGGCATTACTATCAGTGCTGAAGTGATTAGGCAAAATGTCAGATTTAAAGATGAGGAATTACCTGGTTACGTGAAAGTCCGAGTTGCTGATACAGGAATTGGGGTTTCTCTTGATAAACAGGATAAACTTTTTCAATCCTTTAGCCAGGTGCATAGTGGACTAAATCGTCCCTACGGTGGTACAGGTTTGGGATTGGCAATTTCTCAAAAACTGGTAGAAACGATGGGTGGTGTAATGAACTTTTTCAGTATGGGTGAAGGGCTGGGTTCAACAGTTACCTTTACTGTACCGTTATTTCAAGATCCAATAGTGATAACGCAAGATTATTAACTGGAGTAAGGCAGGCAACACTATGGAAAGATCTGTAAACTAGAAGAGTTAACTTTACAAAGGTTGGGTATGACTGAGCAAACAGGCGCTCGTGAATTATTTCAGGCTGCTTACGAACATCGTTACACTTGGGATGAAAATTTCCCTGGCTATAGTGCTGATGTGGAAATTAAGCAGGGAGATGAAGTCTACAGCGGTAGTGTTCGCATCAATAGCGATTTGACGGTTGAAGTTACCGGATTTTCTGATGAAAAGGTGCAAGAAAGTGTCTATAACCAAATGCGGGATATAGTCACTCACCGCAAACGGTCATCTTTTGCCCAAGCACATGGTAAAAATGAGTTTAGCCTGGGGGAAACTGATAGTACTGGTGCTGTGGAAATTTCTGTCAAAGGTGATGCCATGGGTTCTAATTATAAGGTGCGGGGAAAAGAAATTTCTCAGGTTAGCCGGGTGATGGGACCAATGGCTTTCACGATTAATACTAACAGCAGTTTGGATACGGGGGAAGGTTATCTTTCTTCTGGTTATAATGCTATTTTCCGTAATGCTAAGACTGGTGAATTGAAGGGTAAGCGGGAATTTGAAGATACTTTTGAGAAATTTGGCGATTATTATGTGATGACTCACCAAGTTGTTGAGGCGATTGAGGGGGATTCCCGGATTACTACTGAGTTCACTTTTTCTAATATTAGGCTATTGGCGATGGCTGTAGTGTAGAAATATCGCTTGGTATTGGTAGCGTGATTGCAGGGTGAAGCATTTGGACTCTATATCTATGGTTTTAAACATAAATTGTCGCCCTTATGCTTCACCCCTACATACATCTATAGCAAAAGTCAAGTGCGAATAATTTGGCAGCGGATTTTGCAGCGGATTTGGTAACGGATGTAACGGATATGTTATTGATTTAATGAATTAATTAAAACAACAAACAACTAACAACCACACCCTACAAAAACGATGGTAATAGAGGGAGTAAAAGTGTCATGAAATAGTAAACCAAAGGAGCTGTAAAAATATAACTGTCAGAGCGATCTAAAATGCCACCATGGCCGGGAATTAATTGTCCGGAATCCTTGACACCAGCATCTCTTTTCATCATCGATTCTGTTAAATCACCTAATAAACTGGTGATCCCAATTATTGCTCCCAATATTAAGCCGCCTATTTGCCAACTCGGCCATTGCAAGTACCAAGCACCAGCCATAGCGACAGCAATACTACCAGCAAAACCGAAAATAGCGCCTTCGACTGTCTTTTTGGGACTAATATCAGATAGGGGAGTACGGCCAAAAAACTTTCCGAAAACATAAGCCCCAATATCAGCCGCCCAAATGCAGCTAAAGGCTAATAGAGTGGCAGTTAACCCAAGAGGTAAATCTGTGACATTTGTCCAAGTATTAGGCCAATATCCAGCCAAAGGTAGGTTATTTGCACTGGCTGTAGCATTCAATGGTAGTGATGAAACTCCATCTAAACCCACTCGTAACCGCACCCAATAGCTAGGCAAATAGCCACAGTAAAGCAACCCCAAAATTGAAGAGGCAATATCGGCAATTGTCGCCATTTTTGGTTGAAATAGGAGGTAGAAACAGATTATAGTTCCTGCGATAGGAAAGAGGGCATCTGTCAGGGTGGGAGATACCGAAGATGTCACCAATAGCAGCAAACTCAAGATGAGGGTGGTTTTGGTAGCTGGCGCAATCCCTTTGGCTTGCACCAGTTGAAAAAATTCTAATTCACCCAGATAGACGAGGATGCAAAAACCGAAGGTAAAGTACCATCCGCCAGCAAGTAGCACCGCTATCGCTATGGCGATTGCCACAATTGCACTAAAAATTCGGGTCCAAGGCATAGAATAGTGTTTAAAAGAAGACAGTTGGGTATAACTGTCGATATATGTCGAAAATTTAACCAGAAAAGCAGAGAGCAGAAGGCAGAAGGGATAAATCCCCCATGGCACACTTGACTTCAGACCAAGAAGCACTGTCCTGAAATCCGGTTTCTTTTTCCCACTTTACTCTAGTTTCTCACCACTGAGGATAAAAATAGGATTAACCGCAGCAAAAGTCTGGTTAGTGCCTCTAGTCTCCAATCGATTAACGGCTGATTGCACGACTTCAATATTACGGGCATGTAACTCGGCAAAGCCTTCGGAAAGGGCATAGAGATTTTCCAGATTAGCCGCAGTTGCAACGACTCTACCTTCTGGTTGCAAGTAATCCCATACTTCCTTTAGCATATTTTTAATTGGCCTTCCTCCTTCAATGAAGACGCGGTGGGGCTGCCAGGGTAAATCTTTGAGACATTCTGGCGCGGAGCCTTCGATAATTTCTACGTTTTTGACTCCGAATCGCTCGCAGTTACGACGGACTAGGTTTGCTACTTCTTCATCCCTTTCTATGGCAATTATTTTACCTTGAGGACATAGTAGTCCTGTTTCTACTGGTATTGTACCTGTTCCTGCACCAATATCCCATAATAATGAGTCCGATCGGAGTCGCAGGGCAGATATGATTAATAATCTTACTTCTCTTTTGCTGAGGGGAATACCGGGTAATCGTTCAAATAATTCATCAGGGATGCCGGGGGTAATATAAGGCCAAAGTTTAGTCATTTGTTGTTGGTTGTTGGTTGTTGGTTGTTGGTTGTTGGTTGTTGGTTGTTGGT
>NZ_JAMZMM010000398.1 GCF_024178385.1 Limnofasciculus baicalensis BBK-W-15 | reverse complement strand
GGGGGACAAGGGGGACAAGGGGGACAAGGAGAGTTTAAACTCAAAACTCAAAACTCTCCCCCCCCACTCCCATTCTTTAAAGTTGAGCTTCTTGTTGTTGATAGAGGCAATAATATCGTCCATTAAGTGCCATTAATTCCTTATGGGTTCCTTGTTCGACTACAGCACCTTTGTCCATCATTAAAATTATATTGCTACTCCGAATTGTCGTCAGACGGTGCGTAATGAAAAATACTGTTCGTCCCCGAAATGCTTCAATTAAATTTACACAAACTTGGTGTTCAGTTTCGTAGTCGAGGGCGCTAGTAGCTTCATCTAAAATCAATAGCTGCGGGTTTTGCAAGATAGTACGCGCGATCGCAACCCGTTGCCGTTGTCCCCCAGAAAGGGCAGATCCTCGCTCTCCCACTCTTGTATTATAACCATTAGGCAATTCCATAATAAAATCGTGGGCACAGGCAACTTGAGCTGCCTGAATAATTTCTTCTGCTGTGGCTTCAGGATTAGTCAGGGCAATATTTTCTTGCACAGTGCCATCAAATAATAGGCTATCTTGAGGCACAATTCCCACTTGGCGGCGTAGGGAATAGAGTTCAACTTTAGAGATATCGTATTGATCGATTAAAATGCGCCCGGAGTTGACATCGTAGAGTCGAGGTAACAGTTTCATCAGCGTACTTTTACCCGAACCACTTTGACCTACTACTCCTACAAATACGCCTGATGGAAACTCTAAGTTAATATTTGTTAATTGCCACGGACCAGTTTGTCCAAAGCGGAATGAGACATTTTCATAAGTTACCGCCCCTTTAATTGCAGGCATAGGAATATTATATCTGTCTGTTTCATCTGCCTCCTGTGGGCTATCGACAATATCACTTAAACGCTCTAATGATAGGGCAGTTTCTTGGAAATTCTGCCAGATTCTGGCTAAACGTAATAATGGACTGGTAACATAACCGGAAATAATCCGAAAAGCAATCAATTGTCCGAGGGTTAATTTCTGATCTAAAACTAGATATGCTCCCACCCAGAGAACTAATAAAGCCGAAACTTTGTTTAAAAAGTCACTCGCCGATCCCGCTGCTGTGGATGTCACCACCGTTTTAAAACCTGCTGATACATACCGGGCATAACGTTCCTGCCATTGCCAGCGCGATCGCAATTCTATATTTTGCGCCTTCACCGTTTGAATTCCCGATAATACTTCCACCAGATAAGACTGAGTTTCAGCATTTCTTTCTGCTTTAACCCGCAACTGACGGCGCACAATTGGGGAGACAATTAGAGTTAATAATATAAATAAAGGAATTGTCGCCAGAGCCACGAGGGTGAGGATCCAACTATAAATAAACATGACCACAATGTAGATGACAGAAAACACAGCATCTAGCACCACAGTCAGCGCCGTTCCGGTGAGAAACTGGCGGATATTTTCTAATTCATTAATTCTACTAGAAAGTTCCCCAACAGGACGCTTTTCAAAGTATCGCAAAGGCAATCTTAACAGATGATCGATAATTTCCGAACCTAAAGCCATGTCAATTCTGTTAGTAGTATCGACAAATAAATAGGTACGCAAACTAGAAAGAATTGCCTCAAAAACTGCCACCACCAATAGGAAAATACCCAAAACATGGAGGGTATCGAGACTATTTTGCACAATTACTTTATCAATGATTACCTGAATCATTAACGGATTTGCCAATCCGAATAACTGGACAAAAAAGGAAGCAATCAAAACTTCTATCAAGACCTTACGGTATCGCACTAGAGAGGGCAAAAACCACTGCAAACCAAAGCGTTGCTGCGGAGTTTGCTTTGTCCGTTGTAGCAGTAGCACTGGTATCGCTTCCCCATTACCACCTTCACCCTCGGCTAATAGCAAAATATCGATTGCATCTGTTATTTTGCGGCGCACGATGCCAATTTCTGGCACTCCCAATACAATACCCCGTTCGCTGGCTTCGTAGAGTACAGCAAAACTCTCATTCCAGCGCACCAAAGCTGGCACTTCCAATCTGCTTAGAGCTGACGGAGGTACGCTCACCAATTGAGCGTGCAACCCCAAGAAATCTGCCACTGCACCGCAAAGAGGTAGAGATAAACTACCCGTGCGAGCCATTTGATCTGCCATGACTCGTAGCACTACATCTTTTCGGAAAGGCATATCCAAATATTGGCTGATCATCTGGAAGCAAGCTACGCCTCCATTTAACATTCCTCTGCCCCGGAAATGGGGATATTTTTTATCTTTAGTAGTAGTATTAGTAGTATTCTGTCGGTTATTTCCGGCTCCTATTGACTGTTCTTTAGCATAGGGAATATCAATTTGATTGCTAATCAGTTGTTCGTTATCAGTTGTTGGTACAACTGATACGGTTGCGTCATTTACAGATATTGTCCCATCACTAACAGCGGGCGTATTGTCAATAATAAATGACAAGTCAGATTTCCGAAAACCAACAATTCGAGCAGGAGTATTTCCTGTCAACCTAATCGGAGATTCAGGATCTATTCCTGTCAGCTGACTACCAATAGAGAAATTCTCAATATTTCCGCCACCACTAACAAACCATTCTCGCTCGAAGTCTAACTGATTTGGCGTAGTTTTCCGATCTTGAAGATATAGCACTACCGCTTCCCGGTAGGCTTCCCCAGCCAATTCTTTGAGATTAATCCCACCATTTGCTTGTCGTGCTAACTCAGCACCGAGCAAACTAAATGCTTCAATGAGAGTACAATGCCCTTGAAAAGCATTTCCCACTGACGGTTCCCGCGCCATTAATGCTAAAAATTCAATCGTGGGCACAGTTAGGCAAATAGATTCTTCAGAAGCAATCGCAGTTTCGCAAGGGACTCCTCTAATTAAACTCACCCATCCTAAAATAGCTCCAGGCTTTAGCAATTCTAGGGTTAGAGGCTGTGGGGTGCGAGGATCGTAGCCCAACAGACGTGCCTTTCCTTCGTATAAAATCGAAACTTGGGAGGGCATTTTATCTGCCGCCAAAATAGTTTGACCGATACGGTAACGTAAAAGTTGACTTTTTTCAGATAACTTAGTTAGCGTCCCCGGAGTCAGTTGCTCGAAGGGAAATAAACCCGCTAAAAAGTCTTGAATACTTGATTTTGTATAAGTCATTAAGATCGGGGAAAGGGGAATAGGTAATGGGGAATGAGGAATAGGAAAAAGCCATTAGCAATTAGCTTATTAGCCATTACCTAACTGATATCTGTTGTTGGATTTGTTCTTGCACCCAACTGTTAAAAAGTTCGTTGATGAGGCGCTGACGCATTGGCTCATCAAGTTGAGCTGGAAAAAACTTCTCCAGCCGTACAATGATAAACCATTCTCCCAGACGAGTGGGAGGCCATAATTGACCAGGTTGGCTCACAGTAAGCATTTTAGCCAAAATTGGATGGGGTACATTCAGCTCCACTGGCCCGATTAATCCTCCCGTTTGTACTTCCTGCCCTTGGGAATATTCTCGCGCTAAGTCAGAAAAGGACTGTTCCCCTTCTTGAATGCGAAAGTAAAGTTCCTGTGCCATCGCCCCATCCTTAGTCCGGAGGAGAGAATAGATGACTCTATCTAGTTGCCCCTTACGCTTGAGGAAGTATGACTCTAGTTTATTTCCCCAAGTGGCTTGTTTGAATTTTTCTAACTTTATTCCTCTACTCACTAAGTCTTCAACCTGTTCGCTTGTCATATTTTGACGTTCCAGCCACGCTAACCTGTCAGCCTCCGTCATCACCTGATTTCGTTCGTAAAACTGCTGACAAGCTCCTATTTTTTCTTCTGGCGTACAATCTATAGTGGCAATGGCTTCATCAACCAGGATTTCCCGCAATAGTTGAGGGAGTAATTGATATTTAGCTAAGAGCGGAATTAGTTCTTGGGCTGCGATAGTGCGATCGCCAACCTGTAACACGGCATTCATTTGGGTAATTGGTCTCTCAATAATGTATTTTTTTAACTTATAGTTGGAGCAATTTTAAATTAACACCTTGTCTATAATACAGCTTACCCTTGCTCTAAAATATTAAGTTTAACTTAACATTTTTAGCTAAACAAGTGGGCAAAAATAAACCTCACACCCATAAACCCGGTAACTTCCACCATAAACCCGGTTTCTTCTACCATAAACCCGGTTTCTCAAAGAAACCGGGTTTATTCGCTCTGACAAGTTTTAGCCTCTTCGCCGGAAGCCCCTCACCGCTTACCTGACAATTTCAACAACGTCACCTCCCAAACAAGTCGCGGTTGGGCATAACTCTTGAGGTATTGTCGCGCCTGCTCTAGCTGTTGGATAATACCTGTCTGATGCTGCTTTTTCCAGTAAAAATGCTGCAAATAATCCACTAACCACAACTGAGATTCTGGCTCGAGGGTTTTGTCAATTTCCTTGGCTATTTCCAGCGCCATGCGGGATGATTTGGGGAATTGGGTAAGTTTAGCAAGCAACTCAACAGGGATAGCTTGCAGTTGTTCAAAAGATGCGATTGCATCCCCTGGACTTCCTTGAGCGATCCCCATTACTGAGGGTTCTGCTAAAATCTGCTCATAACCAGTTTGCCGCAAAACCAATTCCATATTCTTGTCTGCCAACCGATAAAAGGGAATCCGCTGACAGCGAGACACCAGCGTTGGTAATAAAGACTCCGGACTGGGTGCAATTAATATTAATGTCGCACGTCCCGGTTCTTCTAGTGTCTTGAGCAACCCATTCGCCGCCGCCTCCGCCATGGTTTGGGCTTGTTCAATTACTACCATCTGACGTGGTGCTTCCAAGGGCGCACGCGCCAAAAACTGGGTAATCTCCCGAATTTGTTCCAAACGAATTTGGGGCGGTGCTTTCCGCTTTAGTCCTTGTTCAGTAGCTTCTTTAGCAGACAACCTTATCCCGTTATGGAGATAAGTTGGTTCTACCCAGAGTACATCAGGATGGTTCCCCTGTTGCAAACGTCTCCGTACTAATACTTGCTTCTCAGGGGAGACATCCTCACAAAACAACAGTTCGATAAAAGCCCTTCCCGCCAAACTCCGCCCCACCCCATCCGCACCCGCAAAC
>NZ_JAMZMM010000050.1 GCF_024178385.1 Limnofasciculus baicalensis BBK-W-15 | reverse complement strand
GGTTTGTGTAGCAGCGACTTCCAGTCGCCCACCCTCAATCCCTCCCCATAACATCCCTCACGCACAAATAACTGTAATCCTTCGCCCCAATGGAGTATTTATTATGAACCTCAGCCGGAATTCTTAACGATTGCATGTCAAATACTGATAGCAACTTTTCCCCGAACCTGCCGCTGTTCGAGGTAGTGAATGGCAGCAGGAACTTCGCTCAGTTTGTAGCATCGGTCGATGAAAGGGACAATCTTACCAGCCTCCATGAGATCCTTCAAAATAGTCAGATCCTCTTGATTGGGTTTTGAAGCCAGACACTTCACTTTTTGGCGGCTAATCCTGGAAATCCAAGGTCCCAGAAACATCACCTGAAAAAATCGAGCGGTTGCGCCGCCCACCATGACGTAAGTTCCCTCGGGAGTCAATCTAGGTAGATAGTCGAAGACTGAACGGTAGGCTGCTGCGTCCAGAATCAGGTCATAATGCTGTCCATTCTGCGTGACAACTGAAAACAGCGTTTTCAGATCTGCCCCTGATAAACCTCCTCAGCAACCCGTTTGAGCCGTCTAAGTTGGGCTTTCATATCCTCTTGAGTCCACTTAGCCGCAAAAGTCTTAAAGCCCCAACTTACGATTGGATTGGGAATTTCAAACTCAAAACGGTTGACCAGAAGCGTACCTGTCTGATTCGGTTGACATTCCCAGCGATCGCGTCCTTGAAAAAATCCGCCAAATCCCCAGATAATCAAACCGGGTTCCCGCTGAATCACTTCACTTTTGAGGGTGGGTTGTATTATCGGGATTAAAATTATAAACCGACTGCGACCGCCAATTTCCGTACTCCACTTACCGATGGGTTCGCAACGCAGCACGGGGTTGAGCCAGCGGTGCATTAAAAAGAGGTCAGTAATACAAGACTCGACGACAGTGGCGCTGGCATTGATTTGGATCGATTGTTCCAATACTTGGGCATTTGACATTTGCAGGATTTCGGTGATTGGGGCTTTCTGGGTTTTATTTGTAAAAAAAGGGTGAATTTAGGCAAAGGATACCTATAATCATGGGGTCTGGCACTATAGTGACAAGATTCCTGGTTAGTAGGTGGGTCTAATTAAACGTAGGCTGGGTACTCCCCTAAAATATCTGTAGCCCATACCTAGAGTATAGTTGGGGCACTACCCACGACTCCACTGATATGTGCGTTTATTTATGCCCACTTATCTTAACTTCCCGTAAACCTTGCAAATCGTGTAATAAGGAAGACAGATGAATACAAATTGGCAAGGCATCATCCCCACAGTGGGAATAGGTGTACCCTCTGGGGTTCATCCAGTTTTGGCTCAAGCAGATCCTGTAACTAGCTTTGTTCAGGGAATTCTCCAAAATGTCGGTGGGATTTTCCCGAATTTGGTGGGAGCAATCCTGATCCTGGTAGCTGGCATGTTTATTGCCAGTATTGCTTCCTCAGCCACTAAAGGATTGCTCAAGCGTACCGAGATTGATAACAAACTGACAAATTGGATCGTTGGTCCTCAGCCCGGAGCTGCCTCTCCTAAAATCGAGGAATGGATTGCCACTGGAGTATCCTGGCTCGTGATGGTATTTACCATTGTGGCGGTTCTCCAAACTCTAAAACTGGATGTAGTTTCTCAACCCCTCAATAACTTCCTCACCCAAATCCTGGGTTTCTTACCCAAGATTCTCGGTGGTGCAATTCTGATCGCTGTGGCTTGGGTACTAGCATCAGTCGTCAAACTGGTGACAACTAGGGCACTGCGGATATTGCGGGTGGATGAACGGTTAAATCAGCAAGTTGAAGGCAGTACCCCAAGTCGCACTACCGATCAGTTTTCCCTGAGCGATACGGTGGGTAGTGCCCTCTACTGGTTCATCTTTTTGCTGTTTTTACCATCTATCCTAAGTACTTTGGGATTGGAGGGGACTCTGCAACCCGTACAGCAGTTGCTCAATAATATCTTGGCGATTCTGCCGAATATTTTGGGCGCTGCGACAATTGGGGCTACGGGTTGGTTGGTTGCTCAGGTGGTTCGTCGGATTGTGACTAATCTGTTGGTAGCAGCAGGTGCGGATCGTTTGGGTGCTAAGTTTGGACTTCAGGGGACGACGACAAGTCAGTCTCTATCCTGGATTCTGGGCACGATTGTCTATGTGATGATTTTGCTCCCGATTGCGATCGCGGCTCTTAATCAACTTCAGATTAAGGCGATTTCCGATCCTGCGATCGCGATGTTAGATCAAATTCTCAGTGCTATCCCCAAAATCTTTACTGCATCATTAATTCTGGTGATTGCTTATGTGTTGGGGCAGTTTGTCAGCGATTTGGTTACCAATATTCTTACTAGTATTGGTTTTAACAATGTTTTCCAGTGGTTGGGTTTACCTGGAAAGAAAACTACTACAACCTCCTTCCCTCAATTAACTCCAGAAAATGCCTTACCGGGTTCATCACCTCCCATTGGTGGACAAGAAACTATCATTCAGCCGAGTGGTACTCCCACCCGCACGCCATCGGAACTAGTGGGAATTATTGTGGTAATCGCGATTATGTTGTTCGCGACTATCACTGCTACAGATATCTTGGAGATTCCTTCTTTAACGGGGATTGTGACGGGGATTCTGGCGATATCTGGTCAGATTTTAGGGGGATTAGTGGTATTTGCCATTGGTTTGTACTTGGCGAATCTTGCTTTTAATTTGATTGCTAGCTCTGGCTCCCGCCAATCCAAGTTTTTGGGACAGGCAGCCCGAATTGCGATCGTGGCTTTGGTTTCGGCGATGGCGCTGCAACAAATGGGGATTGCTAGCGATATCGTGAATTTAGCCTTTGGCTTGTTGTTGGGCGCAATTGCAGTTGCGATCGCGCTGGCTTTTGGTTTAGGCGCTCGCGATATTGCTGCTGTTCAACTTCGGGAATGGTTGACTTCGTTTAAGGATAATGGTCCGAATAATCAGTAGGAGTTATCTGGAAATTGGATAGCTGGAATGGGTTGATTTTTCCATAGTTATTGGTTAAAGATGATGCTGTATACTCTTTATAGTGGTATGCAGCATTTGTTGTAGGTATAGCAACCGCGACAGCGGTGAGGATATTCTAAGCTACCAAATTTTAACAAGGGGCTGAGAGTCAATTGTCCTAACACGGGCGGTTGCTATAATGAAGAATCAAACTCAAGCAATGCGAACCGAAAATCTACCCTCGCGTCAACCAAATTATCAAGTCAAAATTTTGGCAATCTCTAGAGTTTCTTTGTAGTATAAAGTACCCATTTACTATTTTTAGTATTCCAGCTCAGAACAAACAGTGTAGATTGTGAATTGTTTGGTTTTTTTTTCATAAAGAATTGCCAATCAACATCTACTACCGCAGAATTATTATTTTTTGAGATTAGAGTTACTTTATTAAGTTTTACTTCTTGTACCTCGTCTTTCCACCATTCTAAATATGAGTTGTAACCTTGTGGCATAAGTTTTTTATTATTTTTAAAATCAGGAGTGGTCATATCCCATGCTTGGGAAAAATTGCCTTTGTTAATAGCTGCACAGTAATCCCAAACAAATTGTTCTGGTGGAAAACTAAGATATGACGGTTTCCATTCACTAGTCAACACCCAACCTTCAAAGGAATACCACCATGTTTTACCATTATCAATTAATTTAGCCGCTGTACTTTCTCCTACAGAAGGACTTGCAAACCATAGACATGGTAATATGATGCCAGCAATGACATACCATGTATTACTGGGCAGCCATTGTTTATTTTTATCTAAAACATACTTGTATAATTTATCTAGTCTTTGGGTGATTCCATCAAGGAAACTTACTATTTCACTGAGAATATCGCCAACTTGGTAAATCCAAAAGGGAACTTGAGGACGCTTTTTTCGGATGTATTGTGTTATTAAGTATTCAGCTAACAGTATCAGTTGTCCCAAGCAATTTGCACAGAGTAGAACTAATCGTGATAGTTTAGGCAGTAGCCAGGGAAATCCTCGCCAAAACAACCAAGATGATACGGGGATAGACAGGAGAAAAACTATTGTAGCCCGCCATGGCATTGGTATTATTAGGAGTAGTTCCCAAATGGGTCTAATAATTGTTTGCAGCAAATAAATCATGGTGGTATTCTAGTGGTAAAAATGATAGTCTCAGAAGTCGCCTTTCTTTGATAAAGGCAACTTCCAATTTCTCACGAATACAAGGATTATTAGTCCTCGTCCCAGTTGAATTCAGGACGGACAGAATCTGAGGTATTATTCTTTGGTTCCTCCGTTTCTAATATAGGTTTTTGACTTTCGGTATTGTTGCTGTCCCCGCTTCCGAGTGCGCGTGTATATTCTTCAGTCATTGTAATTAACCCTTGCAGTACACGTTTACCTACTTCACTAACCTGAGAACCTTCTATTGCATCTTCATCTAATAGCATTTTCAACATTCTCATCTGATTCTCTCGGTCAATTTGTTTTTGCTTGTTGATTTCTTGAGAGATGAATACAACATCTTGAGGGTTTTGGGCTAGTTGTAGTGCTAGCATTTGCCAGTTACCTGCTTGCAGTAAGGGAGTATAAAACTCCATCTTTAACTTGATTCGCTCAATTTCAAATTGCTCCTGCATCTTGATTCGTTCCATCTCAAATAGTTGGCGTTGCATGTCTAAACTTTGAGCTTCTTGCTCGATTTTCTTCTGGCTTTTAATTTTATTGGTTTCTATTTCTGTTGTATCCTCAATCCGTTTTTTCTCTCGAATGCGATCGCGTATTTCTTGTTCTAAAGATAAGGTAAGTACAAAGCGATAAACTTGGAACCCTTCATCATAAATAGCTCTTTTCACTTTGAGACTAATATCGCGTTCAGCGTCGGCACTTTCTTCAACTTGGTAATTGCGGCTGATATTCCGCATAATTTCTGCCATTATCGGTTCTAAAAATAGCCGAACATCAGTTATCCCACGACTGATGATTTTTTCTGGTTCTTGCACTGAACAAATAAACTTCAGTTCAGCCTGGAAATCAAAAGCGTCTGTGGCACAAGGTAGCTTAAACTGAAAACTCAATGGGTGTTCAGTCAAATCTACTTTGTAGAGGAGATTATATTTACCCCAAACCATTTCTCCTCTGGTGATTCCCATTTGACCTTGGATAAGAGCGATCAATGGTTGTCCTTCACCAGAGAAAACAAGTGCAATTCCTGGTTCTGGAGTTGGACGTTTCTGAAGCAGCGCCCAACGTTTAATATCTTCTTTGCTGAGGATAGGATTATATGTGTCAGTCATTGTTTTATCTCCAGTACTAAACATTTAGGTCTTGTTTGATTTTTAATAGAATCTTACTAGCAGCAATGGACTTTCCTAGGGATGTCCATTGCTCAAGCTTGTGCAGAATACGACCTCTCTCACGCTGATTACCCTGCTCAAATAATCTAAAGATTAGCATTCCAACTACTGGATAAAGTTGACGATTTTCCTCTACAAGATCGAGCCAGTTTTTGATAGTATCCAGCATTGCTTCCCGTGCATCTTTTTCATTTAAAACCCGTTGGATTAAGCAGGTTATGATGTCTTCATATAATGCTACTTGCTCTGTGTTAGTATCCTCCTTACTACGTCTAGTTTCTTCTATAATCAGCCAAAGTAATGTAGGCAATTCTTTTTGATAAGAGTCTGTAGAAGTTTTTGATTCACATATAAAAAATACAAAAACAAACAAGCCAAATATACGTGTTAATTTTTTGTTTTCGGCATCTTTGGGTGGATCAAAGTTATTTTGTGACTTGTCATTATCACCTACTCCTAATATTTTAGAAAATAGTGTCAAACCGTTTTTTGTCTGTGGGTTGGCTGTCCAAACTTGAAGTGTTTCCAGAACTGCAAAATACTGCCCAGCCCAAAAAAGAGTGTCTACAGCCAGGGCTGCCGTATTAAAGAATAGCCAGGATAATTCTTCACTTTTTTGGTTGTCCTCTGATTCCTCTTCAAATGTAGCAATTTCTAATAGTTTGCGCAGCGCAATATCAGGAAAAAATTTTCCGTAAGCCCAATAGGCATATATAGCTGTCCAAGATAAGTATCGGTTATCTAAAGTTCTCCAGTAATTCAGTAACCCCAGTACCTGGGGAGCCAGATTACCTTCAGACACAGGAGAAATTAAAGATCTTGCTACTAATGCTCTTACATATTGCTGGTCAGATTTTCCCCAAGGCAATAAAACCTTTTCGCAAACAAAGCTAAAAGCATATTTACTTAATTCACCAACTGCATATGCTACTCTAACTCGCACATCCCAATTATCATGAAAACCTAGTTTATATAACCATTCCAGGAGTGGTTCTCGTAAGCGATCGTACTCCTGCCACATATAAGATAACACGGCAAATTGCCATTTATCATTGTCAAACTCGATTCTTTCAACTGGGCTATTTCCAAATTCAGTTTCTTCAGAACTCTGAACCAATTTTGCTCCAACTGCTTTTACTAATTGGCTTCGTGGTGTATTAAATAATGGTTCAGACTTAGATATGTCTTCTTTTTCCTTATCTTTCTCTGGTGGTGGGTTGATGACAGATTCCAAATCTTGACTTGCTTTGAGAACATTTTGATATGCACCTCCATTAAGCACTGCTAAAGCAATGATAAAGACACGTTGAGTTAAATTTTGATGTTCTCCAAACCAAGATTCAACTTTTTCTTGCACATGTACATCAAAACTTGCTAATGCTTGCTCAAGATCAAGTTCATTTATAGTAACTTTAGCCAGAAGTTGTGCTAATTTATCTATATCACCAGGCAAAAGTTTATGAGTGAGTAGTTCACGTACAGAATCTTCCTGAATTGGATCGTAATTGCTATTAAGCTGTACTTGGTCTTTCAAATACCATTCTAGATGTTTCTCTAGCAGTGCTTCACTCGTAGGTAGGTGATGAAATTTGACAATATACTCACTTAAATCATCTTGGGAGAGACGCATAAGACTATCCACAGTGATGATGAGATAACTGTCTTGTTTTTTTAGTTGCTGACTCAGACCATTTAAAGTATAGCTATTGAGTTTACCAGAACGATCAGATGCAAGGTATCTCTGGTTAGTTTCAGATGGAAACGAACTGAAATCTTGTAGACTTGGGTCAATTACAAAAATCTCTTCAGTCTGTAAAACTGAAAGTAGCAGATGAATTGCCGTAGTCCGTTTGCCGAATTTTGAATCTCCCCATAAGATTAGGATATGCTTCTCTTTTAAGATGCGTTGTGCTTGTGCATAGCTATCCGGTTGAATATAGACACTGCTAATCTTGGTAATCTGTTCATTTGATATTTGTCCAGCTACATAATTCAAAAAGTTGTGTTTAGTTGAACCAGTATTCCATTTTGTCTGGTTAACACCTACTACATCGCCTACAACATCTACTTGATCGGCAAAATAAGCACCACCACTACGGTTATCAGTGATATTGAAAATATTTACACCACCTAGGTTGTCACTTATGTCTTTGCCTAGAAAGTTCTTGAAAAAATTATTTTTTGAACTGTGGCGATGATGTTCTTCGTTTTTAGGAGACTGATTCTGTTTTTCATTACTTGGCTTTGGATCTCGATCGTGCTGATCTTGATCTGGCGATTTTATTTCTGGATTATCACTCATTTCCTCTAGTCTCTTTTAACTTATTAGTAGATTAATTTACCAGATTTATTTAGCTGGCTGGGTATACTGATGAAATTGATGTCAGGCTTATTTACCGAATTTATACTGATCTCTACCAACAACATCATCCTTGATGGTAGCTTTATCCGCAAAATAAACACCACCAGTTCTATTATCAGTAGTTATTGCAACTTTTTGAGTCTGATAATGGTCTACTTGATCTGGTAATTGAAGTGGTTGCAGAGCAGGTTTCAAACACTGCTGTATAATAATTTTTTTTACACCAAGATATACCTGACTATCTGGTGATTCTGGTTTAACTATGGAAATATGGTTACCTGGAATCGCCACAGGTTGTACGTCTTTAATGCCAGGATTAGCACTATCTTGGTCTACCACCAAAATTCCATACACAGGTTGCGTCTCATAATAGACTTTTGTCGCAATTTCCAAATCGTCAACGTTTTGCCGATACCATTCGTTGAGTTTACGCAACTCAGGTGCGTGTGCTTTGAGTTCCTCAACGTTGATATTTGTTCGCGTCAGAGTGCCAATCTTATCGATTAATTTTGCTAAATTAGAACCAGTGTGTGGCGTAGCCAGAAACACAATACCTTTAGTTTGCTCAATAATTTCTTGCTTTTTGAAATTTTGAGCAGTGCGAAGCATCTCTTTGACTAAGAGTCCCCCCATACTATGGGTAACAAATATTAATGGACGCTCACCAATATAACGGTTTTCCATCCAATCGAGTAAATTGCTGGCTTGATCGAACAGCGGCATCGCTTTACCTTTCCATGCAAAAGGTTCCGCCTCATACCCAAAAGACCAAATACCAAGGTTTAACTCCTCTTTACCCAACCAACCCAACCAGCAATTTTCCCAATCTTGCTTCTCCTGCGGATGCCACGTACTGATGGCATCACCACCCAATCCGTGAACAAAAATCACATCCCCAATCCGTTGGGAGTTATCACAACCTGAAATTTTAATTAGGCTATTCGAGTCTGTCACGTCTTAATTCTCCGGTTTAAGGTAGTTGATGGCAAACTCACCCTGAAAGTGCCAAACTTTTTAACTCTCTGTAAAGATATTACTATTCCCTACTCCAAGGATAACCTTCCTTCGTTTTACTGTGTTCAGCCAAATGGCTGAGAAATTCTGTCTAGATACGATAAATATTGCTTAAGTCAGAACTTGCAACGTACTATCCGGATTTCCCTTCACCCCACTCGCCCTCACTGTCAGCAAATCCGGTAACACCACTAAATGAGGAAACCATGTTATATACTCCGCCGTTTTGCGATCGCATCTGCACTCCCAAAGAAGGTAATAATGAGATGATAGGTGATTCGGGCAATGACACATACACCGTTTTGGGATAATTACCCATTAACAGATTGTCACAATAAACTTGTTGCCATAAAAAATAAATTTCCTACCCCATGTAAAAATCCATGGCAATTGAGATTAAAATAAAAATATAAAATAGCCCTTGGTAAAGTTATGGTTATCGCCCAAGAAAAATTAATCAGACTAACACCAAAACCCACCATCACCTGGGACAAACTACCTGATAACTTTAAATTAGAAGAAGAGCCTGTGCAAAATACTGGTCAACCTTTGATTGCCGGAGCATTGCGCGAAACTCTGGAATTGATGGGGTATATCAAACCAGAAATGTTGATTGGTGGCAATTTAGGTATTTGTGCTACGGTAAATAATGAATTGGAAATCAAAGCACCTGATTGGTTTTATGTCAATTCAATACAAGAGTTAGCCAGTGGATGCGATGGGGTTTCTAATCGCATCAATGACCGTAAAAGTTATACACCTAATTTAGAAGGAGAAACTCCCGCTATTGTGATGGAATTCTTATCACATAAGGAGGGGGAAGAATATTCAGTTAAACGGATTCATCCGGTAGAAAAGTGGTTTTTTTACGAACAAATCCTGAAAGTTCCTACTTATGTTATCTTCTCTGGAGAGACGGGATTGTTGGAAGTTTATCGCTTACAAGAGCAACGATATGAATTGGAATTACCTAATTTTGAAGGAAAGCACTGGATTGCGGAAATGGAGTTATTTTTAGGCACATGGCGAGGGGAGAAAGAAGGGCGATTTGGTTATTGGTTGCGGTGGTGGGATGAAGGGGGAAATTTGCTCTTGTGGGGTGTAGAAAGGTTGGAAGAAGAGCGTCAGAGAGTGGAACAAGAAAGTCTGCGAGCTGAACAAGAAAGTCTGCGGGCAGATAAATTGGCGGCTTACTTGCGCTCTCAAGGGATTAATCCTGATGAGATTGAGTAATCAACTTCATAAATCAGGGAATGGGGAAGAGTTGTAAGTTTTGAGTTAAACCCTCACAGCACGATTTCTCAGAGGGACAAGAAATTGATGCAAAATACTAGGCTTGGCATTAAGATAAATTTCACGTTTTATAATCATCAAGTTTCGGTTGCTGACTCTCTTACTCACTATACACCTCCCCTTCCCATTTCCCATTTTCCCATTCACAAAATCTCATCCAATTTACCCCGCACCGCCTGAATATCCTGCCACATCAACCACTTTGGACTCCCCTGTGCCCGCGACGGATTTCTCAATAAATAAGCAGGATGTAAAATAGGCATACACAAACGCCCTTCCCATTCTATCCAAGTCCCCCGAATTTTAGTAATACCGCGATTATCTCCTAGCAATCCTTTGACTGCTGTAGCACCAGTAAGTAAAATAATTTTCGGATCTACTAAGCGAATTTGTTCTAATAAATAAGGTTTGCAAGCGGTAATTTCTGCCGCAGTAGGAACTCGATTTTCCGGTGGGCGGCACTTGACGATATTACAGATATAGACATCGCCATCGCTAGCCAATTTCACAGATGCCAAAATCTTCTCTAGTAATTGTCCCGCCTTCCCCACAAAAGGCAAACCCGTCTCATCTTCATTTTGACCCGGCGCTTCCCCAATAATCATAATCGAAGCATTAAGATTTCCCCTACCAACTACAGCATTAGTGCGAGTCGCACCTAATTCACAGCGCCGACAACTATGGCAATGTGTAGCTAGGGAATCCATGGTGTCGTAAGTACCAGGAGGAATAGGAATTTTACCATGGGTGGGAATTAGTTGAATCTGAGAGGGATTTTGTGTTAATTCACTCCACCCTGACTGATTAAACAGGTTAAGTTGTTCTCCGTCAGACATAATTTTAAGCCTTGTATAGCAACCGCCAAGGCGGTTAGGACATTCTAAATTACTGAAACCCTTGATGTCATTCCCATCTTCCCCTAGCCCCTAGCAAGAAAGCCCCTAGTCCCTTGCTATACCAAAAATTTTTTTCTCGGATAGATCCAATTTAGATTCATCAACGTATACCTCTGTAGATTGACGATGGAGCGGCTAATTATTGTTGGTTGGGTAAGGTGCCCAAGCGCCTACTACAAGCAGTAAGGTGCTGAAGCGCTGACTAAGAGCGCATCGCTAATTGTACAAGGTTACTGGAAATGTCCCCGATGAAAAATATTGCGCGGACGACAGTTCTACCATTGCTAATGGTAACACTGTCTTGCGGTCAGGCACAAGCTATTAGTTTTACTGAGGCTAGTGATGCTGGTGAGACTCTCAATACAGCAGCATTTATTTCCTCCGGTATGGAGTCACTCACCTCAATTTCTGGGATAATTGATGGAGATGCGGATATCTTCAAAATCTTTCTCACTGGTGGTCAGACTTTTTCCGCAACGACTATCAATCTCGATACAATTATTGGTATTCCCAGTGACGATTTGTTAGGTTCCCCCACAGATTTAATTGCCGATCCCCAGTTATTTCTGTTTGACGCATTTGGTAAGGGAATTTACGCTAATGATGATAGTTTTGGTTCCCCACAACCCACTCTACCTTCCGGCGGTTTTTCACCAACAGAATCTGGTTTTTACTTCTTAGCTATATCCAGTTCTGGTTACAATCCATTTAGTATGGGTGGGGATATTTTCCCGACACAACCTTCAACTGAAATATTTGGAGCAACTGGCGCTGGTGGAGATTCGCCTCTAATTGGATTTCAAGGTACTAATACTACCCGTGGCAAATATACAATTTCTCTCACCGGAGTCCAAGCCACACCTCAAAACATTCCCGAACCTTCCTCAATATTAGGTATCTTAGCCATTGGTATTTTAGGCACAGTATCTCTAAAAAGGACTAGAGGCTAGGAGTAGCATAAACCTATTTTATTCCAGCGTAGAACAGGCATCTTGCCTGTCTCTAAAACAGAACAATCCATTTGATTTATGGGAGCAACAAAAATGCCGGAAACTACAACAAAATCACCTCAACAATCTCAGGAATCATCAATACTAAAGCTCGCCTTATTAAAAGCGAACCCTAAAAACAGAGTATTTCCAGTTATCCTGGGATTCCTATTAATATTTGGAATAGGTGCGATAGCTTCCCTCACCTTCGGCACTGCAATCAAAGCATCAGATCACGATGATGGGGAAGTAGATACCAAAGGGCGGAATCTAAATTTAACCGATTTGTACGTGTTTCGGGAAAAAGATCAAAACCCCTCAGCCAAGGATGGGGATTTAATATTGGTGATGAATACAAATCCGCGCTCGGTAGCCCGTCAACAATATTACTTTAGTACCAGAGCGCGTTATGAATTTAACATAAGTCGCGTTAGTAATAATGATGGAACACCCACTGGAAAACCTGATGTCACTCTCCGCTTTGAATTTGGTTCTCCTAATAGTAATAAGGAACAAGAAATCAAAGTAACAGCAATTCGCGATGGCAACACAATTGCTGCTACAGGCAAAACAACTCCCCTCGGTGCTAACCCCAATAGTTCCCCAAAAATTAACCAAATATCTTTAGGAGAATCTCAGCTAGCAGTGTTTGCTGGATTGCGAGAAGATCCCTTTTTCTTTGATGTGGAACAATATTTTAGAGTCCGCGCTGGCGCACTGGGAATTGGACCACAAGTGGGTTTTCGTCCAGTTAACCAAGCGGTTGATTTTGCTAAAGGTTACAACGTCAATACTATTGTTGTCCGCGTGCCAAGTAAATTATTACAAGGGGCGACTTCTGCTAAAATATTTGATGTTTGGGAAACTATTTCTGTACCAGGTGCTAATGGTAAATTTAATCAAGTTGAACGATTAGCACGTCCCGCAATTAATGAAGGGTTAGTTGTTACTAATGATTTACTTAATGCTTTAAATAGTGTTGGCCCAGATTTTGAAGCGGCGGCTTTGGCAGGGCAACAACCAGCGGCAAATATTGCGGGGCCGATTGTGGCTGAAGCGAAAAATACGCTAGTTAAGTTTGGTAATAGCGATAGTCGGGCGAATGCTTTATTGGGTGCTTTTTTACCAGATGTGATGCGGATTGATACGACAAAAGTTAGTGGATATCGCGCTACTCCTGATGCGGTTAATGCTCAGGGTAGTCCGATTACGGGGCGCTTGCTAAAAGATGATGCGATTGATGTTACTTTAAGTGTCGTGGCTGGTCAACCATTGAGCGATAATGTGTCTTATGAAGGTACGCCTGGGAATCCTTCTCAAGGGCATAAACCTTTAGTTTCTTCTTTCCCTTATTTGGCTTTACCTAATTAGTTTTTTGTCGTTGGTTGTTGGTTGTTGGTTATTCGTTTTTTGTTGTTGTAGGACTTACGCAAAGCATCTATCTGTAGGGTGCGTTATGCTTTGCTAACGCACCATCCACACTATGAATAGCGTCGCTGCGTAAGTCCTGTGTTGGTTGTTGGTTATTGGTTTTTTGTTGTTTGTTTTTTGTTATTGGTTGTTTGTCATTAATAATTAGCGATTAGCGATTAGCGATTAACCATTAGCTATTAGCCATGATTGATTCTCCACCCCCTGATACGGCATCCGCTGTGACACTCCCTACTCCCCAAAACAGTAGGAAAAGTTTTTTACTATTATTATCAATAGCAATATCTGTTATTGGTATCTCGGTTACTTTGCCTAGTGTTTGGCGATTGTACAATGAAAATAATGGCGTTAATTCTGCCTATCGCTATCGTTTTGAAAAAGTCTCGTCGGGTAGTGTAACTCAGACTTTAAATCGGGAAATTAAGTTCTATCAAGAGCGGATTAGTTATCATCCTAATGATGGATTGGATAGGGCTGCATTGGCGAAAGTTTATCTGAAAATGGCTCGTGCTACTGGAGATGTAAATTGGTATTTATTAGCAGAACAAACAGCCAAGGTATCCCTAACTAATTTGCCTTTTCATAATCATAGCGCTATTTTGGCACTGGCGAGAGTAGCGGAAGCGAAACATGATTTTACTAATTCGATTAGTTTGGCGGAAAAGGTACTAAAGGAGAAACCAAACAATGAAGATGCACTTTCACTTTTAGTTACGTCTAATTTAGCTATCGGGAAGGTGGATTTAGCCGCCAAAGCAGCGGAGCAATTGGTTAAGCAAATTCCCACTATTGGTTCTTTAAGTTTACGTGCTTTGGTAAATCAAGCTCAAGGAAAAGATGAAGCGACAATAGAAGATTTCCAACAGGCATTAGGGACAGAAGAACCCGGAGAATCAGGAAGTTCAGCTTGGGTGCGGACTATGTTTGGTCGATTTTACTTTAAAAGAGGAAATTATCAATTAGCCGCTCAATTATATCGCGAATCTCTCCAGATTTCGCCCCGCTATCCCCAGGCTTTAGTGAATTTAGCTGAGTTAGAAACTCGCCTCGGACATTATCGAGAAGCAGAGAAATATTACTCTCAAGTTTTCGTTTCACCTGCTTATCCGAATATATTCGATCATATCGCTTTCCATGGTTTGTATCGAGTCAAAGCTTTACAAGGTGATACCGCAGGGGCAAAGGAGGCATGGCAAAAAGCAGAAGTATTACTACGACAACATTTAGATGTCAATTCATTTGGACATCGGCGAGAATTAGCCCGTTTGTTATTAGAAACTGGCGAGTCTAAATATACAGCGGAAGCACTTTCTTTAATGGAGGCGGAAGTAAAAGTGCGCCGCGATGCAGAAACATTAGATACCTTCGCTTGGGCGCTAACAAGTGCCAATCGTTGGGCAGAAGCACAACAAGTAATGACGGAAGCACTTCGTTGGGGTATCCGCGATACTGGGATGTTTTACCGCGCCGGAAATATTGCCGTTAAATTGGGTAATCAACAGCAAGCAGAAGCCTATTTTCAATTAGCCCACTCCCCACTCCCACTATGAGGTGAAATCATGAACAAAAAGTGGTCCAGATATAGCAGAATGAGTATCTTTTCCTTCCTAGGCTCTCTGCTACTCTCCCTATTGATTACCATACCCAGTCACGCCCATTGGGCTGATTTGTCAGTGGCGGAAATTATCGTTGGCGAGAAAGATAGCAAAATTACTCTTACTTTTCCGACGGGATTAGTAGCTTTTGCTGATGAAAATAAGGATAAGCAACTTGCTGCTGATGAGTTTAGTCAACATCAAATAGAATTAGAAAACTTTTTTCGCGATCGCATTCGTCTCACTGATGACAAAAAAAATCCTGGTAGCCTTACCCTGACACTCTCAGATACATCAGCCTTACCCTCAAATTTGTCAACGTCTGTCAATACCCACAGTACCATACTTTTGGACTATACCTGGTCTAATCCTGTAAAAGGATTAAAAATTCACTACGATTTGTTCTTGCCGGGAGTACAAACTGCTCGTTGTTTAGCGACAATTTTATATTCTGGACAAACACAAAACCATATATTTAGTCCAGAAAATCGAGATCTTTCTTTACTACCAGGTGTAGCTAATTGGTTGGCAGGAAGTTTTTTAATTGGCATTACAGGTGCTTTCATCTGGGGCGGAACCCACGCGATGTCACCCGGTCATGGTAAAACTATAGTTGGTGCTTATTTGGTAGGTTCCCGCGCTACTCCCCAACATGCCATATTTTTAGGCTTAACTACCACAATTACCCATACAATTGGCGTATTTGCCCTGGGATTAGTTACCCTTTTTGCTTCTCAATATATCCTAGCCGAAGAGTTATATCCTTGGCTAAGTCTCCTTTCTGGTTTAATGGTAGTTGGCATTGGACTAAATCTCTTGATTAACCGCCTCGGTAATTTTCAGCTTTTCCGTAAATTACCCTGGGTAAATCAGGAAAATCATCATCACCATCACGAAGATTCCCATCCTCACCATCACGAAGATTCCCATCATCATCATCACGAAGATTCTCATCACCATCATCACGAAGATTCTCATCACCATCATCATGAAGATGAACATAGCCATGACACTCATTCCCACCTACCCCCTAGTGCAGATGGTATCACCTGGCGCAGCTTACTAGCATTAGGAATATCCGGGGGAATTTTACCTTGTCCTTCAGCATTAGTACTGCTACTTTCTGCGATCGCATTAGGTCATATTGGTTTAGGATTAGTACTAGTATTGTCATTTAGTTTAGGATTAGCAGTAGTACTAACACTTATTGGCTTATTACTGGTTTATGCCAAACAATTGTTCCAAAAATTCCCTACCCAACTTCGCTTTGTTAAAGTTTTACCTGCTGTCAGTGCTTTATGTGTTTCTTTACTCGGTTTAGGGATAACAACTCAAGCACTAATGCAAATTGGTTTAGTCAACTGAATACTTCAAGTTTAAACCTTCAGCATTGAGATGAATTGTGAGGTACTATGAACAACTTATTTCGCTTAATTGCAGCAAAATCTACTCTAGTAATTCTATTCGTGCCTGGAATTAGTTTAAGCAACCCAATTCCAGTAAACAAACCCCAATTGGCAATTAATTCTCAATCAGAAACTAACAATTTAGTTTGCTATATGGAAACTGAAAATGGTGAAATAGTTAATTTGGAGAGTTTATGTCAGAAAACAACAAGAAATGAAAATAATAATTCAGAAAATAGCGTTAATGGTGCTAAATGCTTTTTAGTTGACGCAGATGGAAACCGCTGCCCATCCTCATCTCCGGTAGCCAATGCTCGGGATAAGACTTAGCCGAGCCAGATTTCCAGAAGGTGATATACTGCTAGAGACTAGCAGACCGTAAGAAATGACTCAACTTATGTCAGGGTTAGTCATTTTTTAGCAAAAAAGAGTCGTAAACTTATGTTATCTACTCCGCTGTTTTGCGATCGCGCCGATGCGGGTGAGCAACTCGCTCAACGACTCCTTACCCTCACCGCCGAGGAGGAAATCAGTCTTCTGCCGCGAATTGTCTATGCACTCCCACGCGGTGGTATTCCCGTTGCAGCACCGATAGCCCATCACTTGGGTTGTCCTTTAAATATAATTGTTGCTAAAAAAATTACCACCATCCAAAACCCAGAATTGGCACTTGGTGCTGTAACATCAGAGGGAAATGTGCTTTGGTCCAACCAAAAGCTATCGGGAGGTGCAAATTTAGCTTGGCGACAAACAGCACTAGAGCGGGCTAGAGAAAAAGCTAATGCCCAGGAGCTAGAATTTGCTATTGGTTGTCCGAAAATAAATCCCCAAGGAAAACTCGCACTCCTAGTCGATGATGGAATTGCCACTGGCATGACGATAGCAGCAGCAGCCCAAGCATTGAAAACCCATCATCCAGCACAGATTTGGATTTGTGCGCCAGTTGCTCCAGAGGGGTTAATCGAGTGGATGGAAAGTTGGTGCGATCGGTTAGTGATTTTGCAGACTCCCGATATTTTTCTCAGCGTTAGTCGATTCTACAATAAATTTCCCCAAATTACAACCCAAGAGGCTTTAATTTCTTTGCAGGAACATAATCATCTATCCGATCGAGAATAGCATTCCTATTTAATTAATAGATAGTAGTGAAGATATATTTTCCGCTTAGAGTTTTGATCTACTACTAGTAGCTATGAAAAGGCTAGTAAAATTAGGAGTGCTACTCTATGCTAACAAATAGAGCTAAGGTAAGGAATCAATAAATGAGACATTGGCAATTTTGGTGGCGCACTCTCATGTTTTCCACCCAGCACAATCCACCCGAGTCCATCGAGTGTGTGATGGTATTATTGACATTGTTTTTATTTTTGAGCTGGATACGTCAACCAGATTGGCAATACCTCGCACTGAGTTCGAGTTTTGCGATCGGCGCAGCCGCCTCAATGTGGGTACGAGAAACCCTGATGCCTTCCCCCCATCCCCGTGTCTGGATTGTGGTTGCTATTTCTGGGTTGCTATTTTACAGCTTATATGCTTTTGTTAATGTGGCAGATTACGCATTGCCAATAACAATTCGATCCTGAATTTCTGCACTACTGAACTTTGTTAGTAAAATAGGCAATATCCAACAAATAAACTTATTAATGATTTACCTTCATTGGTTGATTCTCTCCGTTGCCGGACTATTTTCTGGGGTGCTAGCAGGATTTTTAGGCATTGGCGGTGGCACGGTGTTAGTGCCTTTTTTAGTAGCAATGGGTTATCAACCAATCCAAGCAGTTGCTACCAGTAGCCTTGCTATTTTAATTACTTCTATTTCTGGTAGCATCCAGAATTGGCGCATGGGGAACTTTGATTTTAACCGCGTCATTGCCCTTGGTTCCCCAGCAGTAATTACAGCTCAACTTGGGGTATTTTTATCCGACAAAATCCCCGACTATATTCTATTAATACTCTTTGGGTTATTGTTAATTTCCAATATTTATTTGCTAGATTTACGCCAACGGCTGATTACTAATAAATTGAGAGAAAAAAATCTAAACCTCAACTCAACTTTTGCAAGACTATGGACAGGAAGTGCCGCCGGAATCTTAGCAGGATTATTTGGTGTTGGTGGCGGTGTAATTATGGTTCCCCTGCAAATGTTGCTACTAGAAGAGCCAATTAAAGTCGCCATTCAAACCAGTTTAGGCGTTGTTGTAATTACCGCTATTTCTGCTTGTATTGGTCAGGCTATTAATGGTAATATCTTATTTATTGATGGTGTAATTCTGGGTATCGGTGGCTTAATGGGAGCGCAGATTAGCACTCGTATATTACCTAAGTTATCAGATAAAGTTATTAGCCTAGCATTTCGCACCCTGCTAGGGATATTGGCAATTTATATTGCCTGGAAATCTTGGCAAAGTTACAATTATTAGCCCCTAAGCCCCTGTAAACCAGAATCTAATCTTTTCTGACTTTTCGATAGCATTTCACGATCTAATTTACCTCCTACTTCTGCATTTAGCAAAGCATTCATCGCTGAGTAATATAAATCTGTGTCGTAAGCAATCAAAATTAAATCAACCCCAGCATTCATTGCCTTCACAGTAGCACCTTCCAACCCATCACCACTCCCATAGACAGGCTCCATACTAAAATCATCAGTAATTAAAATACCATCATACTGCCAACTATTCCTAATAATCCCCGTCACCACCTGTTTGGAAAACGAGACAGGAGTATCCCTATCTACTCCTGTCAATTTAACATGTCCCAACATAGTAAATCCACCTGAATTACTCATAACTTCCCGAAATGGCACCCAATCTTCACGAGTTAAATCCTGCACCGAAGTATTCAAATCAGCATGTTGAAGATGAGTATCGGCATAAACTCCTCCCAATCCAGGAAAATGTTTGATAGTACAATTAACCCGATAGATTTCCAAGGTTTGACAATACCACAAACCCACCTTAGCCACTACATTTTTATCAGCCGATATTGCCCGTTGATAAATCTTGGAATACTTATCCTTCGGATTGATAACTCCTTTATTTAAGTCCACCACTGGCGCAAAATTTAGATTCACGCCAAGCTCAGACAATTCCTGTCCATGAATCCTGGCATACTCAACCACTACCTTTTTATTTACCTCTATTTTTCCCTTCCCTTCCACAAATGTTGATAAGGGAGGTAATTGAGTCAGGGGAGGAGATAATCGAGAGACAATTCCCCCTTCTTGATCCGTGGCTATCCATAACGGCAATAACCCCTGACTGGCACGAATTGCTTGTAAGGATTTAATTTCTTTTTTAATATCTTCTTTGGTTTTATGCTTGATATTTCTGGCAGTGATAAATATTCCACCTATTGCTCTTTTAGAGACTAGAGTTTTAATTTCATCAAAATCTCTATAGCCAATAATAAAATGCTGTCCGAGGTGTTCTAGTTTCTTAGCTTCTTGGCTTAATACTGCATTCTTAGTTGAATTGAACTTAACTTCACGAGCCACAGTAGCAGACATACTAAAAGCAGTGACTGTTAATATCAAAAAACTAATTAGGGATTGTCTGGTAATAGAATTATCTTTGAGTACTGGAATCTCAACGGCGATCAACCCCAAACTAAATACAATAATACCCCAAAAGACAAAAGGTCTTAAACTTGCTAATAAAGGAGTCCTAAAGTAAAATGCTAGGACTAAAACGACGATGGCTAAACAGATTTTCAATATTTTCATTTTAGATTGATGAGATGGGATGAGCTAGGCTATCCCATAGCTAACGCTAGTTTCTTGATTCAATCGCCCAGAATTGGGCTGCAGCCCAATCCGGGTAACATGCTAATCTATTATTATATTAATTGAGACATCTGGATATCACTAATCTTTCCTCCATCATGATTAAATCTATGACTCGCTCCGAGCCAAATCTAGCTGAAATCAACCTCCCCGACTCCTGGAAGTATGAAGCAACCGTTGCTCAAGTTGAAAGAATTGTCAAGCAAATAGAAAGTGGGGAACTAGAATTAGCAGAAGTTTTTGAACAATTTTCCACTGCTGTCGAGTACCTCCGTCAATGTGAAGCATTTCTCACTCAGCGACAGGAGCAAATGGATTTGCTGATTGAAACTCTTGACAAGGATGAAGTATGAATTATGAAGGATGAATTATGAAAGATTAAATAAAAAAATCGTTTCCCCCTGCCCCCCCCACTATCCACTCTCCGGAATACTTCTCAGTTTTGAGTTTTAATTGAAAACTCAAAACTCAAAACTCAAAACTCTCTTCCCCACTCCCCACTCCCCACTCCCTATTCCCTATTCCCTTTTAACATAGGCTTGCAAATCAGCAATAGTAAACAATGGCTGAAATTGCAAACCTTCTGATGCGTACAATTCAGCACCACCTTGCTGTCTATCAACTAGTGCCAAAACCGACTCCACTTGATACCCCGCAGCTTTGAGACGATTCACCGCTTTCATCGCAGATTGCCCAGTGGTAACCACATCTTCCAACACAACCACCTTTGCTCCCTCAGAGAGAGTCGGTCCTTCAATATATGCCATTGTCCCATGCCCCTTTGCCTCTTTGCGAATAATTAGAGCTGGAATCGGTCGATTTTCCAAGGCAGAAACTACACTAACTGCGGTTACAATTGGATCAGCTCCCAATGTCAAGCCCGCTACCGCCTCTGTATTAGTGGGTAGCATAGAGAAGAGTAACCTTCCAATCGCTAATGCCCCTTGGGGATGGAGTGTTACCAGTTTCCCATTGATATAGTAAGAACTTTTCTGTCCAGAGGAGAGGACAAAATCCCCTTCTTTGTAAGCCAGTTGGCACAATAAATCCAGCAAGAAGTGGCGCACAGACGTTAAATCAGAGGCTGAGTGTTCAGGTTTGTCAATCATTTGGGTAGAGACTTGCAACAATGAGCGATCGCATAATATCAATAAGCTATCGTGCATTGTAGATTATGATTGAGAAAAATTGAGGGTGAGGATGATCGAAATGCAATTAACGAAGATTTTCGGTTTGGCAGTTGTCGCTGCTGCTATTCCCATATTGGCGACTCCCGCCATGGCAGATAAAGACGAATCAGACTTTCAGCCAATCCGTGTCCAAACTATTCCAAATACGTTTGTACGAGCCTTTTTCAATGATTCTGGAGACTTTTATCACAACCGTAGCCTGTTTCGCCAAGCTAATTACATGTTTGGCTTCGGTATGGTTGGCAAAGCGGGGTTCCCAGATTTGGAACTTGAACGGGATGCCAAAACCATCAACATGATTTATAATGATGTCCTAGATCAGCAGGTTTCCAGCGATCCTCTGATTCGGACACCGGATTTACCTAATCCGTTTAATAGCTCCATTCGCATGTCACCTCAAAGTCGTCCTTTAGGTAGTCGGATTGAGGGCAGTGAGTTTTTCTTTCAAAATATTCCCCCTCGTTGAGCTATTTTCTCTGTCAAAATCGGGAATATACCTAAAATTTGCCTGAAATTGATTTTTGGTTAGTATTCCCGGTTTTTAAGATGGAGTTTGCTTTTGAAAGACAAGAGGATTGGTTGAGGGGACAGAATCTTTTTTAACGCAAAGGTTCGCGCAAAGGTGCGCAAAGAAGGTAGATCTTAAGTTGATGTTTGTTCCCGCTTTCAATCTTGGATAACTATGACTCTCCCAAACACCATCCCCAACCTAACCTTAACTCAGGAACCAACTTTACTCAAGCGCTGGAGGGTGCAAGACTACCACCGCCTGAGCGAGTTGGGAATTCTCCATCCTAACGAAAGAACAGAACTAATTGCCGGACAAATTACCCTAATGGCTGCCAAAGGAACTCCCCATGTTACCTCGCTGTACCTCCTAGCAAATGCGCTGCGCGATAAACTGGGCAGCACCCCCTTAATTCGGACTCAAGATCCCATTCAACTGGATGATTTTTCGGAACCGGAACCCGATTTAGCAATAGTTAGAGGAACGGTATTAGATTACGCCGAAAGACATCCCCGCCCCAGTGATATCTATCTCGTCGTGGAAGTAGCAGACTCGACGCTGAAACATGACTGCGAAACGAAAGACAAAATCTATGCCCAAGCAGGCATTACTGACTATTGGGTAATCGATGTCAAAAACCGCCAACTCCATATTTTTCGGAATCCCACCCCGACGGGCTATACCAGCCATCTCATCCTCACGGAACCGAATCAGGCAGCACCTCTAGCATTTCCCAGTCTTGTTCTCTCCCTTACCTCTATCCTTCCTCCCATTTCTTGACAGGAATGACGCAAAGTTGATGGTAAAGATGGGGAATAGGGAATGGGGAATGATTTGAGCTAAAAAAACCTTTTTGGCAATATATAGCAACCGCCAAGGCGGTTAGGACGCAAGGCGTAGAACATCATCGACCGCA
>NZ_JAMZMM010000397.1 GCF_024178385.1 Limnofasciculus baicalensis BBK-W-15 | reverse complement strand
GTATTCTATCGCTAGTTGGTATTGCCCTAGGGAATCGTAAGCACTGCCCAAATTATTCAGAGAATTAGCAATACCAGAGCGCTCGCCTATTTCCTCTTTTATCTCTTTAGACTGTTGATAGTATTCTATCGCTAGTTGGTATTGCCCTAGGGAATAGTAAGCATTGCCCAAACCCATCAGAGATTTAGCAATACCAGAGCGATCGCCTATTTCCTCAAATATCTCTTTAGACTGTTGATAGTATTCTATGGCTAGTTGGTATTGCCCTAGAGAATAGTAAGCATTGCCCAAATCAGTAAGAGATGCTGCAAATTGCCACTCTAACTTGCTGAGATTCCATTCTTGCACTAACTGCCCATAAAGTTCAACTCTGATATTGCTATCCCCTCGCAAAGTTAAAAAATAATCGCAGCGGCGCAGGATATCGAAGGCGGGGATATACTCTTTCAATTGGCAATAGTGATAGAAAACTTCGAGATATTCTTTTATATCTTCTTCCGTCTGCCAAGGTGGTGATTTGAGCTTTGAAAGATAGTAATTAATTGCCCGTTGATGCGCTGCGGTTAAATCTCCGGCTTTGTGCTTGGCGTATTCTTGAATAAATGGCTGAAATTGAAACCACCGTACCCTGTCTTTGTCTCTTTCTTCCTGCAATAGGGAACGTTTTGCTAGTTGTCGTAAGTCTTTTTCGATGGTTTTAATTTTGATATTATCTGATTCTATTTCTATCTGTAGGGGCGAAGTCGATGAATTAATGAAACCAGCCATCACCGCATTAAAAGGAAGCCGATAAACACACAAACCCAACAAAAGTTCCCGTAACCTCTCCCCAATCCGACTAAAACTCGCCTCCAAAATCCGCAGCATCCAGATATCAACCTTACCGTGATGCAATCCTGTCAGATTCTTATCTATTAATAAATTAGATACATCCGCCAACGGATAGTGCTGCAAATAGCTAATTTGCGGATTTACCTCTTCCTCTACTCGCAAAAAACCCGCTACCAAAGTTAACAATAGAGGATGCCCTTCCGCGTTTTTGGCAAACTCCTCCAATTCCCCATCACCGCCCCTAATTCCCAAATCCCGCAACAAAGCCGCCCCCTCCACAGGCGATAATCCCGATAAAGGTAGCCACTGAGACTTAATTTCTGGTAAAGTTGGACGTTCCCTTGTCGTCACCAATACCACACTTTCGCCGCCACATCCAATCCAACCCAGGAAAAATTCCTGGTAAATCTGATTCAACCATTGCCCATCTTCTGTCAGCCAACTCTCCAAATTATCAATAATTAGCAAATACTTCCCTTTCCGCAGATGATTTATCAAAGCATCCACAAGAGATATTTCTGGAATCCCATCCACCACCACCTGAGATAACCCCAACCTCAGCAAAACTCGCCGCGCCAATTCCGTAAAACCTACCCGGCTAACATCTGCCCAAAATTTATTACTGAATTCGGCGCTATCATCTTGATAAACTTTCGCCGCGAGGGTAGATTTCCCCAAACCGCCCATACCCGTAATCCCAATCAGGCGAATATTTCCACTCGCCATCCATTCTCGGATATCTTGCCGTTGAGCATCTCGCCCTTGCCAATTATCCAGACTAGGGCGGATTTCATCAAAATTCGGGATGTTTTGGGGTTGTGGGGGTATTCCCCAGTTTTCTCCCAGCAGTCAGTGGTGGTTGTGAGTACCGCCAATGTTGACTGTGCCAGCGCCAGGGTTTTCAATCTTACCGATTTCGCCAATAGCGTTATCTCTGGCTTGAACAGTTTTGGTACTGCGATCGCTAGTATTATGGATACTGCGATTATCATTACTAATATTAATTTCAGAAGCCAGCCGTTGCACCTCTTGGGCAAAAGCCGTATCATGATCCATGAAGTATTGCAAATATTGAGCAACTCGTGTTAAATCGGGGAGAGAACCTTGTTCAACGGATGCAATCGCTTTTTCAGCATCGGGATTTTTTTGAAATTTATCTTTAATCTTCTGACGTAGGTTAATTATCGCACCTTCTGTTAACTTACCAATACCTGTTTCTACAACTGCACCAAATGCTAATTTGGCGATTTCTGCTGCGATTACTTCTAATGCCATGGTAATGACGAGAGGGGTTGTCTCTTCTGTTGTAACTTAATGATATTTGTTTTGGCAATATAGAGCTTGAAATATGTTACCCTACACTAACGCACCCAACAATATTCCCGTCTAATATAGAAATTGTAGAGCAGGCATCTTGCCTGCTACAGTACATTCAATCCCTTAAAAGACAGTGGCTCTCAGCTTCTATGATGGTTTGGTAGAGTGGAGACTGGCTCCGAAAGGCGTAAACTTTCCTCCAGTCCGGGGGTAGGTTTTTATGTCTTATACTGACCTATTAATACTATCATGGCAGTCTCAACTTTAAAACACCCAATGGCCAATACTTATACCGTCGAAATCAATCACGAAGGCACTACCCATACCATAGAAGTGCCAGAAGATCAACAAATTCTCAAAGCTGCTGCTGATGCTGGTATCGAATTGCCTAATTCCTGCAACGCCGGAGTCTGTACCACCTGTGCCGCACAGATTTTAGAAGGAAGCGTAGACCAAACTGATGGTATGGGAGTAAGTCCAGATTTGCAAGCGGAAGGATATGTGTTACTCTGTGTCGCCTATCCCCGCTCTAACCTAAAGATTGTGACAGGGAAGGAAGACGAAGTTTACCAACGTCAATTTGGTTTGCCCGCAAGTCGTTGATAATGGGGAGTGGGTAATGGGGAGTGGGGAGTGTTTTATTGCGTCACTCTCTATTTCCTAAACCAATAATTGCCAGCTAATACACTAATTCTAGATAGGATAACTAAAATGACAACTCATTTCATCACCGCCGAAATTGATCTGCAAGAAACACCTAATCAACTCCATCAAGCAATTGAAAGTGAATTGCAAAAACGGGGAGAACCTCTGCGATGGGCGATTACGAATGTTGATACCGATGCACAAAAGGCGATGGTGGAAGCTATTGTAATTAAAGAGTCATCGGCTGTTAGTGGTTAGTTATTGGTGGGAGGATTCCACTTTGGCAAAGATACTCGTTTTTTGTCAAAGTTTTTACCCCCCCAACCCCCCTTGTCAAAGCAGGGCTGTTTCATTCTCCTACAGCAACAGGTTAAAACCTGTTGCTACACTGGCTAAACCGCCCTTCGGCGGTTCAACTTATTTGTTAATAAGCTAATGCAAGACTCGCTAACCTGCGAAGGCAGGTTTTGTCTGTGTAGCGACAGATTTCAATCTGTCGTAAAATTTGAGAATGAAACAACCCTGCCTTGTCAAAGGGGGGAGCAAGAATACAACCTGCATTTCTTCCAAATTGGGATGCTCCCATTAGTGGTTAGTTATCTGTTGTTTGTTGTTGGCTCTATCGTTAAACAAATAACAAATAACAAATAACAAATGACAAATAACTATAATGTTGTTTTAATTATTCCTACAGGAATAGGCGCGTCAATTGGTGGCTATGCGGGGGATGGGCTGCCCGTGGCAAGAGCGATCGCGCAAATTTGCGATCGCCTCATCACTCACCCTAATGTCCTCAATGGTGCCCAATTATATTGGAATTTACCCAATGCTCTCTATGTGGAAGGTTATGGACTTGACAAATTTGCCGCTGGATGCTGGGGGCTAAAACCCGTCCATCAAAATCGGGTGGGATTAATTCTCGATTCGGGAATTGAACCAGATTTACGGCTGAGACACTTGCAAGCCGCAGATGCCACAAGAGCAACATTAGGGCTAAATTTAACAGATTACGTTCTGACAGATGCGCCCTTAAACGTAGAACTCCGTACCGCGCCATCGGGGGCAAGCTGGGGTACAATTGGTAATCCAGATAGTTTGTTACGAGCCGCTGAGGTACTGATTAATCGAGCAAAAGCAAATGCGATCGCAGTTGTTGTCCGTTTCCCGGATGACTGTGGTAGCGATGCCCTACAAGCTTATCGCCACGGCAAAGGAGTCGATCCTTTAGCAGGTGCCGAAGCAGTAATTAGTCACCTAATTGTCCGAACTTTTCAGATTCCTTGTGCCCACGCACCTGCTTTGTCACCCCTCCCCCTCGATCCAAACTTATCACCTCGTTCAGCCGCTGAAGAATTAGGGTATACTTTTTTACCCTGCGTCTTAGTAGGATTAAGTCGCGCCCCCCAATTTATTCTCCCACCCCAAACCTCCCCATCCCCTGGAGATATCTGGGCAAGGGATATAGATGCGATAGTTGTACCAGCAAGCGCTTGTGGTGGCAGTGCCTTACTTAGCTTAAGTCAGTTATCTGCCCAAATTATTGCAGTAGAAGAAAATCAGACTACTATGGAAGTTTACCCAGAACCGTTAGGTATGAAAGCGATACGGGTAAAATCATATTTAGAGGCATTGGGTGTATTGGTTACTCATCGCGCTGGTATCAGTGTTGATTCCCTCCGCCCGTCTCTGTCGTCTTTGCGCTGCTTATTATAATTTTAGTGACCAAACAGCCTCCCTCTCGCCCCGAAATTGAACCCCTGACGCGCATCCAAATTCTAGTCGCCATGGGGATAACCGCCGTCGTATTGTTATGTATTGCCAAACTTTGGCTACAATTTGGCTCAGTTAGACTATTGCCTGTAAGTAGCAGTCCTGAAGCTTTAATCCTAGGATTAGGGATAGGGATGATGGTTACAGGTGTAAGTGGTTTAGTTTATCGCCTTTGGCCTGCTTACCGCCAAAGTGCTGACTTATACTTACAGATGATACTCAAGCCCTTATTATTACCGGATCTTATTTGGTTGGGGTTGCTCCCTGGTATGAGTGAAGAATTATTATTTCGGGGAGTTATGTTACCAGCCGTGGGATTAAATCCCATTGGTATTATTACTTCTAGTTTAGTCTTTGGCATTTTACACCTCAGCAGTCCCCAACAATGGCCTTATGTGATTTGGGCAACGGTTGTCGGATTGTTGCTGGGTTTCTGTGCTGTAGTGACGGGTAACTTACTCGTACCGATTGTGGCTCATGTGGTAACTAATTTAATTTCTAGTTGTCTTTGGAAACTTACTCACCGAGAAGTGGAGGTTTAAGAAGGGGAATGG
>NZ_JAMZMM010000396.1 GCF_024178385.1 Limnofasciculus baicalensis BBK-W-15 | reverse complement strand
GATGCGGTGCGGAGCGATGTGTGTAGATTTTTTTTTGAAGGGTGCGACGACCACGAAGTACACCACAGAGTCGATCGTCGGCGGCGTCAACTGTGTATAAGAGACAGCAACCCCCCAACCTGTGCCCGATGCAGCCCCCGAAACCATCAAAGTCGATCGCTACGAAGTTGTCGGTAGTACGGTTTTTACCGCTGAAGACTTCGATCGCGTCACGCTTCCCTTTACCGGAAGTGTTTCTTTCGATCGCATTATCCAAGCGCAGGATGCCGTTCGAGAATTGTATGGAAGCCAAGATTATTTAGGAACGATTGTTTACATTCCTGCCGAGCAAGCGGTGCAAATTGAGGGGGGAATTGTCAGAATTGAGGTTGTCGAAAACGGTTTGAGCGCCCAAGAGATTGATGTAATTGGTACTGAGCGCCTCAATCCCAACTACATTCGCAGTCGCCTTTTAAGGGCTACGGGAAAACCCCTCAATCGCAACCGTTTAATCGAAGCGCTGCGACTGCTGCAAATCGATCCTCTCATCGAGAGCATCTCTGCGGATTTGTCCGCTGGAGTTGAACCGGGAAAGAATCGCCTCGAGGTGAAAGTTAAAGAGCAACCCGCTTTCAATGGGGAAATCGCGATCGATAACCATCGCTCGCCCAGCGTCGGTAGTATGCAACGCCAATCGTTCCTCAACTGGGCGAATCTCTTGGGGTTGGGCGATGTTATCAGTGCTGCCTATACGAATACCGATGGCAGCCATACCCTCGATACCCAGTATAAAATCCCGATCGCGCCGGATAATACTGCCCTGATTTTAAGTTACGGTCGGACTTGGAGCCGCGTCATCGAACGCCCCTTTGATCGCCTCGATATTGCGGCGGGAGGGCGCTATTACAACGTGACGCTGCGCCATCCCATAATTCAAACTGCCTCGGCGCAATCGATTGAAGAGTTCGCGGTGGGGATAACAGCGACGCGCAGAGAGAGCGAAACCACCCTGCTCGATTTTCCCTTTCCCTTGGCGGCGGGGGCGGATAATGAGGGAAAGACGAGAATTTCCGTGCTGCGATTTTTTCAGGAATACTCGCGGCGAGATAACCAGGAAGTTTTGAGTGCGCGATCGCAATTTAGCCTCGGATTGGATGCTTTCGACTCCACGATTAATGAAACCGCCCCCGACAGTCGCTTTTTGGCTTGGCAGGGCGAAGCACGCTGGCTGAGGGTTCTCGCGCCCGATACGATTTTACTGCTGCGAGGCAGCTTGCAACTGGCAGATCGCCCCCTTTTACCCCTTGAACAAATTGCTCTGGGCGGTTGGGGAAGCGTTCGCGGCTATCGTCAAGATGCCTTGCTCGCCGATAATGGGGTGTTTGGTTCGGTGGAAGTACAGTTTCCCCTTTACCATTCGCAGTCGCGCCAGACGGTGTTTCAAATCATTCCTTTTTTCGATTTTGGCACCGTTTGGAATAGTGGGGGAACGGGGACTTTAGATCGCAATACCCTGTCCGCGATCGGGTTAGGATTACAACTGCGGCAGGGCAACTTTCTCGCTCGTTTGGATTGGGGAATTCCCCTCGTTAACCTTTCATCCCGGAGGGAAACATGGCAAGAAAACGGCTTATCTTTCTCCTTAAGTTACAGTCTATTTTAATTTATTTTGGGGTTGGTTTAAGCTTAACTTTAATTTTGAGCTTGATGCCGATTTCCGTTTGGGCAAATTTTCCTGCTGGGAATCAATTAACGCCGAACGATCGCGTCATCACCGCCCCGCAACTGATTGAAGAAGGCAGACTGTTTTACGAAGCGGGACAATTCGATCGCGCCCTCAATTCCTGGGAGAAAGCAACGGCAATTTATCGGCAACGCGGCGATGAAATTGGCATATCGGGCAGTCTAATTAACCAAGCTCGCGCCCTATCGGCCATGGGACTTTCTCGTCGCGCTTGCAAGACGGCAACCCAAGCATTAAAACTGGACGATGCCCTCTGCGATGCTAACCCAAACCCGCCCGTTATTCCCCCTCAACAACCTTCCTTCCTCCTCCATACTGGATTGCAAACCCTTGGCGATATTTTGCGATCGCTGGGTAACTTTGAAAGCGCGAAAGAAATCTTGCAGCAAAATTGGGAAATCGCGCAACAATTATCCTCTGAGCCAGCCAAAGGCGCTACCCTTCTGAGTTTAGGAAACGTCGCCCGCGTGTTGGGAAATCGAGAGCGCGATCGCACTGAAACCCTCGGCAATAAACCTTTTTCCATGCCACCACCGACAGCCGATTGTACGACATCCCCGCAGATTATTTCCAGTTCCAGCGCGATCGCATACTACCAGCAAGCGATCGGGCTTTACCAACAAGCAACTACCTGCTACCCCGACTCTACTGCCCAACTTCCCGCCCTTCAAGCCCAACTCAACCGCCTCAGTTTGCTGGTTGAAATCGAACGAGGATTGCCAGATCCAGCGGTGCGATCGGAGATATTAAAACTGCTCGAAATTCAGGGTAAAATTGCAGATTTACCCCCCAGTCACGAAGCCATTTATACTAAAATTAATTATGCCCGCAGTCTCGCATCCCTCTCCTTCAAACTGGGAATTAAATCTTCCCCTCTTTCCGAGCAAAATATCGAACAACTTTTACAAGATTCGATTCAACAATCGCAAACCTTAGCCGATAAACAAGCCCTTGCCTACGCGATCGGTAATCTCGGTTGGTTGTACGAACTCACCGGGCGATATTCCGAAGCATTAGACGCAACCCAACGAGCATTACAACTCGCTCGAGACATTAATTCTCTAGAGATTATGTATCAGTGGGAATGGCAACTGGGGCGAATTTTAAACCAGCAAAAACAGCCCGAGCTTCAAGGCGCAAAAGCCGCATACGAAAGTGCCAGCAATACCCTCCAAGCCATCCGCAAAAACTTAACCGCCGTCAATAAAGATGCTCAATTCTCCTTTCGCGATGATGTCGAACCCTTCTATCGACAATTTGTGAATCTCATTTTAACCGCAAAGACAAGATCCGAACCCAGTCCAGAGAATCTCCAACAAGCCATCAAACAGATTGACGAACTTCAACTCGCTGAACTCGAAAACTTTTTAGGATGTCAGTTAGGCAATTTAGCACCGAATAACTCAACTTCTCCCCTCGAACAAATTGCCAATCGCAGCGAACAAATTACCCAAACTAAAGCCGCCTTAATTTATCCTATCCTCCTTGAAGATCGCGTCGCACTCCTCTTCAAACTTCCCAACCAATCCCTCAAATATCACGAGACTTTAATTAGCCAGCAGGAAGCTAAAAAGAAACTGCGACAACTCCGCAACTTATTAATCGTACAAGGAGTTGATATCGATGAATTCAACCAACTCGCGCAAGAAATCTATGGGTGGATTTTGCAACCCCTTGAAGAATCCCTCAAAAAGAGCGATGAAGTCGAAACCTTAGTTTTTGTCCTCGATGGCGAACTTCGCAATATTCCCATGGCAGTTTTATACGACGGACAGGAATATTTAGTACAAAAAGACTACAGTCTCGCGATCGCGCCCAGCTTACAACTCATCAAGCCTAAACCCCGCTCAGAAACCACGAAAGTTTTGCTAGGGGGTATTGAAAAATATCCGTCGGAGGGAAAATTTTCCTTTCCCAACTTGAAAATAGAACAAGAACAACTACAACCGATTCAAAAAGAAGTCGCAGCGAGCGAAATCCTGTTAAACACAGACTTCACGAAAAAAAATCTCCAAACTCAACTGCAATTTAACAACTTTTCTACCATTCACCTCGCCACTCATGGACAATTCAGTTCCAATCCCGAAGAAACCTTTATTGTCGGTTACAACGAACTCATCAAAGCCAACGACTTGCAAGAATTAATTCAAAGTAGCAGTACCCGGATCGAATTGCTAGTTTTGAGTGCTTGCGAAACAGCGCAAGGAGATAATCGAGCCATATTAGGACTTGCCGGACTTACCGTCCAATCCGGTGCGGGGAGTACCATTTCTACGTTATGGAAAGCTCCAACCGTTCCCACCAATCAATTAGTCGTCCAGTTATATCAAGAGTTAAAAAATCCCCAGACAAGTGCGGCAAAAGCCCTTCACCTCGCCCAAAAAGCTCTCTTCGATATCTACTTAGATTCTCCCTACAACTGGGCATCTTATACATTAGTCGGCAATTGGCTTTAACGTTTACTTTTATAGCATTACTCGCTGGGTATCGAAATTGTAGCAAGTTTGATCAGATCTTTTAGGGTACAAGGCAGTGCAATTTCAAATTGGAGTAGCCCGCAAACGTAAACCAAGTGCCTGAATAACCTTGAGCAGAGTAGCCAATTCTAGATTACCTTCCCTCGATAAAGCTCGATCGAGACTCTCACTTCCAATCCCCATTTCACTAGTAATATGTGTCATCCCTTTGGCTCGGGCAATATCTCCTAATGCAGCTACCACTAGTGCTGGATCTCCATCTTCAAGTGCTGCTTCAAGATATGCAGCCATATCTTCTCTAGTTTGTGACAGCTCCTACACTGACCTGAGTACAGGTACAGTGTAGGCTTCCAAACCAATCCGGCTATCGCTTAGGAGGCGTTTGGCTTTAAGAACGGAATGCCCTACCGCTCTATTTTTTATATTTATCGCCGCGTTATGATCGCGGTCAAGAGAAAAACCACAATGAGGGCAGTCATGCCACCGAATATGCAGTTTCTTGGGTACTTTCTCACCACAATTGGAGCAATCCTGTGATGTATTATGGGCGCTTACTGGGATAACCAACAAACCAGCGTTTACGGCTTTGTTTGTCAGTATTGACAGGAAGCTTGACCACCCAGCGTCCAAGACAGATTTAGCCAATCTTGTACGAGCAAGTCCTTTGACGTTTAAATTCTCATGAGCGATAACGTCATGTTTTGACAGGAGATAATTAGCTGTCTTGAAGTGAAAATCTTTCCGCTTGTCGGCAACTTTCTTATGCTGTTTTCCTAGTTTTTTAATGGCTTTAAGCCTACCGTTGCTCCCCTTCTTTCTACGCGATACCCGTTTTTGGAGGACTCTGAGACGCTTCTGTGCTTTACGATAATGCTGTGGAATAGCAACGGTTTCACCCTCAGAAGTTGTCAAGAATTCTTTCAAACCCATATCAATTCCCATT
>NZ_JAMZMM010000049.1:19829-22740 GCF_024178385.1 Limnofasciculus baicalensis BBK-W-15 | reverse complement strand
CTTCTAATGACACAATTACGGATAATAAAGTTCGCACAGTTGAGGGATTTTGATTTTGAAAGCAGTGGTTTTGTTATCGGGAGGATTGGACTCCTCCACGGTTTTGTATCAGGCTAAGGCAGATGGATGTGACTGTTATGCGATTTCCTTTGACTACCAACAGCGCCATAGACGGGAACTGAAGTCTGCTGTGGCAATTGCTAAGGGTGCTGGAGTAACTGAACATCAGGTAATTACTTTTAATTTGAGGCAGTGGGGTGGCTCTGCTTTGACGGATGATGAGATAGATTTGCCGACGGAGCGCTCTGTTGATGAGATGTCTCAGGATATTCCGATTACTTATGTTCCGGCAAGAAATACTATTTTTTTGAGTTTTGCTCTATCTTATGCTGAAGCTATTGCTGCCCAACGGGTTTATTTGGGGGTAAATGCTTTGGATTATTCTGGTTATCCAGATTGTCGTCCAGACTATATTCGGGCGATGCAGGAGGTGTTTAATTTGGGGACAAAAGAGGGGCGTGAGGGAGCAGGAATTGAGATTGTTGCGCCACTAATTGATTTGCGGAAAACTGAAATTATTAATTTGGGCAATAAGTTGGGTGTCCCTTGGGATCAAACTTGGTCTTGTTATGCGGGTGGTGATTTGGCTTGTGGGGTTTGCGATTCTTGTCGGTTGCGGTTGGCTGCTTTTGCTGAGTTGGGGTTGAAGGATTCAGTTGATTATGAATTAGAGAAATAGCTTGGCGATCTATAATAAAATAGGATAGGAGTAGAGAGGATCTATGATGAAAAGCACTTTATTAACTGTATCAGAGGAAAACTTGCCTCAAGTAACTTACTCAGTAATCCTAAAACAGGAAAAAGAGGGGGTTTATCAAGCTACGGTATGGGGTTTAGCAGATTGCCAAGCGACTGGAGCTACGAAGGAAGCTGCTTTGAAAAGTATTAACGAGATTTTGACAGCGCGGTTAGACAATACTGAAGTTATTGTCCAAAAAATACCTTTGCTTAAACTGGAAAATCCTTGGATGGAGTGGGCGGGAATGTATAAGGATAATCCTCTGTTTAATGATATGATAGCTGAGATTGAAAGTTATCGTAACGAGCTTGATGCGGAAATGGATGAGTACTATCGAAAAATGGATGAGGAGGATAAAAAAGAGTGAGTTTGTGGATACTAGATACAGATCATCTGACACTTTGGCAAAACAATCATCCACTTGTGAAACAAGGAGTGAATCGAGTTAATAATCAAAATATTGCCATCACAATTATTTCTGTGGAAGAACAAATGCGAGGATGGCTCAATCTTGTGAGGCAATCTTCCCAATCTTCTCGGCAACTATGGGCTTACAAAGGATTACAAGATGGTGTAGCTTTTTTTAATCAAGTCAATGTGCTTGAATTTAACCAGGATGCTTACGATTGTTACACAGAATTGGTTAGTCAAAGAATCCGTATTGGTACGCAAGATTTACGAATTGCTGCGATCGCTATCTCAAGTAATGGTATTCTGGTAACGCGGAATCGGCGCGATTTTGAACGGGTTCCTGGTTTGATATTTGAAGATTGGACAATAGATTTGGGTTAGGGAAGGTGGGGATTGCTTGGTTAGGGGGATTGCAATCCTTACTCTAGCTTACAGCGATCGCACTGATACTGTGATTTTCAAGTGAATTGCGGCACTTTCTTCTAAAAGATGATAAATGAAATGAGGTTTCTGGAGATTCACAGAATGCAAGATTTCATGATAAATTCTACAGGCGGGTTCATCGTTTAAAATCCGGTTGTGGATAATCCTTGTCCAATCGGGTGCTGTAATCATTAACTGAGGAACAACACTAATAAATGCCTCAAGTTGTTTTTTGATTTCAAAAGATTCCAGAAAGTGAATTAACCCAAACATAATTTCTGGTTCTCGACACCGATCGTCTAAAATTAAATGTAATTTGGCTAAATCATCCTCATTAGGATTATTGGCTAGTTCAGTTAAGGTATCTTCAAAAGCCATAATTTCTTGTGGTGTCTCCATTAAGCGATTGGCTTTTAAGAGTTCCAGTAAGTTATTTTTACTCATCAGCTTTTATCTCCTTTGTTAAAAGTCTCTAACCAGACTGATTTATTGAGTCTAATTAGTCGCTAATTACTGCTATTCTCTGATGGAATTAAATTGCGTAACCCTGATTTTTGCCCCACTCTAGCCAAGCGTCAGCCATCTGTTTGACTCTTCCTCTTTGTTCTGGTTTAATTGGATTTGAACCTGTAATTTCCCTCAATGCTGATAACCAATAAAGGGGATTTTGTTTGAGTTCAGATAGCAATAAGGGGACAATTTTAGTTCCCATGCTAATGATTTCTTGGTAAGCCGGATGTTGAGACATTTGAGCGGTGGAGGATATTCCTTCAACTTCACTTTGCCATTGTGAGGCGAGTGTATAAAATTTATTAGTTATTTCTGGATCGAGTTCAGTATTTATGTTGAGTAGATATTGGGTAGCTTTTTGCTGGTATGCTTCGGGTTGAGTGATGAGGTTTTCAATACCTAGGAAAACTAAATCTTCTATTGATAGATTGAGTTGATTAGCAATTGCTTGTAGTTTCAGCAGACGTTCATCTGAAATTGTTATGGTAATGGTGTTCATTCTGCTTGGAGGTTGTGATAATGTCTTTAGTTTAACAAATGAGTTAATGGATCTGGATTGGAGATAGTGGAAAGTGCAATATAACTGATAACTTGTAGTAGTTGGAATAACCCGATAGCAATCACCCGACAGCAATAATCCGATAGCAATAATCCGATAGCAATCACCCGACAGCAATCACCCGATAGCAATCACCCGACAGCAATCACCCGATAGCAATCACCCGATAGCAATCACCCGATAGCAATCACCCGATAGCAATCACCCGA
>NZ_JAMZMM010000049.1:0-19729 GCF_024178385.1 Limnofasciculus baicalensis BBK-W-15 | reverse complement strand
AATCACCCGATAGCAATCACCCGATAGCAATCACCCGATAGCAATCACCCGATAGTGGTTAAAACCACTGTCTAACAGCTAAAGTCCTCTAAAGAGGACTGAATTATATTTTTAGTCCATTTTAATGGACTTAAGCTATTAGACAGAGAATTTATTCTCTGTCGGGTTATCGCGATGGGTGCAATTTATCACTAGGTTAGTGCCAAAAATGGCTGGATAATATCTGACTCAGTTGTTTCTGCGCGTAACTCAATATGGGAATTGTATTCTCGATCGTAAAATACTAACTGTTGTGTGGGCGGCACTAGGGAACGAAACCAAATTGCGAATCTAGCACAGTCTTCTAAATAACCATCTAAACTGATTCCCTGTCCATCTCGGTGTAAAGCTACATCTAATCTTTCTCCTATTCCTGGTACTTTGATGGTACATTCAATGGCATAATAGCTATCTGGATTAGTTGTTGGTGAAATTTGGATATTTGACCATTTTTTCTGGATTTGCTGGGAAAAATCAGACTCATTAATTTGCCAATTGGTTGGTTCCGGTGGTGTAATGAGGTATTCCATGGGTATTTCTGCTTATAAGTTAGGGCATGACAATAACGCTACCAGGCAGATTAAACTGACTCAGTAAGCTTTCAAAAAAAGGGACGGCTTCTTCAATATTAACAATCACCTGTAGTTCGATAACAGGTGTTTCCGGATCATTAATTACAGCGGCATATCGTCGAAACTCTTCCTTTACCTCACTAACGATTTTGTTACGGATAAAGGGCGGGGCGCTTGAGGGATTGACATAGGGACTATTGGCAGGATGTTCGATAAATTTTGCTTCTAATAACTCTCCCGTTTGCAAATTGATACCATCAGCCCAGATTTCTTCTCCTCCACCCCTCACGCGAACTTCTTCTACCCCGCAATGCCGGATCTGAAATTCATGTCGCTGGCTATAAGTAGGAGTTGGTTTTCTGGGAAAATCTCGCATCCATTCTTGAACACGATTGCTAAATTCACTCATTAAACGTGGTGTAACGGCGGTATTTCTGTATATTACCGCGTTTTCTAGCGATCGCTATTTTATTTTAGTATAGGGTGAAAGCGCGATCGCGCGGAGCGCAATAGCTTCCATCGATCGCGCTGTAATTAGAGTAGAGGAGTGATGAGCGATCGCTATCGCTAAGTATTCACTCCAGCAAAAGAAACCTGGATTAACGTCTTGGTTGGTTTCTATCGTATGCAGTTGCTGCACTGATAATTGCCCATACCCATACAATCAAATACATGGGAATACCAATAATAGTTAAAACTACCGTGAATGACAGTGCTATTGCAATTAAGGCAAGTACGATCTGAATTATGCCCTGTATGATTTGGCCAACAAGCAATGTGCCGACTCCAGGAAGAAAAACATTGACAATGATGGCTATCTCTTTCATTTTTACTCTCCTATAATTACTATTATCACTGAATGTAATCATCAAAATGATGTATATTCAGTTTGGCTATATTTTCTTTTCACTCAGCACCTTGCGTAGAGCCTTGATAGCGTTATCTATTCCTGTTTCTGCGATATCTCCACCTGTAAACTTAACTAAGTCAGCAGAGTTTACGATAACATTAATGCTATCGCCACTTGATACAGCTAGTTTGAAGAGTTGAGCTTGTTTCATCAGCGTATTGTTTGGCAAAGTATAGTTAGTTGTATCATCACGAGTCGAAACAGCAACTACATCTCTGTAGTGAAATTCATCATCTTGCTCATTCAGAGGAACATTTCTGAGGAAGTTGTAATCACACTGATATGAACTAAGCTTATGCTCTGTTAAATGTACTATTGTTACAGCATTAATGCTAAATCTAATCCGCCCATCCTTGCCTTTTTTCCAATCAAGTTCCTTACTGGGAACACCATTAGTATTCCATAAAATCGGACCGCGAATGACGATAGAGTCTCTGATAAGTTCAGACGGATCTATATTAAGACGATCTAGCGAACGCTTCTTGAGGTTTTCAATATCATCTATCAACCAAGCATCAATAGTCTGATCGCCAGGGGCATCAAACAAAGGTTTAACCTCCAAGAAAAACCACACTCCACCCGCAATCAAAATAATTAAGCCTATTGCAGATTTTGCCAACAAGATAAGTAATCCAATGGTGATTAGTATACTAGGCCACTTTAGCTTCAGCTTGGTAAAATATTGCCGAATTCGCCGCCGCTTATCATCTTCTGAAACACTCGTAGTCATTCTTGATTTCTCCACTTATAAAATTTGCTGGACAAGTACTCCGTACAATTCGTTATCAAACATTGGTAATCTTGCCAACAGCGCTCGTAGTCTATCGATATTTGTTTGACAAGAGAGAGCTTTATTGAAAAGAGTCATCGCCGACGGTGGAGGATAATTGGTTATTCGATTACCGTTGTAATAATCGTCTCGAACAAGTGCCCGAAACCAATAAACAGTACCATCTGAGTCACCCATAGAAGTAGCTGCACTGAGTAGTTGATCTATTTCTTCTACTTCACTACGCTTTAATATTTTTGGTCGCCTACCTTTGAGTAGTGCTAGCGCTAAGTAATAGTAGGCATCACTCATTGAACGATCTATTTCAAGAACCAGGGTAAACGCATTTATTACCTGCTGGTAAGAATTTGCCTCCAGCAACTTAATTCCCTGGTTCAAGACAAGGGTAGGATCTGGAGAGGAAGCAATTTGAAAGTTTATGTTTAATTGCCTATAAACTTGCTGCCATCGCTGGTCGAATTGTGCCATAATCTTTAGTCAAAATCTACCTAACAAGAACATGTCTTAATTGTTAGAATAAATTTTGAACCAGTTTAGCAACTTCCATTAAAGCTGTGACAATACCACCAGCTTCAGCAACTCCCGTTATTAGGTTTTTTGCTGTAGTGATGTACTGTAATATAGTGTTCTTATTTGGCTCAGGCTTTTTAGCTTGCTGAACAGCCTTTGTAATCTGGCAATCCACATCTGTAGCTACTTCAGCATCGATAACTTCAGCATCTCTAGCTTTTGTTACCTCAGCTTTGAGTTTCTCTAATTCACTAATTAAGTCGGCGCGGTTTTCAACAGCACCAAAGTTGATGTTCCCAGCGGCATTGTACTGATACGTTACCGTTTGATGGCTTTGGTCAAAAATTGACATGAGTCTGCCTCCTAATAGAGTACTTTATTCTCAATCCACCTTAAAATAGCGATTATTCCGGGTTAGCAATCGCGAAAAATTATTGACTAGTTTTGGTGTTGTTACTGTTTAATAAAGAGATGGGATTGGAAAATACAAACCAAAGTTTTATTTGTATCCTCCAAATTAGATGCACTCAACTCGATCTCAACCTCAGCATAAGTAACCTGAGTTCGACGAAAATTGCTGAAACCCTGATGATTTCGTGAAAATCCTAAAAAACCCAATAAAATAGATCCTTTTGTAGCAAGGCTTTCAAAAACCGTCGAACTCACGTAAGTAGAGCAGGCATCTTGCCTGCCTCCACCCCTCCGCAGGCGAGATGCCTGCGCTACCGCCTAGCTAACCTTAAATTGACACCAATAATTGCTGGACACTCTCCATTATCCCAATCCTACCCTACCCAAAACTGACAACCTACTGACAAACATCAGGAATCATGCTAGAATTCCATCAGGAATTTTCAAACACACCCAACTATGGCAACCACCGAACAATTCTCCCAAGCCGCAAACCGCTGGGATTTAGAAACTCTGTACGCAGACTTAGCCTCAGCAAAAGGAAAACGTTTAACCCCCGTAGAAAAATTACATCTGCGGGGGTTACTTTGTGGCTATAGTCCATCTGAAATAGCAGAAAAGTTGGGGAAAAATCCTAAAGGAGTGGAGACGGATCTCTGTGCTACTGTCTATCGGTATGTGAAAAATCTGGTAGATAAATGTAGTGAAAAGATAGAAAATTGGCGCAATATTACAGAATGGCTGGATGAATCAGGATATCAAAATCAGTCGCCTGCTAAGTTGCCAGCTAGTGAGTTGTTACCTGAGAACAGTGTAATTAATGTCACTAATATAAGTATTGAGAACAATCAAATAGTATTTCTCATCAACCTGCGCATACCAAAGTCACAAGCTTCAGAAGCATCAATACAAAACCTAGATTTATGTGAGGATATTCTTAAGGATAGTATTTTTAAAGGTTCAAATGGATCGTGAAGTGATGTGGGGGAAACGGTAACTGAAAATTTAGTACCCCATAGGGTTGGGGCGGGTTTTCAAGATAATTTATCGTTATTAACTAACAGATTTTACCTAACTCGCCCCATCACTTTAACCAGAGTACTCTGCCAACCAATTGAGTAAATCCTCCAGACTAGAAAAATCCCACATCGCCTCTGACAAACTTTCTAAACCTTGGCTGTTTAACCCCTCAATTGCCATAATTATATTAGAAGTTAATTCTCCCAAACGGCGCTGAAGCTGTCGCAATAGTAAATTCCTTTCGGCTTCAATTTTCGCAAAAGTAATTTCACCTCTTCTATCTTCCATGAAAATTTCCTGTTTGTTTAACCTCTCTAACTCGTCCACACTTAAACCCGCCTGATTCGCTATATTCATTGCTTTTTCAATCTGTGGTATCTCCCTCATTTTTGGCGGAATCACTTCTAAACTAGGCGCTTCTTTGAGAAAATAGATCCACTTATCTGCCAAAGTCTCCAAATCTTCTAGCTTTTTCGTAAACTTCGGCAATTCCACAAACAAAAGTTTTAACTGCTTCTCCTGATAAGATAATTCTTCTTCTTGCTCTTGAAAGTGAAAACTAGTAATTACCTTCTGGGTTGAGGGAAAAAGACTGAAATCTGTAATAGTTAAGCCAATCACAGGATTGAGATAAGAATATCCTTGTCCAAACTTTAGCTGATTCACGTAGGTTTTGCACAAGTTATAGATGACTCTTTTCTCAAAAGCGTGGACATTCCATACTTGCATCTCAATAATGACAGTTGTTTTATCCTCTAATACTGCCCTAACATCCAGATAGCTATCTTTTAAATCCAGGATATCAGCCTGGTTATATGGGTCGATAATTTCTAAAGATTGGATGACTTGCTTCCCTGAGTAGATTATGGCATTGAGGAAGGAAATCAGGATATCATGACTGTCATCTGAGCCAAATATTTTCTTGAAAGCAAAGTCAGTTTTGGGGCTAATGAATCTCATATATCTCAAAAGGTTAGACCTAATTATTAAGGGACGTTTTCTCCTCTATGATAACAAAAATTACCCAAAACAATGTCAATATCTCCTGCCACATCTCTAGAATCTTTCCGAACAGCTATAATTAATCTAGTTATCACTTCAAACCCTTTGCAACATTAGCAAACCGATGCCTTCCCCTTTCCCCGGCATGAATCCCTATCTGGAGAATCCAGAGTTATGGCCTGAAATCCATAATTATATAGCAGTGGAGTTTTACATGATAGAAAAGCAGATCTAACCTGTACTCTTTCCCATCAACTTCAATCGGATACTGATTGCCCAAAAAAGCAAAACCTAACCCAAGTTCCAGTAAAAAATCGAGGATATGTTCGACTAAACCTTTCTCCAATTCCCGCTCATGAGCATCTTTGCTGAGAGAGAGAAAATCCAGATGGTACGGGTCTTTCAAAAGACTTTGAGCTAAGTCGGATTGTGGAGAAGGTAAGACATTCTCGAAGTTAGTAATTGCTCCCCCCAGGCGTTGGTAGAGGTTAGTTTCAATCTGAAGTACCAGAATATCCCGGCTCCAGCCATTTTCCAGAGCTTGCCCAGCGTACCAAAGTCGCTTTTCCTGAGACTTTAGCTTTTCCAGAAGGGCGATATTGTGCCTCCAAGGTAATTGTGCAACGCAGCGTTGCACAAATTCCTCATCAGGGTAAGCCTCCGCAAAAGCTCTCATATATTTGAGATTGCGGGACGAGAACCCCGTCATATCAGGAAAATCTCGACGGAGGTCTTTTGCCAACTGTTCGATTACTTTTGCCCCCCATCCTTCTTGTTCCTGTCGAGACAGAATAGAATGCCCAATCTGCCAATAAAGAACAATGAGTTCCTGGTTGACTGCTAGAGCAGCACGAACCTGAGCAGTGCGGATGCGCTCTTTGAGGTGACGCAAAAAGTCGTCGTAATTATCAGGGAGAAGAGATGTTTGCTTCCGCATATTCAGATTGCGAAAAGCCTTCTTAGTATAGGACACTCTCGCACAGGATGTGGAAATATTCCACGCTCTCAGTATTGTCAAACTTCATTAAGTTTATAGTCAACGATGATGATAGAGGGACAAATTTAGCGATAAACCTGTTTGATCTGGTTTCTAGCTATAACCTCACTAATCCATCCGCCAATTAAATGGTAAACGGGCATAAACCCCTTTCGGATCGTTTAATCCTTGCAGAATTCCTAAATCGGCTTTTAACTTCAGAAACTCCTTAGTTAAAGGATCTAATACCTTCTGACTGCGAGTATTATTATCACCTGTCAGCCTTTCTAAAATTCTTTCTTCCAAACTGCGGAATTTAGGATATTCTTCCAATTGCCAATCATCTCCCAAATTAGCTTGTTTAGCCGCATAAGTAATCGCCGCATTTAATCCGCCAAGCTCATCGACTAAACCAAGTTGTTTGGCATCACTACCGGACCAAACTCTCCCCTGAGCAATTTCTGCTACTTTCTGTTTGGGTATTTTGCGAGAATCGGCTACTTTATCCAGAAATTGGTTATAAATCTGATTGACAATATTTTGTGAAATTGCAATTTCTTGGGGTGTTTTTGGACGGCTAACTGTCTGACTATCAGCCAAATTACCTGTTTTCACCACATCCCAAGTAAGCCCATTATCATTCGCCAGCTTTTGGAAATTTAATAGCATCCCAAACACACCAATCGAACCCGTAATCGTATTCGGTTCGGCAAAAATTCGATTACCGTAGGTGGAAATCCAATAACCACCAGAAGCTGCCACATCTCCCATAGAAACAATCACGGGTTTCTTGGCGCGAGTTAACCGCACTTCCCGCAGAATAATTTCTGATGCAGTTGCACTTCCACCGGGACTATTTACCCGCAGTACCACTGTTTTTACATCATTATCTAATCGCAATTGCCGCATTTGCTTGGCAAAACTATCGCCTCCTACCTGTTGAGAGCTACCTTCTCCATCCACAATTTCTCCATCGGCATATATGACAGCAACTTTTTTCTTAGAGAAACTATTTTTACCCTTTTTACTTTCCGCTTCAGCATAAGTAGATAAGCGAATTTGTGGGAAAGATTTCTCTTCATCTGTTGCACCCGCAATCTTTCTCAAATCTGCTATTACCTCATCAAAATAGCCAACTTTATCTACCAAACCTCGCTTCTGAGCATCTGATGCCATCAAGACACCTTGAGAATCTGCGATTGCTTGTAACTGTTGAGGCTCTATCTTCCGACTTTTTCCCACCGTTGCGATTAATTCTCCCCAAAGATCTCCTAATAATGCTTCTAGTTGTTGTCGGTTTTCTGGACTAAGTTGTTTTAGTAAAAATGGTTCTACTGCTGACTTATACTTACCAACTCGAATCACCTGCACCCCTATACCAAATTTTTCTAATGCACCAGTTAGGAATAATGGTTCGGAACTAAAACCATTGATTTCTATAGCTCCCATTGGATTAAGAACCAGGGTATCTGCTACTGAACTTAAATAATATTCTTTTTCTGCTAAATCCACATCGTAGGCAATAATTGTTTTCCCAGCAGCGCGGAATTTTTCCATTGCCACTCTTACTTCTTTTAGTGTTGCAAATCCTGTAGCGCTACCACCTCCTGAGTGAGAGCCGTCTATATAAAGAGCAATAATGCGGGGATCTTTGGTGGCTTTATCTAAACTATCCAAAACAGTATGTAAGGTCATTGTATTGGATTCTTCACTTGATAGGGCTTGCCCAATTGCATCGCTGGTACTAGAAGTAGGATCTGTATCGGTAATATTTGTCGAAGAATCGAATATTAATACCGATTTATCCTTTACTTGCGGTCCAGAATCTTGGGATGCGGCTGCAACGATCAAAATAATTAGTCCAATTGTTCCTAATCCGAAAAATAAGGATAAACCTGCTAGGCTACCAATTAGGCTGGCAAAAGTTTGTTTGATAAATTGACGCATTTGTTGTTGGTTGTTGGTTATTGGTTGTTGGTTGTTGGTTGTTGGTTGTTGGTTGTTCGTTGTTCGTTGTTCGTTGTTCGTATTCAGAGATCTGTTATTGTTAAAACAACAAATAACAAATAACAAATAACCAACCACCAACAACAAATAACTCTATCCTAACTTCTGCAAGGCATTAGATTGTTTGAGTTGAGACAGGGTGGCGTTACCCGTGCAAAATAGTACAGTGGTAATTTCGGCGATTAATAGCTGTACTAGCTCGTTAACGGCTTCGGTTGACTCGGCAGCGGCTTGGAGAAAAGGCCATGCTAAACCTGCAATATCAGCCCCCAGCGCGATCGCTTTTGCTACTTCTAAGCCGTTGCGCAAGCCCCCAGAGGCGATTAGGGGCACATTTGGGGCAATTGCCCGAATGCTGCTAATGCACTCTGCTGTTGGCAAACCCCAGTCTGCAAAAGTTTCTCCTAATCGACGCTGGATTGGGTTGAGGGCGCGTTGGCTTTCTACTTTCGCCCAAGATGTGCCACCTGCACCCGCCACGTCAATGGCTGTCACGCCTGCTTCTAGTAATTTCTGTGCCATTGCGGGTGAGATGCCGTTCCCCACTTCTTTGACAATGACTGGGACGGGCATCTTGCTGCACAATTTGTTTATTTTGTCAAGTAAGCCTCGGAAGTTGGTGTCACCATTAGCTTGAACGCACTCTTGTAAGGGATTGAGATGTAAAATTAAAGCATCTGCGGCTAAAATATCGACAACTCGCAGACATTGATCGAGTCCGTAAGTGTAGTTTAGCTGAACGGCACCGAGATTAGCAAATAACAGGATATCAGTTGCGATCGCACGGATGGCAAAAGTCTTGGCAACTTCTGGTTTCTCTACTGCTACTCTTTGGGAGCCAACACCCATTGCTAGTTTATACTCTTGAGCGATTTCAGCGAGGCGAAAATTGATCGTTTTTGCCTCTTCTGTACCGCCTGTCATGGAGGAAATGAGTAAAGGCGCTCCCATTATTTTACCCAGAAATGGGGTGGTAATGTCAATTTCGCTGCGATTGATTTCGGGCAAGCAAGAGTGGGTGAAGCGATAATGTTCTAATCCGTTAGTTACGGTACGACATTGGACATCTTCCTGGAGACAAATTCTGATATGATCGCCTTTTCTGGTTTGGGTTTCGGTCATAAGAGGTTAAGAGGTGAGAGATGAGAGGTGAAAGGTCAGATGTAAGTAATAACTGAGATCTTGCACCATTCTCCGTTATTCCCATCCATATCATATAGTGTTTTTAAATGAGATATAAAATAGAAAGCCTTATTTTATGGTGCTTCAGGACTTTTGCTGTTCACATCCCAAATGAAAACGCTATATAATCCAAAAACATTAGCTACCTGAAAGTACCAGACTTCTGTTGTTTCTTCACGAAACACGCCCTATCGTTGGTTTGGGAACTAAAGATCAACGAACAAACCGGGTTTCTGGTTGATAGTTTGTCGTCTTATGGTAAGATATTCTTACTATAAGTAAGATAAAGGTACAGCCTATGAACCCAAACGAAGTGGAGGTGAAGCTGATAGAGGTGCTTCAAGGTATCCAGAGCGATAGCGGATACGACGGAAGCTCAATTGCGGGAACTATGCGTCCGCTTGGTGGCGACATTGAGGGATTTGACAGTATGCTCTGGCCTGTAGCGATCAGTATGCTAGCTACTGAGCTTGGTATAAACATCTCTAACGATAAAAACATCTTTCTCTCAGAAGACGGCAAGCAGCGACTCACTATTAGCGAATCTGCGGCTGTAGTCTGTGAAATAGTCAGCACAGAGGAGAATCAAGCATGACCGAAGCAATAGAAAAAAAAGCAATTATCGCTTCGCGCATTCGTGAAGCCCGGAAAATGGCTGGTCTCTCCCAAGCTCAAGTAGCACAAATTCTGGGTCTTCATAGACCATCAATTTCAGAAATAGAAGCTGGCAACAGAAGTGTTTCGGCTGAAGAGATTGCACAGCTTGCTGAAATTTTTGATGTCAGTGCGTCGTGGTTGATTGGTGAGGGCGCGGACAAAGTTGATGTCCATGACAACAAACTCCAGCTTGCAGCCAGAGAACTACAGAAGCTTAAGCAAGAAGACCTTGACAGACTTCTAACAATACTTGCCTCGATGCGAAGTGGGGGAAACAAACTGCGATCGATAGCATTACCCGCCTCAATCCGAACTGGGGAGACAAACTGTGAGTAATCAGATGCAAGTATTGGCTCAAAAAGCAATGCTTAAATCAATTGATGTACGGAATCAAGCTGGATTTGGTCTTAATAGCCCGATTTGCATTTATGGCTTGTGCGACAAGCTGAAGGTGAAAGTCCGGTTTGTTGACATCAGCATGGAGGGAATGTATCTCAAAGAAGAGGAACCAGCAATCTTCCTTTCAGCATTAAGACCCCTTCCAAGGCGAAACTTTACCTGTGCCCATGAGATTGGACATCACATTTTTGGGCATGGTTCGACGGTTGATGAACTTATAGAAGAATCAGACAAACCGAAGGCTTTTAATCCAGAAGAGTTTTTAGTTGACTCCTTTGCAGGTTTCCTACTCATGCCAATTTTAGCAGTGCGAAAAGCCTTCGTTTCGCGGGGATGGGATGTGGCTTCGGCAACGCCAGTTCAAATTTTTACAATTGCCTGTAGTTTTGGTGTGGGGTACAAAACTCTGATCGATCACATGACTTATGCTCTAAAGATGATTGGTCGCGAGCAAGCTGCCTTCCTTCTCAAATCTACACCCAAGGCTATCCGCCAAGAGATTCTTGGGCACTCATCGAAAGATACCTTGATCGTTGCTGATGAACACTGGTCACTGCCGACAATAGATGCGGAAGTTGGAAGTCAGCTTCTACTGCCAAACACGGCTGAAGCTACAAAGGACACCATTACTTTTCAAGAAGATCGTCCTTTAGGAGGACTTTTTCGAGCTAACCATCCTGGCATCGTGCGCGTTTATTGCCCCAAGAACAAATGGGCAGTATTTGTTCGTGTTTCCCGCTATCAGTTTGTTGGTCTAAGTAAATATCGTCACCTTGAAGAGGTTGAAGATGAAGAACAGTGCGCCTCTTTTAATTGAAGAAACAAATCTTTCACGAGCTTGGGCTAGTGCATTTCTGCATATCATTGATAATCCTGGCAAGGAAATTTCACCGCTCCTGATAACCTTAACGGGTTTTACTAATGGTATTCCAGACGAAGATCGAGCCATTCGAGAGGCACTCGACAATTGCCTCGTGGCTAATAATAAACAGAAAGTTCACACAGTTGCGAACACGATCTTTCCCAGTTCTCTCTGGAGGCGGTCTAAATACGACCGAAATAGACTATTTGAGATGTATCTTAATGCTCTTCCCAGGTATAAGGCTCTAGCAAGCTCTAAAAATAGGCGCGGTATTTACTTTGAAAGGCTCATAGCATTTGGTTCTGGTCCCGAAAACGGCAATCAACTTGAATACATCATTTCTCAGTACAAGTCACGCCCAGGTGTTAGAAAAAGTATGTTTCAAGCAGCGATATTCGATCCTGCGCGAGACCATGTTCCCAGTGCCCAACTTCCTTTTCCTTGCCTCCAACACGTCAGCTTTGTTCCCCAAGACAAGGACAAAACTTTAACCATTAATGCTTTTTACGCGACCCAACAGATCTTTGAGAAAGCCTATGGCAACTATTTAGGTCTTTGTAGATTGGGTGATTTCATGGCTCACGAAATGGGATTGACTTTGGATCGTATGAACTGCTTCGTTGGTGTAGCAAAACTGGACACTATTCCCAAATCACATCACAGCCTCACAGCGCTCACAAATGTAGCTAGAAATGCGCTGGAAGCAACAACTGACAAACAGATAACGGGTGGAATATAAAATGGGAATCAAAAGTCAGAAACACGTTACTGAAAACGTCGAACAAAATAAACAACTAAGTCTGGCATTTGGTGAGTATGGAGACGAACGAAGTTCAGAACCAGAGATCATTTCACACATTCTTCCTGCCAAGCCTACTGTTGTGTTCAATACTTACTGGCGATTCGCTGCTGAACGACAAAAAATATTTTTCAAAAAGCTAGAAAATGCACCGATACCTTGGACTGACGACCCAATCCTTTCAACGTACAAGTTTACCAATGCCTACCGCGCATCAGATCGTGTAAGCCAGTATTTAATCCGTAACGTCATCTACCAAAATAACCGTCCGTCATCACCTAACGAGGTGTTCTTTAGAATTATCCTTTTCAAAATATTCAATAAGATCGAAACTTGGGAGCTTTTGGAGAAGAAGCTTGGTTCCATTATTTACGCAGAATATTCCTTTGAACGCTATGACCAAGTTCTAATAGATGCCATTAAGTCAGGTCAAACCATCTATTCTGCCGCCTACATCATGCCATCAGGGGGAACAAGCTTCGGACATACTGCGAAACACCGAAATCACCTCAAGCTGATCGAGAATATGATGGCTGATGATCTGCCAAAAAAGCTTGCTGATGCCAAGAATATGCACCAAGGATTCGATTTAATGCGTGAATATCCAACTATCGGTGATTTCTTAGCCTATCAGTTTATTACTGATATTAACTATAGCGAAGTTACTAACTTTAGCGAAATGGAATTTGTCATTCCTGGTCCGGGATCGCTAGATGGTATTCGCAAATGCTTTACTGACCTTGGCGGACTTAACGAGCCAGAAATTATCAAGTTTATGGCAGAAATTCAAGAGTCAGAGTTTGAACGACTAGGACTCAAGTTTCAGTCCATCTGGGGGAGAAAGCTGCAATTGATTGATTGCCAAAATCTATTCTGCGAGGTTGATAAATATGCTCGTATGAAACATCCCGATATCTCTGGAATATCAGGTCGATCTCGCATAAAACAGAGGTACTCAGGTACAGGAAAACCACTCGATTACTGGTATCCACCTAAGTGGGGAATTAATCAGGCTATTGAAGAATATAGAACAGCTAAAGCTCATACTCAGTTTAAGTGTAAATAGAATCTTAAGGAGTAGATGATGGATTTTTGCGAATATCAAAAACAAGCGCAGAAGACCGACCAAGTTCCCAGCAAGACAGGAAATGGAATAATTGTACCTCTACTGGGCTTAGTTGGTGAAGCAGGTGAGTTACTCAGTGAGTATAAAAAGTACCTCCGCGACGGCGAAGCCCATAAGCTTTTCAAAGAACGTGTTGCAGAAGAATTGGGCGATCTACTTTGGTATGTTGCCAATGTGTCCAGCAAGTTTGATCTTGATTTGGCAGAAATTGCGGAAGGTAATCTTCAAAAATGCCACGATCGTTGGGGATGGAGAGATTCCGTACAGACAGGTGTGTACATATTTGACAGTAATTTTCCCGAACATGAGCGCTTACCACGTCAGTTTGAGGTCGAGATTACAGAGGTGAGCGAAAATAACTCAGTCAAGATGAAAGCATTTATCAATGGAAAACAGATTGGAAATGATCTTACCGATAACTCATACTCAAGTGATGGCTACCGCTTCCATGACATTTTCCATTTCTCCTATGCCGCAGTTTTGGGGTGGTCACCAGTCATTCGTAGTAACCTTAAACTTAAGCGAAAAAGCAATCCCAGTATTGACGAGGTAGAAGACGGTGGTCGTGCAATAGCTATTGAGGAAGGTATATCAGCTCTAGTGTTTAGCTATGCGAAAGACCACGGATTTTTAGAAGGAGTTTTCACGATAGATTATCAACTGTTGAAAACTATTAAAAACATGACCTCGCACTTAGAAGTTTCTCTCTGTTTGCTTGGTGATTGGGAAAAAGCTATCCTAAGCGGCTATGAAGTCTGGCGACAGGTGGAGAAAAATAAAGGAGGAAAGGTTATTGTAGACCTTGATGCACGCTCCATAATCTATCAACATAATTGAGATACTTACTTTATTGGTTCGGTAATCTATAAATCTGCTTGAACCAACGTTGATCCTACAGCAATTGCACTTGCTACCGCATAGGAATTTGTATGGCTTATGCTCAAGAACCACATCGCAACACCCAATTCTGATGCTATTTCTTGACATCTACCATACAGCACTACTAACGGTCTACCTGTTGATAGCCGTTCAATTTCAATATCAGTCCATGAAATTCCCTGACTCCATCCTGTACCAAGAGCTTTGAGTACCGCTTCTTTGGCTGCAAAACGACCTGCAAGGTACTGGATACGGTTGACACCAGTACCAGCAACCAAGTACTCTTTCTCTGTGAAGCATCGCGTTTCAAAACGATTCCCGAACCGTTCTATTATTTCTTTGATGCGTTTGATTTCAACAATATCAATGCCATGTCCGATAATATTCATATTGCTACTCGCTCGGCAAATTTAGCTTAGTGAAGCGTTAAAGAGATTATCTTTTAATCTTTCCTGGAATATATAATATATTTAAGTTGATTTGAAATTAATACGTCACAGGTTTTGTGTCGCTTTTAAGATACAGTGGATGGCGTGGATGACCCTTCTTAGTAGTTCCCAAACAGTAAAGTTGAAGTCCATCCAAGCCAGCTAACATATTTAAAACAACTTTATAACGATGCCTCAAGATGCCGTGATTACCCCAAGCCACAATAATTTTATCTGCTGATTTAATAGCTTTTTCGAGATAGTGGTCATTTTCTGACCCTACAGGGTCCGTCACCTTTTTCAGTTCTGCTGGTTTTGAAGCTCGGTAAGCAAATAGGTTGACAACTTCAAGCGAACCATAACCCCAAGACTGAGCGAAATTGATGCAGCGACGCAGCGTAGGGTCATCATTAGTTGCATCCGCACGACTGGGATTAAGCATAACAAAGGCGACTCTTGGAGCATTAGTGTCCCACTCCCGCCATAGCGAGTAGCGGTATAGCCCCACTATCACTGCATCTTTTCTCATAGTTGTTCCACCTGAACATTCCGGAAAATTCTCCATTGACTATTGGTAAATACCCAAGTCTTAAAGAACGGCTACCACCCCCCATCGAACCAAATAAAATACCCAGTTGAGCAGATCTACATCCTCTCAGTTAAGCAGTAGGGGCTGCTACTTATCCATTATCGGGCGATCGGCACGTTAGCACGACCCATATAGACAAATTTATCTGATCAGAAGTAAATAGAAACAAACTGGGTCTTCCATACTTAGTGTCAAGTTTATTTACATCTACCTGCTTATAGATAAAATGATCGTAACTCCAACTCAAGTAGAATCAGAGTAAATAATGCCCCGTCGATGTTTGCTGAATAATCTGGGACTAGTACCTTATACCTTAGCTTGGGAACAACAGCGATCGCTAGTAGCACAACGAATTGCCGATCCCAGTCTAGATGATATTCTCCTATTATTGGAACATCCCCCTGTATATAGTTTAGGGCAAGGAGCAAGTCTGGAATTTCTCAAATTTGACCCAGCCGAGGTAAACTGGGAGGTTCACCGGGTTGAACGTGGTGGAGAAGTGACTTATCATTGTCCTGGTCAAATTGTTGGTTACCCAATCCTGAATTTACGGTATTATCAACAGGATTTACACTGGTATTTGCGGCAGTTGGAAGAGGTTTTGATTCGAGTTTTAGGAGTTTATGGATTAACAGGGGAGCGGATACCGGGGTTGACTGGTGTTTGGGTGGAAGGATTCAAAGTTGCTGCTATTGGGATTAAGGTAAGTCGGTGGATTACTATGCACGGTTTTGCTTTGAATGTTTGCCCAGATTTGAGTGGTTTTGAGAGGATTATTCCTTGTGGAATTGTGGATAAGTCTGTGGGGAGTTTGGATCAATTTATTCCTGGTATTACAGTGGCGGAGGTATTGCCGTTAGTTGTGAGGAAATTTGCGGAGGTTTTTGAGGTTGAGTGGGAAGAGGTGAGAGGTTAATCTTTTGGTGCTGGGGGGGATTATATCGAATCTGTTGGCGTTGGTATAATATTTTTTTTTAACGCAGAGAGCGCAGAGGGTAACACAGAGGTACACAGAGGTTTTTGCACTACTCGGTTGAATAATAATGCGTGACTGTTGACTGTTGACTTCTGCTATATATTTAATTGCTGCAAGGATAGGGGGGAGTGTTGGTTGGTTGGGTGTTCCTTTGGTTTAAGGTGATATTAGTCTGGAGATAATCTTTTGCTAAATCGCAACCACGTTGTAATAAATCTTCTGGGTCTAAATTATATAAAATAGCGGTATTATTGTCAGTGGCTGAAGCTAATGTTTTACCATCTGGGCTGAAGGTTACCCCCAATATACTACCATTATTTCCCTTCAATGTTTTAATCGACTTTCCCTGGAGACTCCAAAGTTTTACTGTGCCGTCAGCACTACCAGATGCTAAAATCTGACCATCAGGACTGAAACTAAGGCTATTGATTCGGTTAGTATGTCCTTGTAAAGTAGATAGTAATTTACCATCTTCTTGCCAGATTTTTACTACACCATCAGTGCTGGCTGTGGCTAATGTTTTCCCATCTGGAGTGAAAGTTACATCCGATATTCCACCGCTATGTTTTGCTACTGTTTTGATTAATTTGCCATCTTGTTGCCAGAGTTTCACTGTATTATCATCACTTGCGGTAACTATCCTCTTCCCATCGGGGCTAAAACTGACGGCGGTTACTTGGCTAGTATGCTCTTTTAATGTTGCTAATTCTTTGCCATTCCATTGCCATATTTTTGCTGTTTTATCTTCACTAGCTGTTACTAATGTCTCACCGTCAGGACTAAAATTGACATCGAAAACGCCTGCCTGATGTCCTTTTAAGGTGTTGAGTAAGGGATATTTCGGCGGCGGATATTTGGCTAAACTCCAGAGTTTTACTGTACCATCGGCACTAGCAGAGGCTATAATTTGACCATTAGGGCTAAAACGGACACTTAAGACTGGCTTTTCATGCCCTATAAAAGTTTTGAGTAATGTGCCATCTCGTCCCCATAATTTTACTGTATTGTCATCACTGGCGGTGGCTATTGTTTCGCTGTCTGGACTGAATATTACTTTTCTAATTCCTCCATTATGTCCTACTAATTTGGTTAATTTATTGGGGTGAGGATGCCAAAATTTTATTCTGGTATCTGCGCTGCTAGATGCTAATGTTTTACCATCTGGGCTAAAACTGACACTGTAAATTGATGATGAGTGTCCTTTTAGTGTGGTGATTAAATTTCCGTTTCTATCCCAGATATCAATAATTTTATTGGTGCTGGCGGCGGCTAATGTTTGACTGTCTGGACTCCATGCTAAACCCCAAATGCGATTATTTTGTTGTTGGCTGTTGGTTGTTGGTTGTTGGTTGTTGGTTGTTCGTTGTTTATTATTGGTTATTGGTTGTTGGTTGTTGGTTATTGGTATAATTAATGATGGACTAGTAATTAATGACCAATTAGTTTCATGTTTCCATAGTTTGATATTTCCGTCAATTCCGCCGGAGGCGAGGAGTTCACCGTCGGGACTAAAACGAATGGTATTGACTGATGTTTGATTGCTTTCTAGGGTATTAATTAGAGTCCCGTCAAGTCGCCAAATTTTAATGGTTTTGTCAGCGCTAGCTGAGGCTAATGTTTGATTATCGGGACTGAAAGTTACATCCAAAATCCAAGATTTATGGGCTTGCCAAGTTTTATATAATGAGGGGGAGTAGGGAGTGGGGAGTGGGTTTTTTGGAGTGGGGTGTGGGGATTTTTGATTGTCTTCCTGTTGATTTTTCCCTGTTTTTGAATTTTGCTCTAGCTGCCATAGTTTAATTGTTCTATCTGCGCCAGCCGAGGCTAAGATTTTACTATCGGGACTGAAACTTACGCTATTAATTTTGCCTTGATGCCCTTGTATGGTTGTAATTGGTGTACCGTCAGTTTGCCAGAGTTTGACTGTGCCATCGTAACTGCCAGAGGCTAGTATTTTACCATCTGGACTCCATGCTACACTACGGACGCGATCGCGATGTCCTTCTAATGTTGCTAAAAGCTTGCCATTTTTTTGCCATAGTTTGACTGTATTGTCATCGCTTGCTGAGGCAATTCTCTCGCCATCGGGACTAAAACTAATACTAATTACTGATAATTCGTGTCCCTCTAAACGGTTATATTCTCTGACACCGTAAACAGCTTGCTGCAAAGCCGCGATCGCACAAATTCTGGTATCGGCTTTCACTCTCCACGACTGTTGCAATTGCCTCGCCCCATTTAAACTCTCTAATAATGATTCCAATTCTTGATTGGAGGCAAAAAGTTCTTCCGCAGAAGTACAGATATGATCGAGTTGTACATTCCTCTCGTTGATTTGTGCCCGTTGCCATTGCCAAATAGCAGATATAGCTAGTAATGATAATGCGATTAAAGTAATTGGTATTTGATATTTTATTATAATTGATATTGACTTGTTTTCTTGTTTTCTGCCCTCTACTTTTTCCTTGATAACTCCACTGGTAAAATTCTGCCACAGGATAGGTAATTCTGTGGGATTTTGACAAATTACAGGTAGGGCTGATGCAGAGGGAAATCGATCTTCTAATGCTTGTAGTTGCTCTCGTGCTTCTCGCACTGCTAGATAGAGAGTTTCACCGCTGGCGAAGGCACTGATAAAATGTTTGAGGAATTCTTGGGCAACTAAATCGGGGATAGGTTCCCGCATAACGATGAGTTGGGGAATGTATATATGTTGTAATTTGTGGGCTAATCCCAATCCATCGCAGGAGTTAAAAATGGCTAATTTTAAGCCTCTTGCGATCGCTTTTTTGAGGATTTTACTTAATTCTTCAATAGATAGGGAATCTGTCGGATTAATTTCAATTTTACCACTTGTGCCATCACCGCTACTATTACTATGTCCGGCAAAAAATAAGATATCCCAACCATCTGTTGCTAGTATTTGCTGGTATAATATGGGGCGAGATGGTTCCACTAAAAATACGGTTTCGGCACCATAAGGTAAATTTTCTAACATTTTGCGATCTTTTTCAATATCAATTCCTGTACTATTACCTAAAATGGCTAATAATCTAATTTTTGTTCTGGTATAATTTGAGACTTCAATTCGTTCATAAGCAGGGGCACTGAGGGCGATTTCTGCTTTAGGATATAGTTCAAAAAAATTCCATAAATGCCAAGGTAAACGTTGCAGGGAAATGTTGTCTACTTGCAGAATTACCCTGATAGTATCGGTTGGTAGTAATTTTTCTAGTAATTTTTCCCGAATCGGGCGAAATGATTCAGCATTTAGCCAACTATTTAGACTTGTGGCGAGGGTTTCTCCTGATTTGCGACAAGCGGCTATTATATCTTCTGATGAGGCATTGGTAATTTGGTTTTTCCGTTCCCCTAGTCGAAAAAGTAATGTTAAATTTCGATAGAGAGATTGCCATTGATGATAATTTTCCATCACTAAAGAGGCTGAGGGCAACTTACCTTTAGTGCGGGTGTGAGTTACTCCGCTACCCCCATCTTCTCGAATTTCTAGGGTAACTACTGTCTCCTCTTGCCAGTCACCAGTGATATCTAGGATAACTAATTTACTCATTTGTTAAGGGAGTGGGGAGTGGGG
>NZ_JAMZMM010000395.1 GCF_024178385.1 Limnofasciculus baicalensis BBK-W-15 | reverse complement strand
CTCCCCACTCCCCGACTCCCCACTCTCCGACTCGGTAATAAAACTTAAAACTAAAATTAACCAGATAGCCCTCATCCAATAGTACGCTGTAAAACGAGATTACAAGGGAGAAACTCTTATGGCAGAACTAAAACGCGGCTCCAAAGTTCGGATCAAAAGAAAAGAATCCTACTGGTACAACGAAGTGGGCACAGTTGCATCCGTAGAGAAGAGCGGCATCAAATACCCCGTGATTGTCCGCTTTGACAAGGTAAACTACAGCGGATTCAGCGGTAGCCCTTCTGGTATCAACACCAATAACTTCGGTGTCAGTGAACTTGAAGTAGTTCGTTAAACGGTAATTGGTGAGGAGGTGGCTGGGGAGAAGCAATACAAAGAAGACAAGGGAGATACGATAAAATTCCTACTTCCTCCTTCTATCCCCAATCCTCAGTCAACCCCTTCACCTTATGCCCGAACTACCTGAAGTTGAAATAGTCCGACTAGGACTCAATCGAGTTACTTTAAATCAAAATATACAGGGTGGGGATGTGTTGCTGTCGCGCACTATCGCCCACCCCTTTACTGTGGGTGAGTTTTTAGCAGGACTAAACCAAGTTACGATTAGAAGTTGGCATCGACGCGGCAAATACCTACTCGCTCAACTGACTAACTCACACAACCAAGATGGAGGTTGGTTAGGTGTCCATCTCCGGATGACTGGACAACTCCTGTGGTTAAATCAAGATGAGCCTTTACAAAAACATGCGCGAGTCAGGTTATTCTTCCCTAATGGTGAAGAGTTAAGATTTGTCGATCAGCGTACCTTCGGTAAGATATGGTGGGTTCCGCCATCAGCCAAACTAGAAGATATTATTACAGGTCTCAAGGCACTAGGACCTGAACCTTTTACACCCGACTTTTCCATGGAGTACCTGATGGGTAAGCTCAAAAAATGTCAGCGTGCGATTAAAACTGCCATATTGGATCAGGCATTAGTTGCTGGCGTGGGTAATATTTATGCTGATGAAGCCTTATTTTTGAGTCGTATTCGTCCAGAAACCCAGGCTTCAGCTTTAAATTTAGACCAGATTGAGCGACTCCATCATGCCATCATCCAAGTGTTACAAGCCGGGATTGAGGCGGGTGGCACAACCTTTAGTCACTTTATGAACGTCCAGGGGGTTAATGGTAATTATAGTGGTGTCGCATGGGTTTATGGTCGCAGAGGGGAACCTTGTCGCGTCTGTGAGACTCCGATTGAGCGATTGAAGCTGGGAGGACGTTCATCTCATTTCTGCCCCAATTGTCAGATGGCAAAACCCTTACCTTAGTTGGTAAGGTGTTAAGCAGCTAAATTAAATAATGAAGACAGGGAGTGGGTTTTTTGGAGTAGGGAGTGGGGAAGAATTTGAGCCAATGCGACTCTTTTTCAGAATATACAATTTAACTGCGTAGCAGCTTAGTTGGACTTTAGCCCGGATTAGAATGTCTGCCGATAGGGATTAATGTTGAAGCTGCTTAAGTTTATTCTCTGCTGATGCTAGCAATTCCTGAGCTTTAGGTTGACACTCCCCGGTCTAAAGACACGGGGATTCTTAAGACTTCGCAGCCTTAATATCCTGATTAATCAGGTTCCCAAACTCACTACGTTTGCTTTTTGAGCGTGGTGATATCTTTTGGGCGTTTAGGTGTCTAGCACCAAGTTTCGCCGAGTCCCGACGTACTATTTCTAATCCTCTATCCCTGATAGTTTTTGCCGCACCAATATCAGCGTGTTCATGATAGCCGCATTCAGTACAAATGAATTTTTCTCTATTGCGGTTACTCGCGTGAATATGGCCACAACTTCTACATTCTCGGCTAGAGTTTTGGGGATTAACTTTAATTACGACCTTTCCTTGCTTTACAGCGAGATACTCAATCTTTAAAATTAAATCGCTCCAGCCAGCATCAGCGATAGCACGATTTAAACCTTTCTTTCTTGACTGTCCATTAGGCATAAACCGCCCTCTATTGTCAGTTTTGACCCGACAGCGTTTCATCATTCCAGAAACGTTTAAATCTTCCAGAGCAATTCCATCTACATTTCTCGATACAATTTTGTTTGCTACTTTCCATTGGTAAGCTTGGCGTTTATCGGCAATTCGTTTGTGTAAGCGTCCTAATTTCTGAGCGGCTTTTTTTCGATTATTACTCCCTTTCGCTTTACGACTAACACTCTTTTGTCTAATTTTGAGAAGATGTCGAGTTTTTTTGTTGGTTGAGAACTTAGGATTGTCTATTTGATGTCTATCTGACAGATGAACAAGTTTGGTAATCCCTAAGTCACAACCGATTACTTTGTTTACCTCAGCCAACGGTTTGGCTATGTAGTCTGGTACAGTTTTATCTTCAATTCTGATAGACAGAAACCATCCATCTTGACGTTGACGAACCGTAGCAGCTTTAATAGTAAAACCATTCGGTATTGGACGTGAATTGTGAAAACGCATCCATCCCAATTTGGGCAAATAGATTTTGCTCCCTTGTACTTTCACACCCATTGAGTATGTAAAAGATGTAAAATTACTGCGGTTTTTAAATTTGGGAAAACCTCTACCGTCAAAAAAGTTTTGGTAGGTAATGTCAAGACGTTTAACATTTTGTTGTAAAACAGTTGCATCAATGCCACCATACCAAGGTCTAGCCTGCTTTAATTCTGGCAAGGCAGTAATTTGGATATCACCAGGACTTCTCCGGGGGTTTTTGGGTTTACCTTCTTTATCGAAGAGAGTATTTTTCCAAGGTGAGCCAGTTGCACCATTTTTGCTCACAAAGCACGTTAATGGGCAAGCTTCAGATTTAGCTCTGATATCGCAGTATTCACCTTGAATATACTGTTGGTTATATTGAGCTATCCTGTCTCCTAAGCACCAATTATAATGACTTCTGAGCATATTTACCCAGTTGGACATTTTGAGATTTTGAGTGGTATTAGTGCGTAGCTTGTAAACGTAATTTGTTAGCAGATTTACATCACCTCTTTTATCTGTTATCTTCTATTTATTCTAGACCTCTTAAAGAGATTGTGTCAATAACTCAAGGAAAAACTACTAGACTAACCACTGTTTCACTCTTGTATCCTTCGTGATTCAGTAATTTTCAGGTATGTGAGGCACAGAGAAACCCGGTTTCTCAAATAAACCGGGTTTCTGAGGCGTACTTCATAAACCTGGAATCTGCTGTAATTAAATCGCGATCTTATTCCCCGAATATAATGACTTATAGCCAAAGAGAATCACGACAAAACCTTGAATAACTAGCGAATTGCCCACACTATACCCAGAGAGTCAGTGTTCAGTAGTTGATTTAACTAAGCTGGCTTTCCTCCCAAGCCATCATGCCTTTTTGGATCTTTTTTCTGCTTTTTAGTAGCATCAGCTTCTTTCTTAGGCTTTTTGGCTTCTCTGCCGCCTTTTTCCTTAGCCATACATCCCCCGATAGAGGTCTCCTCCATTATGAACTACTTTAGGCTTTTTGGATTTATATTACATAGGACTTACGCAGTTATGCTATCTGTAGGGTGCGTTATGTAACGCACCCTACTATATATGGAGTTTAGTGACAGATTTTGCGTAAGTCCTGTTACAAAAATCTACTTAAATCAAACTCGCCTTCCGGTACTTCTTTCTTCAATCTCTCATTACTCAAAATCAACAAAAGCCTTTCAGTATAATCCACTGCGCCCACAAACTCATCTCGCAAAATCTCCAGTCCCCCATTCGCATATTCCTCAAAAATACGAATCCGTTCCTCCTCTGCCTTATCGTCAAAAGACGAGAGTATTTTTGCTTCCTTCTTTTCTGCGATCGCTAATAACTTGATCGTTACCTCATATCCCCTAGAAACAAAAATCTCCAAAGCGATAGGCGCAGGTTCCTTTTGAGCAATTATCCCCAAAGGCGAGCGCTTTTTCCTTTTGGCTCCGATCGCGGCAGCAAATGCGATCGCGTCTGCATAAGTTTGAAATGGTCCGGTTGTTTGTGGTGAGGCAACCAAGGCTTTCACTAAATCAGCTTTATCTTTAGCAACTCTAATTCTGTTTCCACTCATTATTTAATATTTGATTATTTCCGCTACACTGCCATAGATTTGACTAAATCTCATCATCCTGATATTATAATACTTGGTCATCGACTGATCGTAATTAATCCGATGTTCGGAGTATGCGCTTCGCGCAGGCTACGCCAACGGAGTTTGGAGCGAGTCAATTAAGGTTATTTGTTACTAAAGCGAGATTATCGCAGCGACTCGCCCCTACAAAATCATTCCCCACTCCCCATTCTCCACTCAATATATGTCTGATTTTGAAACAGCACTAAAATTTATCCAGCAAATTGAAGCTGAAAATCCTAGTGCCTCAGCTTATGAAATTGCCAATAAACTCCGGGGATATACAAAAAAGAATTACACCACTCAGTTATGGAGTATCGCCACTGGATATCAGCAAGAATATATTGAAGGAGAATTTGCCGGAAAACTTAATATCGAAAACTTCCGTTTAAGTGGCGAAATGACTGACTTTGGTCATTTACTCGCATCTCTTTCTGACCAAATTAATCAGCCGGGAGTGCAATTATCAGACTTAACCCAATGGACAGGAGATCATACCTCTTGGGCTGGAGATATTGGTTCAGCGATTATGATTTATCGGGCTAACCCAGATAATAACGAAATTAAAACATTACCAGAAGCCCTAAATCGTTTGGCTGGATATTCTGATTATACAGCAGATATTGGCGCTTGCGTCATTGGAGCAACTATTAATTCTGGTAGATATACCTCAATTTACCAGGCAATTTGCCAGTATAATAATATTCCATATCCAGAGCATATTAAAACGTTTTTTCGGCAAAGTTTAGGTGGAATTATTCAAGGCAATAAACTAAATAATCCGGCTGATGTTGAAGCGAAAATATCCCAGTCTATATTGACTTTTGTTAGTTTATCAACAGCCCCTGACTGGGTTAAATCGGTTAAAAATATATCCCAAGTAAACTTAAAAAACATCCCAAGACCAAATCGGTTAGATATTCTCCAAGGTTCGCTTCATTTTCTGACTCATCTGGTCAAAATGGGTGGATTGGAAGGTTTAAAATTTAGACCTTATCGAATGCCAGGGATTCGCTGGATGGGAAATCTGAATCAGGAAGTAAGCTGTTACGCACTTAATTTACATCCCTCCACACCCCACACCCTACACCCTACACCCCACACC
>NZ_JAMZMM010000394.1 GCF_024178385.1 Limnofasciculus baicalensis BBK-W-15 | reverse complement strand
CCCTACTCCAAAAAACCCACTCCCCACTCCCCACTCCATCAAGGAAGTTCCCTATGTTAATTTGCCCCCAGTGTAAGTTTGAAAATCCCAATACCAATAAATTTTGTCAGAAATGTGGAGCTTCCCTGATCCATAAAACTTGTCATCAATGTGGTGCCCAAGTCCCAGTTAATTCAGAAAATTGCCAAGAATGCAATGCCTTCACAGGTACTGTTTGGTATGCGATTCTAACCCAAGAAGGCGATTTTCCACTATCTCAACCCGATCCTCTAGAAGCATCCCCAGTATCGGCAATCGAGATCGATGGAGTAATGGATGAAGAGTCACAGATTCAGCTTGCGATGGCGGTGGAGAGCGTTCCAAATGAAGCCGAAACTTCCCCAGTCAAAACACTTACACCCCCAGCCACCGATGACCAAAATCGACACCAATCCCCAACCGCAATAGAAGGATCTTTTGTGGAATCAGAGCAACAGGAAAATGAGGAAGGGGAAACTGTACACAGCCAAGAGGAAATAGAAAATCACTCATCAAAACTATCCTCTCCACAACCTATCTATCTGGATGCCCAAGAGCGCTACCGACTCTTAGAACCTCTAAATCAAGAACAGTCAGTCCCCGAAGCAAAAACAGGCTACGAGACATCTGTCCGGGTATTAGACTGCCAGCCGTTCCAAAAATCACTTTTAAAATCACTTTTAGAATCCGTGCGCCAGCAGACCGAGGATGGTCCGCTCCAATCTGCCAAAATATTTGGTATTCCTGCGATCGCAGAGCCATATTTAGCGCTGAAGGAATCCTACTCTACAACAGTGCCGGACATTCACGATGCTTGGCAAGAGAATGGAGAAACAGTAGTTTTGCTGGAAGACAGATCTGAGTGGCAACTCCTCAGTGAGTTATGGGGTGCTGAAGATATTCCCACAGGTCAGATATTATCATGGCTCGATGAAATGACTCAACTGTGGCAGGCTCTAGAACCTTGGCATTGTCGCCAGAGTCTGTTAGAAATTACTAATCTGCGAGTGGATAAATACGGAGTCCTTTGTCTGGAACGCCTTTACCAAGAACCCAAAGACGAACCCTTAACTCTAGAAGATTTGGGGCAAACCTGGCGGCGGTTATTTAGCACCTCCCAGCGAACCCAACTTACTTCCTTGGGGACAGTATTTCAAGATTTGTGTGCCCATGAAATTACCACTATTGAAGAATTGCGATCGCGTCTAACTCAAATCGCCACAGTCGAAGAACCTGTTTTGGTTTCCCCAGAGTTAGATAGTCTATTTCCAGAATTATCAATTCAATCACCGAAAGAAGATAATGTTTTCCCAACTGCCACCGATGAGAATACCAGTAACGATCAAACTGTTGTCCTCCCGATGCAGTTACTCAGTCTTGATGATGTGGGACGGACTGATATCGGTCATACTCGTTCCCATAACGAAGACTGCTTTGGTATCCGGACAGAAGTCAAAAAGCAGGAAACTCCCAAAAGTCGCACTCTAGATGCCCGTGGCTTGTATATTCTCTGTGATGGCATGGGCGGACACTTAGGAGGAGAAATTGCTAGTTCCATGGCAGTTGAAACCCTCTCAAAGTATTTTCAAGACCATTGGCATGACGAATTGCCAACAGAGGAGAGTATTCGTGAGGCGATCCGGATCGCTAACCAGGCTATTTACGATGTCAATCAACAAGATGCTCGCTCTGGTAGTGGTCGGATGGGGACGACACTGGTAATGATTTTAATTCAGAATACTAAGGTGGCGATCGCTCATGTTGGAGATAGTCGAGTCTATCGCCTGACTCGCAAATCTGGTATAGAGCAACTCACCATCGATCATGAAGTCGGTCAACGAGAGATTATGCGGGGAGTAGATGCCACGATCGCTTATGCCCGTCCTGATGCCTACCAACTTACTCAAGCATTGGGACCACGTTCGGATCAATTTGTCAATCCTGACGTGAAGTTTTTGGAGTTGAATGAAGATACGCTATTTATTCTATGTTCTGATGGTTTGTCGGATAATGACTTGATCGAAAGTCATTGGCACGATCATCTTGTCCCTTTGCTGAGAACCCATGCTAATCTCGATCAGGGTGTTGAGAAGTTAATTGGCCTAGCTAATGAGCATAATGGTTACGATAACATCACGACTATCCTGATCCGGGTTAAGGTACGACCCAACTTTGAGCAACGTTGGTGATTTATTTTCTTTGGCTAAGAAGGGGTTAGAGGCTAGAGAGTTTTGTTTGAGAATTTAAAACTCAAAACGGACTTCGTCCCGCTGCGCTAACAAAACTCAAAACTTAAAACTCTCTTCCCCCATTCCCTATTCCCTATTCCCTATTCCCTATTCCCTATTCCCTATTCCCTGTCTCGGCTAAACCATGGTCACTTTGACCCTTTTACACCCGCAGGCATCCACCCCAGTGCAAAAGTGGCATTTCCCGATCCAATCCACAATTCTGATTGGTCGTTCTCCTGATAATGATGTCGTGCTTAACGATCCCTTAGTTTCTAGGCATCACCTGGAATTGAGGGTGATAACTGCCAAATCTGGCAATCGGTGGCAGATCGTCAATCAGGGATCTAATGGCACCTATATCAATGGTGTCTTGGTGTCGCGAGAGTGGTTACCTGAAAATGCCCTAATCCGACTAGCACGAGAAGGTCCATTGCTCAAATTTCAAATCAATCCAGTTTCTCGTCCTACCCCATCCCCCATTCCTCAAACTCCTGAAGGCAATTTTTGCTCTCACCAGGGCAATCCTCCAGGAAATTTGTTCTGCATTCACTGCGGCCAACCTTTGGTAGTTCAGAGACTTATCCGCCACTATCAGGTGCTGCGCACCCTCGGACAGGGGGGAATGGGTACAACCTATCTAGCCTGGGATAAAATAGCTCAGATCGAGGTACGCCCCTCCCTGTTGGTGCTTAAGGAAATGAATTCCGACATGATGCAAATTCCTAAAGCCCAAGAACTTTTTGAGCGAGAAGCTCGTACCCTCAAGGCGCTGAAGCATTCAGGAATTCCTCAGTACTACGACTTTTTTGTCGAGGGTGGCAAAAAATATCTGGCTATGGAATTAATCCATGGTCAGGATTTAGAGCAGCGGGTGCTAACGAGTGGTCCGGTAACACCTAGAGAGGCGATTGACTGGATGATTCAGACTTGTTACATCTTGGAATACATCCACTCTTGCTCACCACCTCTAATTCATCGGGATATTAAACCCGCAAATTTATTGCTTCGCCATCGGGATAATCAAATTTTTGTGCTAGACTTTGGCGCTGTCAAAGAAATTGGTACGTTGCCAGGAACTCGAATTGGTGCTGAGGGCTACAGCGCACCAGAACAAGATCGAGGTATTCCGGTCACTCAATCCGATCTTTATGCTATTGGCCCAACCCTAATTTTTCTACTGACAGGGAAACCGCCCCTCAAGTTTTGGAATAAGCGCGGTTCGCTATACAGGTTTGACTTATCAGGTGTTTCTACGATCGCACCACCATTAAGGCAAACGATCGATCGAGTCTGTGAACCCAATGTTTGCGATCGCTACCAAACAGCCAAAGAGCTTTCCCACGCTTTGGCGGCTTGCTTATAGCTAAGAGGGAGTGGTGAGTGGTGAGTGGGGTGGAAAGATAGTTTTAATTAATTGAGAACTCAAAACTCAACACTCAACACTTGAAACTCAACTCTCTCTTGCCCCTTTTCCCTCTTACTCTTCATCCCATGCTTCTACTGCCAACAAGTCGGCAATCGGATCTTGCATGGTAAAGCCAAATTCGATCAGTTCCTTCTTCCAGAAGGCCCAATCATCCCCATATAGCAGGGCTATTTTCCAAATGCTATCGCTTGGCTTAATAATTTTCGATTTCACCAGGGAATGCACCTGACGTTGTAACTTCACCATTGGGTGAGTAACTTGCTGAATCATACTGTGAATTACTTTTGAAATAAGTTTTACAAATCCTTGAACTCAAGTGCTTCCTGATTTCTCTATTACGCCGGTTCGTAGAGTTCTGCTCGGCAAGAAAACACTCATGTATAGTTTTACCGCATCATGGGACATTTATGCAAGTCTTTTTTTGAAAATGTACGGAAATTACTATAAAGGACTCTAGTGTAAGTGGTTTCTTTTCGCCAAGAATCCCTGTCCGTTCACGCCGGAGAGTGTCAAGATAGAAAATTGGCATCAACTATCAACTAGAAGATTGTAGCACCGTTTTCCCAGGAGAGCGCAACAGCAAACCATATTCTATACCTTCCACCACAGCTTGGTAGGAGGCTTCTAAGATATTGGTAGAAACGCCTAGGGTCGTCCAGCGTTGTTCGCCATTACTAGATTCTACCAGAACGCGGGTTTTAGCGGAAGTCCCCGCGCCACCATCCAGAATCCGTACTTTGTAGTCGGTCAGGTAAAAACTGGCAATTTCTGGATAAAATTGCACTAAGGCGTTACGCAAAGCCTTATCTAGTGCCGATACTGGTCCATTTCCTTCGGCTACTTCCAAAAGCATCTCATGACCCTTGACAGCAACTTTGATTGTTGCCATGCAATTTCTCAAAGATCCCTGTGTCTCTTGTAGCATATCACAATGAACGTGAAAACCCTTTAACTCAAAGGGCGGCTCCCGATATCCTAATGCTTCCCGCATCAGTAAGTCAAAACTGGCTTCGGCGGCTTCAAATTGATAGCCTTGACTTTCTAGGTCTTTCATTCGTTGTAAGATTTCCCGACAGGTAGGGTCTTTTTTGTCGAGTTCGTGACCGAAACTCTTGGCTTTTGCTATAATATTACTCAGCCCTGACTGGTCGGAAATGACAATCCGCCGCTGGTTCCCTACTTGTTCTGGTTGGATATGTTCGTAAGTTAGGGGATTTTTTGCCACCGCTGAGACGTGGATTCCACCTTTGTGAGCAAATGCTGACCTACCTACAAAAGCCGCATGATCGTCAGGGGCGAGATTAACTATTTCACTAATTAGACGACTAGCTTGGCTGAGTTTTGCTAATTGGTCATCTTGAATACATTTGTATCCTAGCTTTAACTGCAAATTGGGTATCACTGAACAGAGATTAGCATTACCACAGCGTTCTCCGTAACCATTGATTGTACCTTGAACCATCCCAACTCCTTCTAGTACTCCCGCAAGGGCATTGGCGACAGCGGTTTCTGAGTCATTGTGGGTGTGAATGCCTAATTGGGGAATGGGGAATGGGGAATGGGAAAATG
>NZ_JAMZMM010000393.1 GCF_024178385.1 Limnofasciculus baicalensis BBK-W-15 | reverse complement strand
GAATAGTATTAATGATATTTTCAACTAGAGATTTGCTATCTCTATTTTTATTATGAACTACAGATAAAGTCTTAGCAAAGCTAGTCGGTGATATCATCACCAGTTGACCCTGATAAATCTCAGCAGCAGCAAGAGAAACATCACTAGCATTATGTCCAACTACAGCTAAAATAGTGGGATTTTTGACAAACTCTGTAGCCAGTTTCTTGCCAATCTTTGGGTTATTATCATCATTAGCGATCGCAATTTTCAATCCCATCCCATTAATGCCACCATGCTGATTTACTTCATTTTGAGCTTGGGCTACTCCCCTTAGTATTTCTTGAGCTACATTTATATTGCTACCAATCGGAACGCTGACAGCAATGTTTAAAGCCTTGCTATTGCCAATTTTTGCATTATTTAGATAAATTAAAGTTTCTGGATCGTTGCGGGTTATTTCGAGTGATTTTTGAAACTTGTTAATAGCAAGTGCAAAATTTTTATCAGCTACAGCTTTTATTCCAGCTTCCTTATAAGAATTTGTGACTGAATCTAATAAAATTTTATCCCCTAAACTAATCCTATTTTTAGAATTATTCATTCCCATTGCAGAATAGAAGATTAAAATAGCGATCGCAAAAATAGCAAAGAACCCTATACTAGTAATTGCTATCCTTACTCTGATAAGATCGTCATACAAATCTTTCCACTTCAGTGGCTTTTCAGAGGGATTTTGGTAAGCAATCGGCAACCAAGTTGCACAAGGAAATTGACTCTCTAAACCTTGTAGTCTTTCTCTGGCTTGTCGTACTGCTAAATGAAATAATTGATTTTTAGCAAATGCTTGAAGAAAATACCTCAGAAATGCCTGGGCTATTTGATCCGGAACAGGTTCTCGCATTACAATTATTTGCGGAATATGTAAATCCGCTAAAGCTTGTGCTAAACCCAACCCATCACAGGAGTTAAAAATCGCCAGTTTTAATCCATTTACTTTGGCTTTTTTTAGAGCATATTTCAAATTTTCAATAGTTAAGTATTCAGTATCATTGATATAAAACCGCCCTTCATGATTGTCTTGACTGGAACTATGCCCAGCGAAAAATATAATTGACCAGCTTTGTTCCCATAAATGGTCATTTAGTTGTTGATGCTGTGGCTTGACTAAGAAAGTTAGTTTTGAGTTAGGTAACTGCCTCAATAACACTTCATCTTGTCCGACATCAATTCCTTGGTTACTACCAAAAATCCCTAGTATTTTGACTTTTGTTTTAGGATATAATTTTTCTTTTTTTTCTATAGTATCTAAAATACTTAAGACAAGTTCTGAGTGAGAAAAATACTGAAATAAATCGCACAAATGCCATGGTAATCGTTGTATTTGCTGGTTCGTAGACTCAATAAATATCCTAATTTCATCATCGGCTTTTAACGTAAGTAGTACTATTTCACGGAGGGATATAAATGACTCAGATTTCAGCCAATTATTCAGGCTATGGCGCACCAATTGAGCGGCGTTATTGCAGTCTTGGATGGAATAATTAGTTACCTGTGCCGCTGGTGCTTCTAAGCGAAATGGTAATCCGAGATAAAACCCTAAGTTAAAATAAATGTCTTGCCAGCGACGGTAGTTTTGGATAATTTCCGGTGCTGGTGGGAGACTACCGCTACTTTCTATGGAATGGCTAGCACCATCTTCCCCAATTCTTACTCTAACAGGAAAACCCTGTTCAAAACTACCATTTAGAAATTGAAAAATAACGAATTTACCCATGACTCTTTCTCATCAGTATTACCAAGATAGCCCCACGACAGTGAATTTTATCAAATTACAAAATCTTCTCTAATACTGGCAACACCTAAACCTACTTCGACAGTGAAATGTTCTCCCACATTACCGCTAAACTGTAACTGAATAAAATTATCCGCATTTCTCGCTTCAGCTTCCAAGAATTTTACCCCAGATTCATCGAAAACGGTTAGCCGAATAGAAGGGGGCAGATAAGTTACAGAAACAGTTGGATGAACCTGTATAATTATGTGAGTTTTTTGATTAGTTTCCGGTATTATAGTAACGACTAAAGCAACTGGATAGCCAGCGAGTTGTATACCTAAATCAATTAATTTAGCCCCTCTCAATATTACTTCTGAATCATCAAATCTCTTTTCTCCTAACTGAATTGTTCCTCTAAAACTCCAAGCTAAATTTGCTGTATGTAAAAGAGATTCCATACTCTGCCAACCTCTCTGAAAGATATTCTCAAACCAACCGCTTAAGTTCACTAAATTCAATGGATAGGTGAATTTTATTTCAAGGCTATTTTCTTTGATTATAGTCTTTTCTTTTGGCACTTCTTTGAGATAATTGATTTGGTCAATTAGAGTATCCAGCGGTTGAAAATCAGCAATCTTTAGTTCCTCTGGCGGATTAATAGCATCAATAGGAGGAACAAATCCTAAAAGCTGCACCTCTGAGAGGCTTTCACTAAACTGTATGCCAATATAACCAATGCGGTTTTCTGTCACTTCAGGGGGTAAGTAGAAGACTGTCTCTCCTGGTAAAACTGGGCGACACTCTAACTTGCCAATACCAGGTAAAACCAAATCAGCGATATCAAATACAGCTTGGTTTCCTGGATGCCAACTATCACTTTGATTTAGATTTGTTTCAATTTCTAACCAATTCATATAGCTATGGACAGCGTAAACAGCCAAGGTATTAAGGTAAACTCGTTTACCCTTTTGGACTGTAGCTTGTTGAGCAGCAAATCTGCGAGCAAAGTCATGGGCTTCTCTGCCTAGTGGAATGGTTAATAGAGAAATTTCTGTGTTATTCATGGCTCTCAATCTGAATGATATCCTAGGCTAATGGCAATTTCTTGTAGAAGTTTTAAACAACTTCTTTTCCAGTGTTTATTAAGAGTTTGGTAGTTCACATCAAACTCTCTGGCTAGAGTAGCTAATCTGTCAGGAGGATCTTGTAATAGTAATCTCTGACTGAGTAATTGGCAGTTGCATTCCGAACATTGTTGGGGATGGCAATTTCGTAATCTTCCGTTTCTGTCTTCTTGAATATACCGTTTTAATCTGATACCAATACGCTCGGTTTCCTCTGTTTGAAGTTGTTCAATATATCCATCAATTCCAGTCAAATTGGGGGCGTTAATACCTGTTGCTGATAGATGTTCTAAATAGTGTCTACTTGTTTCTTCTCCACTAACTAATTCATCAAAACTAAGTGGGGCACGGTTATCTGGCACATACAAGTTGTGAATTCGCCAGTAGAGATAACCATTGATCCATTGTACTAAACTTGCTTGAAGTGAGGGGGAACGCGACTCAAAGTTTTGGATATTTTCGCAAATCCACTTATAAGTTCGATTCAAAGCATATAAATAGTCAGGATGGGCAGATTTTGCTAACCCAGGTAAATGTTGGATGGCAATTAGTAGTCGATTCACTGCTTTTTGCCTCTCCGGAGTTGGGGAAGGGTGTTTGGCAACCTCTGCAATCAGTTTTCTTAGTTGTTCATCCATTTAATTTGGCAGGATTATACAAAAAAATTATAAACCAGATTGGCTCAAAGGTACAAATTCATATCCATTAAGAGATTGAATACTCGGTTGCACCTTAATTAATATCGCTGCACCATTACGATCTCCTGTCGGTAAAAATTCAATTTTCCCTGTCGCACCATTCGCGGTAAATTCTGGATTAGAGAATACTTTTTGCAATCCACTACGACTGATATTTCCCTGCTTTAATCCAGTAATAATTACTTGAGTAGCATCATAAGCTGTAGCAGTACGCCAATTAACTTGTCCACCCCACAGGTTAGCAGCATTAGTAGTAAAATAATTCCGGGAAATGGCTGCGGGATGCCAAGGAACAGCTAGTACCATGTTCATGACATTTGCTTGTCCATACTCTAATGTTTGGGATGTATATAATGTAGGAGAAGAAAATAGTGCTAATTGTCCTTTATTTGCTTGTGCTAATTCGATAGCTTTGTTAATTCTGTCCACATGGGGGGCTAAAATTAAACTATCTGCTCCAGCTTTAATTGCTCGATCAACTACCGCGCGAGGGTTAAAATTACGTTCAGAAAAATCACAAGATATATTGATCGACTTCCCCCCATCAGAATATATAGCAGTGGTAACCTCATTACTAAATGACATATTATCTACGGCTTGAGAATCAGAACATATAGCAACTTTGCTTTTATGAGCTGTTTTAATCATATAATCGGAGAGAGTATTTGCCACAAAGTCAACACTAGGGACAGTACGAAATATATAATTACCCTGACTGGCTTGAGTGGCAATTTCCGATAAACTCTTAGCAAAACTCGTCGGGGAAATCATTACCAACTTATCCTGATAAATCTGGGCAGCAGCAGCGGAAACATCACTGGCATTGTGCCCCACTACTGCTAAAATATCAGTATCTTTGACAAACTCGGCAGCAATGTTTTTCGCTATTTCTGGGTTATTGTCATCATTCGCGATCGCAACTACTAATCTTCTGCCATTAATACCACCCGTGCGATTCAATTCATCTTGAGCCTGAGCGACACCACGTAGTATTTCTTGAGCGACATTCAGATTGCTACCAATGGGAACACTGACAGCAATTTCCCAAGTTTTGCCGATACTTAATGCTTTGGCATTATTGAGGTAAATTAATGTTTCTGGATTGTTACGATTGACTTTGATCGATGCTTCTAGTTGGGTAATAGCCGCAGCAAAATTGCCATTACCAAAGGCTTTAACTCCGGTTTTTTTTTCATTATTGATATCATTATTGACTAAAATAGTCTCTCCTAAACTGATTCTATCTCCTTGGGTATTTCCAGATGATAGCTGTGGATTATTAGCCATGAGATTAGTTAATTTTTGTCCAGATTTGTACCCAAAAATAACTATGCCAACAGTAAGGATTAGAGATATAGTCAGAATCTTGGTTTCTTTTTGGTATTGCATGACTAGTTAAAACAGAATAATGTAGTTGAGTTAGGAGTTCAGAGTTAGGAGTTAGGAGTATGCGCTTCGCGCAGGCTACGCCAACGGTGTTTTCCCTTGACTTTTTTCGTGATAGTTACCAAAACTCTGATAATAATATCGCTTTCTTGCCTAAGAGATTTGACCTTTTCTGGGTGAATGGCTTCTGATTCAATTAATGCTCCTAACTCCTAACTCCTAACTCCTAACACCGTTGGCGTAGCCGCCCTGAAAGGGCTACTCCTAACTCCTAACTCCTAACTCCT
>NZ_JAMZMM010000392.1 GCF_024178385.1 Limnofasciculus baicalensis BBK-W-15 | reverse complement strand
CTCCCCACTCCCTACTCCCCATTCCCCACTCCCTAATATATGGACAGAAACATTACAATACATTAAGTACTAAACTAATGTCCTGTCGCCGATTTTTCTATCGCCACCCATTGCCATGACTGATGTTCCTGTCTCTCGTATCCGTAATTTTTCCATCATCGCCCACATTGACCATGGAAAATCCACTTTAGCCGATCGCCTGTTGCAGACGACAGGTACTGTCAGCGCTCGGGAGATGAAAGAACAGTTCCTGGATAACATGGATTTAGAAAGAGAGCGAGGGATTACAATTAAGCTCCAAGCAGCGCGGATGAACTATACTGCCAGGGATGGTCAAGAGTACGTTCTCAATCTGATTGATACACCTGGTCATGTAGATTTTTCTTATGAAGTTTCGCGATCGCTAGTTGCCTGCGAAGGCGCACTCCTCGTTGTAGATGCTTCCCAAGGGGTTGAGGCTCAGACTCTAGCTAATGTTTACTTAGCCTTAGAGCATAATCTGGAAATTATTCCTGTTCTCAATAAAATCGACTTACCCGGCGCGGAACCGGAACGGGTGAAAGGCGAAATTGAAGAGATCATTGGTCTTGATTGTAGCGGAGCAATCAAGGCATCTGCAAAGGAAGGGATCGGAATTGAGGAAATTCTCGAATCCATCGTACATCTAGTTCCCCCTCCACAGGATACTGTAAACAAACCCCTCCGTGCCCTGATTTTCGATAGCTACTATGACTTGTACCGGGGTGTGATTGTTTATTTCAGAGTTGTGGATGGTGCAGTCAAAAAAGGTGACAAAGTTCAATTCATGGCATCCGGCAAGGGGTGCGAAATTGATGAATTGGGTATTCTCTCCCCTACCCAAATCCAGGTGCAGGAACTTCACGCGGGTGAGGTAGGTTACCTGGCAGCAGCGATTAAAGCCGTAGAAGATGCTCGTGTTGGCGATACGATTACTTTAGCAGCAAAACCAGCCGAAACCCCTTTGCCGGGTTACGCAGAAGCCAAGCCAATGGTATTTTGTGGCTTGTTTCCCATCGATGCAGATCAATATGGGGATTTGCGGGAAGCTTTGGATAAGCTTAAACTTAATGATGCAGCACTCCACTACGAACCAGAAACTTCTAGCGCGATGGGATTTGGTTTTCGCTGCGGATTTTTGGGCTTACTCCACATGGAAATCGTCCAGGAGCGACTAGAGCGGGAATATAATCTGGATTTGATTACAACTGCACCTTCTGTAGTTTATCAGGTTACCACCATTGCCGGGGAAAGCTACGAGATTGACAACCCCAGTCACTTACCACCTGCTAACGAAAGGGAAAGTATTGCGGAACCTTATGTCAAGTTGGAAATGATTACGCCCGAAAGCTATGTTGGCACGCTGATGGAATTATGCCAAAATCGGCGGGGCATTTTCAAGGACATGAAGTATTTAACCCAAGGGCGGACAACTTTAGTTTACGAGTTGCCCTTGGCTGAAGTGGTGACTGACTTTTTCGATCAGTTAAAATCGCGATCGCGCGGTTATGCCAGTATGGAATATCATGTTATCGGCTACCGCGAAAATGCCTTGGTTAAGCTGGATATTCTGATCAACGCTGACATGGTTGACTCCCTCGCGATGATTGTCCACCGAGATAAAGCCTACAACGTTGGTCGCGCCTTAGTGGAAAAACTCAAAGAATTAATTCCCCGTCACCAATTCAAAATTCCCATCCAAGCCTCTATCGGTAGTCGTGTTATCGCTAGCGAACATATTCCGGCATTGCGTAAAGATGTTCTTGCCAAATGCTACGGCGGTGATATCTCTCGTAAGAAGAAACTTCTTCAAAAGCAAGCCAAAGGGAAAAAACGGATGAAATCTGTTGGTACTGTTGATGTACCGCAGGAGGCTTTTATGGCGGTGTTGAAACTCGATCCGCAGTAGGGGCTAATGGCTAATTGTAGCAATAGATGTAGGTTGGGTTGACGGATGTTACCCAACAAAGCCTCGCTTTAATGCACTATTTTAGCTGAAACAGTCCAGTAGGGGGGCGAAGCCATCGCGTAAAATAAAATTACTACTTGTGGAGTATTCCTCAGATGATTGCTAATTTTAACTCCTCTTATATTTCTCCAGAAGACTATTTAGAAGGTGAAAAAATTTCCCCCATCAAGCACGAATATATCCGAGGAGAAGTCTATGCAATGGCTGGTGCAAGTAAAGCCCATGGTATCATTGCGCTTAATTTCGCTACTCGATTGAAAAACCACCTGCGAGGCAGTGGCTCTATTCCTTACACGACAGATATAAAAGTCAGAATTGAAGCAGCCAATGTTTATTACTATCCTGATGTTACTGTAACTTGTGATGAGCGCGATCGCACTTCTTTAAACGAAGACTTTATTCGCTATCCGCGCTTAGTTGTAGAAGTTTTATCTCCCACAACGGCAGCATTTGATCGAGGAGATAAGTTTGGTGACTACAGAACTTTGGCAAGTTTAGAAGAATATGTGCTAATTAGTCAAGAAAGGATCGCTGTAGAATGTTTTCGCCGGAATTCAGAAGGGCGTTGGGAATTGTATGTTTATAGTCAGGGAGATGAAATTCACCTAGCTAGTGTTGATTTTCGCTTTCCTATTGCAGCTTTGTATGAAGATGTGATGGAAATTAATTAAATCTGCCATCACATCCGCCAGAGAATTTATTCTCTGTCGGGCTGTCGGGTTAGTAGTAGGCACCAGCATAAACACTAATTTGCGGTGTTTCCGTGTCAGCAATTAACAGCCAATCCACGTTACTATTTCCCACTTGATAGCCATTATTCTCTTTTAACTTCAGTTTAACTATTTCTGGCAATTCCGCATCGCTATCATCCAAAGTTATAATGGGAATCTTCACTGAATCAGCACCAGCCGGAATAGTAATTGTACCAGTCAGTTTTTCATAATCGACACCATTAGTGGCTGGTGGTTTAGTCCCGACAGGGCTAAGATCGATCTCATAACTAACAGTAAGCTGATTCTTACTACTCCCACTGCGAAAAACAGTAAACTCCCCAGCATCTTCTCCCTCAGCAGCAAAATCATCAGTAGCTTTAATAGTAACAGTAGGCTTACTACCATAAATATTCAACCCCCACTCACTCAAACTCCCCACATCACCAGACTGCCAATCTTTCACCGATAACTTCCACTCACCAACAGCAGACTCACCCCAATTCCTTACCGAAGTAAACACCCACTTATCAAAATCCTTCCCCTTAATCCCATTGTGCGAAGCCAACACCGACTCTGTGCCATCCGGCGAAGTTAAAATAACCTCCAAATCTCCACGAAAATCATGTTTAGCATCAAACAAAACCTCCGCCGACTCAACCGTAATATCCTCACTAATAGTAAACTTTCGAGTAATCCCATTCTCATCATTATCCGGAATTAAAATAGGATTATCAAACTCTTCAAAAGCCGAAATCTTTACTTCACTCCCCACAGAAGTCCAATTTTTCGCCAAACTCACCGCCGCCGCCGCATCAACCACACCAAAACCATACTGATTATGTACATTATTTCCCCCACCATTAGTCACCCAACCCTGATTAGTCGGATTATTCTTAACCGCAGTCTCCACTAAAATATGCTGCACATCCCGCAAACTCAAACTCGGATTTGCTTCCAACATTAACGCCACAGTACCCGAAACTTGAGCCGCAGGAACAGAAGTAGCACTACCATTTCCCGTATAATTTCCATCCAAATAATCCCCAAAACTATTACCTGGATTTACCCCCTGATTACCCAACAAATCAGTAGTCGCAATACCACCCGCATAAGCCGAAACTAACACCGCCGCACCCGGTTGACTGTAATTAGTTTCCTCCCCACTAGAAGTAACCGCACCCACCACAATTCCATGACGAGAATTAGTTAAAGTATTGTAATTAACATTACCCTCACTTCCCCCATCATTCCCCGCCGCAAACACATGAATATTCCCCAACCCATTTCTGCCCTGAGTCGCACCAATCTCCAACTCATACTCCGCCATCGGTGAAGCCCAGAAATTATCAATTATCTTCCAACTGCTATTGTAAATATCGATATCATTCCGCAAATAAGACACCGCATCAGCAATCTGTTTATCGTTAACCTCTCCCGCAGTTAATCTCAATCCTGCCACCGCTGCATTCGGTGCAACACCACTGATTCCTATACCATTATTTCCCACAGCAGCAGCAATTCCAGCTACTTCTGTTCCATGACTATTATTATTGGTAGGAGAGGGATTAGAATCATAGGTTCCCTGTGGATTCTTTTGGTAAGAATAAACATTACCCTGGCTATCAATAGTTTCATTAAAATCCCGACTCAAGTCAGCCCGATAATTTCCTTATAATCTTTATCGGAGTTACGGTCTATCCGTAAATCTTCCATGACAAAGGCGTTACCATTGCCCGTAAGATCGGCAATTTGCCCTAGTTGAAATCCGTCATTGGGATTGGCGGTAGCTAGGGAGAAAAGGGGACGAATTGCACCTGTGGCTTTGGGGTTATTGAATAGTTGTTGGATTGTGCCATTTGGAGTTAACATTAAGCCAAATTTATCGCCGGGAAGCATATCGAAGGTTTTGACACCTAGGTAATCGCCATTATTCCAATTCTTTTCGCCTAATGTGCCGGAGATTCTTGCACCTTCGGTACTATCTGAGATGACGATATGTCCTAGGTTTGTGTTACTGAGACTGCGGGTGGCTGCTTCTTTGATAAATGTGGTTTCATTATTGATAAATTGCTCCATTCCGGTGAGGCTGAATATGGCTAGTTCGCCTTTGTAAGCGCCGCCGTCGAAGAGGTAGTCGATGGTGACTTTTCCGGTGTTTTCTACTGTGAATACGCCGGAGTTGAAGATGGGGTTTATGTTGATGTTGGTGATGGTGGTGACATCTCCTACACCAACCTGAGTACAGGTATGGTGTAGGCTTCCAAACCAATCCGGCTATTGCTTAGGAGGCGTTTGGCTTTAAGAACGCGATGCCCCAGCGCTCTATTTTTTATATTTATCGCCGCGTTATGATCGCGGTCAAGAGAAAAACCACAATGAGGGCAGTCATGCCAGCGAATATGCAGCTTTTTAGGTACTTTCTCACCGCAATTAGAACAATCTTGTGATGTATTATGGGCGCTTACTGGTATAACCAACAAACCAGCGTTTACGGCTTTGTTTGTCAGTATCGACAGGAAGCTTGACCACCCAGCGTCCAAGACAGATTTAGCCAATCTTGTACGAG
>NZ_JAMZMM010000391.1 GCF_024178385.1 Limnofasciculus baicalensis BBK-W-15 | reverse complement strand
GGGTGGGGGTGGAGGTGGATTGAGAATTAGGTTAATTTCGGCTAACCGTTCTAATATAGCGGTGGTATTGGGGGGACGTTGATTTGCGGTGCGCATCATCAACTTATCGATAAAATCTAGTAAATCTGGCAATATATGATTAGATGTATGACTCCGCCAAACCAACTCATCATTCAGGGCATCATACATTGCCGGATGACTTGGCGCTTTCCCAGTGAGTAAGAAAACGAAAGTACGCCCTAAAGCAAAAAAGTCCGATTGGGGTACTGCATGAAAGTTTATCTGTTCTGGCGGCGTAAATCCAGCGGAGGCAATCCCGGTAATATTCCCCAGCCCTTGTTTTATATTATAAGTAGCGGTAACTTCCCGTACTGTGCCAAAATCTATCAAAACCAATTGCCCATTGGGTTGGAGAATGATATTGGAAGGCTTGATATCGCGATGGAAAAAGTTCTGACTGTGAACTTCATGGAGAATTTCGGTAAGCTGAAGTAACCAGTCTAGCGCTAGCCTTTGATCTATAGGTTGATTTTGCCGCTGTTGCTGATAGTCTTCCAAATCCATCCCCTGAATCTGTGCCATTACCAAAAAGTGCCAGATAATTTGGCTATTTCTGGCAGAGAAAGTAAAATAGCCATCTCCCCTGGGAATACCGGGATGGTTTAACTGACTTAAAACTCGCGCTTCTTGCTGAAAGAGGGTAACGGCTTTGGGGATAGGATTAATGAGGAGTTTGAGAACTTTCGCTTTCCCATTATGACTCACCAGATATGTTCGACCAAAACCACCCTTGCCGCTAAGTAAGCGAATTATCTGATAGCGCCCCGCCAATAGTAAATCCCAGCCACAAGCTTGGCAGAATATTTCGGTATCAGGATTTTGGGGTTTGGGGCAGTGGGGATTAATGCAGAGACTCATTGCTACTGCGAGTTATGGGGTCTGTAGAATAGTTTAGCTTATTGCTGGGGGAAGGGGAAAGGGATCTCAGTTAGTAGTAGGCGATTCATCGCCTATCATCAGCAGTTAGTAGTATGCGATTCATCGCCTATCATCAGCAGTTAGTAGTAGGCGATTCATCGCCTATCATCAGCGATAAATCGCTTACTACGAACGGTCGCATCAAAAATGCTAAAATGATTATCAGAAAATACAGTAACTTTAACCAAAAACACTATGAGATTTATCAGCCCTAAAACCGACTTTGCCTTTAAAAAAATATTCGCATCAGAAGATAGCCCAGACATTCTGATTAGCTTCCTCAACGCCTTAATTTACGATAACCAAAACACCATCCAATCCATAGATGACTTGGTTGAGTTAAGGACTGTTTTTCTATTGATGTTAACTGTTTCGATTACCTAATTTTCCTTCGATCCCCCCTAGCCCCCTTTTTAAGCAGGGCTGTTTCATTCTCGGTTGAAAAATTGGGGATCTCTTGAGCAGGGGGGGAAGGGGAGAATGAGCGTTTTTAGTAATAATTAGTAGATTGTAGGGTGCGTTACGCTTCGCTAACGCACCTAGGCGACCTCCATTATGTAGTACAATATACTTGTGCCTGTAACATAAAATTACGATAACAAAAGAATAGAATGTCAAAGCCAAAGTCTCCAAAAACCAAAATGGCGACAATCCGGGATGTCTACGATCGCATTTTATGGGATAATCGTTTAGCTCGTCGTGCCTTTAGCTTGGGATTTAGCGATCGCATTTCTGGTAATATCCGGGAAAAACCTTTGTCAGAATGGGCGGTAGATGGTGATATTCCCTGGCATCGGATTCGTTATGTTAAATGTGGGGAAACCATTGTTTGGGATCGCGATCGCCTGATAGACTTGTTTTCTAGTGGAGAATTACCAGGAGCCGCATGGGTTGTGGCAACGGGAAACGAGGAATTGGGCAATCAGCAAGAGCAAATTTCCCCTCAAGTCTTACCTCCGACTTCTGTGACTGACTTCCAGACTAGAGCTATTTACCAATATAATCAGGAAAATTGGCAACCGATTGATAATGCCTTAGAGTCGGTGACGATAACGAGATTAAAAATAGCCAGTTTTAACGTACTATCAGATCGCTACGAGTCAGAGCGTACCCAGACAGCCAAGCGAATTCCGGTAATTATAGAACATCTGCGTCAGTGCGATGCCGATATTATCGCGCTCCAAGAAGTAACACCGCGCCTATTGGAAATATTATTAGCTGAGGATTGGGTAAAATTTTATAATATATCCGAATCTCCGAAAGGCGAGACACTGGAATGGCATGGTTTATTACTGCTATCGCGATTACCGCTTATTTTGGTGGAATATCGCTACTCGCAACGGAAGCGAGTACTAGTGGGAAAGTGGTTACTGAATGGGAAACCGCTAAATGTCGCCGTTGTCCATTTTACCAGCGATTACAATAAAAATGCGATCGCCGTGAGATCTAAGCAACTTGCCATCTTGCTGGAATATCTGAAGACACAGCCTGGAGATTCCCTGATTATCGGCGATTTTAATCTAAAAGGGAACGAACAAGCAGAAATATTAACCCAAAACAATTTTATTGATATTTGGCAAACACTCCATCCCGACGACGCAGGTGATACTTTCGATATCCAGCGAAACCCACTTGCGGCGATGATGAGCTTAACTGGTTTATCCGCCAGATTAGATCGGATGATGCTAAAAAGTCAAGAGCCAGACTGGATATCTCATCAAATTGAATTATTTGCCTGTGAAGCCATACCAGATACAGAAGGTAAAATTTATCCATCAGATCATTTTGGCATCCTAACTCGGTTAGAATCCATCACATCCTTACAAACCATCCCACCCATCTATCAAAGCGCCCTGGTCATCATCCCACCAGATGAAATATTACCAGAAATCCAGACAATTAGGCGGATTTGCGATCGCCAATTTCATCGATGGATGCCCCATATCAATATATTGTATGGTTTTCTGCCAGAGGCATATTTTCCACAAGTAGCAGCAGCCATCGCCCAAAAACTGACAAAATTACAACCATTTACAATAACTCTATCAAAAATCGAAACCTTCACCCACCATACTAGCTGTACAGCCTGGTTAAATCCAATTCCGCAACCTCCCGACGCACTTCATCAATTACAAACCATACTCCAACAACTATTTCCCCAATGTAACCAACAAAGTACCAGATCGCATAACGGATTCACACCCCATTTAACTATAGGTCAATTTCCCACAACCAAAGAAGCCCAAACCCAACTTCCCCAATGGCAGCCCATAAACTTCAAAGTAGACTCCATCTACCTAATTAGCCGCCGCCATGATGAACCATTTAAAATTAGATACAGCATACCTTTAAAACAGGAAAACCAGTCAGAAACTCTAATTAAAAATCCCCCAGAAGAAGCATCTTGCCCGTCACTTATCCAAATAATAAATAAGATCGAACCCAAACTAAATCAACAACAGCAAGAAAAACGAGAATTAATCGAATCCTTAATCGCCCAAGCCTGTAGAGAATGTTTAGGATACCCACCATTATTATACCAAATGGGTTCAGCACGTCTAGGCGTAGAAAGTACCCAAAGCGATTTAGATCTTATTTGTATTATCAATACCCCTTTAGCAGGGGAAAACTTTCTTAAAGAGGTACAAGAGAGATTAGAAGGATTGTGCGATCGCGCCCAACTAGTAAAATCGGCAATAGTACCAGTATTGAGAATGGAAATAGAAGGAGTTAATGTTGATTTACTTTCTGCCCAAACCCTAGCAAATTATGATAAAATTACGCCTTTATCAGGAGCCGCTAGACCATTTTTTGATAATATAAGTTGGGCTGGAGTAGTAGGTTGTTTGGAAGTGGATTTAATGATGGATATAGTAAGTAAATATATCCCATTAGAGTTATTTCAAGATTTAGTACGGGCTGTGCGGGCGTGGGCAAAAGCACGTCAAATCCACGGTAATAGTTGGGGATTTTTAGGTAATTTTTCTTGGGCTTTGCTGACAGCTTGGAGTTGTATAAACCTAACCCCCCCTGCCCCCCTTCCCTGGCAGGGAAGGGGGGAGAATTTATCTTCTCTCATCTACTCCCCTCTCCGCACTGGGCTTCGCCCCGCTATGCTAACGTGCCGCTTCGCTAATGCAGGAGAGGGGTTGGGGGAGAGGTCAAATATTGATATATTACTAGCCAATTTCTTCCAAATCCTCAGTCAACACGATTGGCATCAACCGATAGCATTAACAGAAGTAGGAAGACAGTATCGATTGAAAAAGTCACGGGAATACTTACCAATCATTACCTCTATCGAACCATGTCAAAATAGTACCAGGAATGTGACTAAATCAACAGCAGAAATATTGCGGAGAGAATTTGAACGTGGGGCAAAGATTGCCAAACAAGTATTGGAGGGTAAGACGAATTGGTTACCCCTGTTTGAGCCTATTGATTTAGCCGAAGAATCGGATTTATTTTTAGTATTAACTGTAACTAGCGAAGATAACGATAATTTAGAGAAATCCAGGGGATGGCTAAAAGGGCATATTATTGGATTAGCGATTAATTTAGAGCAAAAACTCAATATCAATGCGAGAATCTGGAATAAAAGTCAGGCATGGACAAATCTAGATTGTATCGCAGTCAATTTAACAGGTTATGTAGATGAAGATTATCCAGTAATAACAGAAATTGGCAATGAGTTTATAACTCAGTTCAATACTGATAATTATAATAGTAGTATCTTAAAGATCGAGTTGTGCGATGGCAACGCCAGCCTTTGGCATCGCGCTTACTTAATTGTATGATTATCAAAGGGAAATGACAGCCACACCCTGAACCAGATACCAACTTATACAGGAATAATACTACCTAAACCTAATATGACCAATTCAACACCCACACCCAACTCAGAAACCAAACCCGCTAACAGCCAAGAGACATCACCAACACCCTTACGCTGCTTGACTTCAGCCCTAATTGCTGGCTCCTTCGCAACAGCTTGCTACTACCTCACCGCCAGCATTGCCCAAAACTTTGCCAGTAAACCCCTCCCCGCCGCCAACGTGACAGCGATGAAAATTGCGATCGCGGTCCGTACACTGGTAGTAGGTATGAGTACTCTTGCCACTTTTGTCTTTAGTTTTGTAGCTGTTGGGTTGGTGGCTTTAGCTATTCAAATTTCAATTCAACAGTTCAAAAACCGCACAACACCACCTGCAGAAAACTAAATTTAGTAAAATTGGATAGATTAACAATATCTGATACTTTATTAGGACAAAAGTAACTAAAATAGTCAACAAACTAAATTTCAGGTATCTGAAGTATAATTCAATCTAAACAGGGCTAAT
>NZ_JAMZMM010000390.1 GCF_024178385.1 Limnofasciculus baicalensis BBK-W-15 | reverse complement strand
CAATAAATCACCAGTTAAAAAACCCGAAAATCCTCCCACTCCAGAACCAATTAATTCAAATCCCAATAACTCACCAGTTAAAAAACCCGAAAATTCTCCCACTCCAGAACTAATTAATCCAAATCCTCAACCTTCATAAGTCAAACAAAATAAAAATTTATGACGAACAACCAACAACCAACAACCAATTAGCAATTTTATAAATCTTCTCTGGTAGGGTTCCAATGTGCTAAAACATTTACAGCGTTATCTAAAAATCATTAAGCCCGTTATTCCTGGCGCTATTGCCGCTTTGATTTCTGCCAGTATCTGGCAATTAAACGGATGGAAACCTTTAGAACAAATAGGATATAACACGCTATTTCAATTGCGCAATTCCCAAATTTTTCCTCATCCTAGCTGGGATAAAAGAATTGCAGTCATTGCAATTGATGAAGCTAGTTTACAGAAGTATGGTAGATTTCCTTGGAAACGCGATCGCTACGCGCAGCTATTGAAAGTGCTACAATCCTCTCCACCTGCGGTAATTGGTTTCGATGTTCTTTTCATTGAACCGACTCCTGACGATAATAAATTCGCTGACGCGATATCAAATGTTGGTAATGTGGTTCTTGCTAGGGCTGTGGATGAAAAGGGATTACCCCTAGAGCCTGTACCAATATTAAAAAGTGCTGCTGCTGGAGTTGGTCATATTTTACATCAGCCAGAGATTGATGGAATCAGCCGCCGTGCCACCCTATTTGCAGGTAATCAACCGAGTTTGGGTTTGGCAATGCTTCAGATATACAACACTGGTAAACAACTATTACCTGTGCGATTGCAACAGTCTCCACCCCTCCTCCTTCCCCAAAGTAATGGAAGTAAAAAATTGGAGTATGTTTGGATTAATTGGCCAGAAAAAACGGAATTTTTACCAACTTATTCTTTTGTTGATGTGGCTGAAGGTAAATTACCTAATGAAACGTTTAAAGATAAATTAATTTTAGTGGGAACTACAGCGATTGCTTTAGATCCGATTCTCACACCTTTAAATCAAAATATACCCACAAACGGGATTTATCTCCATGGAGCTTTAATTGATAACTTGCTGGAGTCAAAACTGATACATCCGTTACAAGGATGGATGGCAATAGTAGTATTATTTATCTTTGGCTTTACCACATCTGGGCTTTTATATGTCCAAGGATATAGAGGTCGAGTATTAGTGGCTTTGTTGTTATCTTCTGGCTGGATTTCACTGGCATTATTATTATTTATTTTTGCTCAATTATGGATGCCAATTGCTGCTCCACTGGGAACTATATTACTTGTATTTATTGGTTTGCAGCTACTAGAACAGCAAGAAAAGCAACAGATAATGAGCCTATTCGGTAAACTCCTAGCTCCAGAAACTGCTAAGTTAATTTGGCAGCGTAAAGAAGAAATTTTTCAGTCGGGTGAGTTACAAGCTCAAGAAATGGTAGCAACAGTTTTGTTTATGGATATTCGGGGATTTACCACCATATCTGAGAACCTATCACCCAGTCAGTTGTTAGGGTGGCTGAATCGCTACTTGGAGGCGATGAGCAACTGTATTATGGATCGTGGCGGCGTGATTGACAAATATATTGGGGATGCAATTATGGCAGTTTTTGGTATTCCATTTTCTCATACCGAAGCATCAGCAATTCAGCAAGATGTATTAAATGCGATCGCAGCCTCTCTTGCTATGTACGAACAACTACAACAGCTAAATCAGCAGCTAGAGGTGGAAGGATTACCGTTAATTCAGTTTGGCATTGGCATTCATACTGGGATTGTAGTTACTGGTAGTGTGGGAAGTTCTCGACGGCTGAATTATTCGGTAATTGGAGACACTGTTAATGTTGCCGCCAGACTGGAAGCAATGAATAAAGAAGTAAAAGAAGATAACCCTTATCACCTACTAGTTACTAGTGAAACTTATGAATATGTGCGAGATTATTATCAGGCTAAACCCGTTAAAAATATCCAACTGCGGGGGCGGGAAAAAGAAACGGTAATTTGCTCTATTTTAGGTAAAAAGTGAAGCGGTACCAGGGGAGTAGACTTCTCAGTTGAAAGTTTTAACTCAAAACTCTTGTCCTCACTCCCCACTCCCCACTCCCCACTCCCCTCTCAAACGCGATCGCACTCATCCCAAACAAGCTACGATAATCTTCTAGTCGGGAAAATTGGGAAAAACTTATGCCACGCTCTCAACGCAATGATAACTTTGTTGACAAAACCTTTACAGTTATGGCAGATCTGATTCTGAAGGTTTTGCCCACCAACCAGAAAGCCAAAGAAGCTTTTGTCTACTACCGTGACGGTATGTCTGCTCAAGGTGATGGCGAATATGCCGAAGCCTTGGATAACTACAACCAAGCCCTGGAGCTAGAGGAAGACCCCTACGATCGCTCTTTGATTCTATATAACATGGGGCTGATTTACACCAGCAATGGCGACCATGAGACAGCCTTAGATTACTACCATAACGCAATTAACATCAATCCCCGCCTCCCTCAAGCCCTCAATAATATTGCCGTAATTTACCATTACCAAGGCGAAAAGGCACAAGAAGCAGGGAAGAAAGAAGAAGGAGAAGCATTGTTCGATCAAGCTGCTGACTATTGGCAAAGAGCAATTCGCCTTGCTCCCAATAACTACCTAGAAGCACAAAACTGGCTCAAAAGTACTGGTCGTTCCGCGATCGATGTTTACTTTTAGTTATTGGTTATTGGTTGTTGGTTATTAGTTGTTTGTTGTTTGCTATTCATTATTCGTCATTTATCTTTGACGAAAAAACCAATCAATACAGCGGTTACCGCTTTTATGAGGTACAGTAGCAGTAATTTTCAGGTATGCGAGGTGCAGAGAAACCCGGTTTCTGAGGTGTACTTCATAAACCTGCAATCTGCTATAACAACTAAAAACCAACAACCAACAACTAAAAACCAACAACCAACAACCAACAACCAACAACAAATATGATTGACCTAGAACAAGTTAGAAAAGTTGCTAATCTCGCCCGATTGGAGCTAACTTCTGAAGAAGAAAAAGAGTTTTTGCCCCAACTTAATAGCATTTTAGACTACTTTCAACAGTTGAGTGAATTGGATACCACAGATGTCCAGCCAACCACCAGAGCAATTGATGTCAGTAACGTAACTCGACCCGATGAATTGCGACCATATCTCGACCGAGACGCACTACTAGGAGAAGCTCCACAACAAGATGGTGACTTCTTTAAAGTACCTCAAATCATGAGTACTGAAGAGTAAATGCTAAATCCCCAAAAACAAATCGGGGATTTCAATAATTCCGTAGGGGTGAAGCAAGAGCGCCCAGATATTGTGGCTTAAACCCAAATATTTCTACCCTCTTGCTTCACCCTGCCGCTGTACAGTCCTAAAAGTATTATTTTTGTAGTATAATAGATTCAATCCTGGCGGAAGATACTCCGAACTTATCAGTTGTACTGATACCGATGAGTATTTTACCCTGAAATTGAGGGGACACGATCGAATGAATCCTAACCTAGTTTTACCAGTGGGAACCCAAGTTGTCACCCGCGTGGAAGTAAAAAATACTCCTGACGAAATACTCTGTTTGCGCGGTGCAGTTGGTGTGATAGTAAAAGCGCCAACAGATAACTCCCACGCCTACCGAATCCGCCTCCCCAACGAAGTTGAAATTACCCTTCATCGTCACGAATTCAGTATTCGCAAGCATTTTCAACAAGAAGGATTAGATCTTTCTATAGATATTTTAAGCGAATTAAACCTTTACGATTATATTATCTATCGCTGTATCGTCGGTTCCAGATCATTTGGTTTAGATGATGAAAATTCCGATACGGATAGACGGGGAATTTACTTACCACCTGCGGAAATACACTGGTCTCTCTATGGTATCCCAGAACAGATAGAAAATAAGGAGAATCAAGAATGTTATTGGGAACTTCAGAAGTTTTTAATCCTCGCACTAAAAGCTAATCCAAATGTTTTAGAATGTCTCTATACACCATTAGTAGAAACAGCCACACCCATAGCCGAAGAATTACTGAAAATACGGGATATTTTCCTATCTCAATTAGTCTATCAAACTTACAACGGCTACGTCATATCCCAATTTAAAAAGATGGAACAAGATCTCCGCACCATCGGCAAAATTAGATTAAAACATGCCATGCACTTAATCCGCCTATTACTATCAGGTATCGCTATCTTGAAAGAAGGATTTGTTCCGGTGAAAGTTGAGGCATATCGAGAACAATTACTCGCTATTCGTCGGGGTGAAATGCCCTGGGAAGATGTCAATGCTTGGCGGTTAAGTTTGCATCGGGAATTTGATGCTGCTTTATCCAATACATCATTACCGGAACGTCCTAATTATGAGAAGGCAAATACTTTCTTGATTAAAGCACGTCATCTACAGGTTTGATCCATGTAAAACGTACACAACATCTCTAAACGTAGGGTGTGTTAGCGAAGCGTAACGCACCACCAGAAACATATATAGTATCGTAAATCCTGTATCAATAACCATCCGATATGAGCAAAGAAGAAAAACTGAAAAAAATCGTCGCATCTCAACCCTATCCCCTATTATTTGCCACCATCAGTGGCGCACATCTCTATGGCTTTTCCTCACCAGATTCTGACTACGATTTGCGCGGCGCTCATATCCTAACTTTACCAGAGGTTTTGCGACTCGATCCCGGCAGAGAAACTATTGAAATATCTGAAGTTAGAGATGACATCGAACTCGATTTAGTCACTCACGATATCAAAAAGTTCTTTTCCCTAATGCTCAAAAAGAATGGCTATGTTTTAGAACAATTGTATTCTCCATTAATTATTCACACAACACCAGAATATGAAGAATTAAAAGCCATCGCAAAAGGGTGTATCACTCGCCACCATAACCATCATTACTTAGGTTTTGCCCGCACCCAATGGCATCTTTTTGAAAAAGAAAGTCCCCGACGTGTGAAACCTCTACTTTACGTTTATCGGGTACTACTTACTGGCATCCATCTGATGCAGACAGGTGAAATAGAAGCTAATCTTCTCAAATTAAATGAATCCTTCCAATTACCTTATATTCCCGATTTAATTGAGCGGAAGATAGCCGGATATGAACAATCTATTTTGGCGGATGTTAATCTTGAATTTTATCAGGGTGAATACAATCGTTTGTACCAGGAATTATTGGCAGCTTCTGAGTCTAGTTGGTTGCCAATTGCACCATCAGCGAAAAATGCTTTGAACGATTTATTGGTTAGATTGAGAATGGCTAATCGCTAATGACTAATCGCTAATTGCTAATTGCT
>NZ_JAMZMM010000004.1:39509-46828 GCF_024178385.1 Limnofasciculus baicalensis BBK-W-15 | reverse complement strand
GAATCCACCCGATCGGGGGATGCAGTATTTCGGAGATATTTTTATGAACGTTTTGCTCCTGTATCCCCGCTTTCCCAAAAGCTTTTGGTCATTTGAGAAGACACTGGCATTGCTCAATCGCAAAGCCATGTTACCACCATTGGGGTTAGTGACAGTGGCGGCGATTCTGCCGCAAGAATGGCAATTTAAGTTAGTCGATCGCAATGTACGTCAAGTCACTGAGGCAGAATGGGATTGGGCAGATTTAGTGATTCTGTCTGCGATGATTGTTCAGAAGCAGGATTTATTAGAGCAAATTCAGGAAGCGAAACGTCGTGGGAAACGAGTAGCTGTCGGTGGTCCCTATCCTACCGCTTTACCCCACGAAGTATCTGATGTTGGGGCAGATTATTTGATTTTGGATGAAGGGGAGATTACCTTACCTCTGTTTATCGATGCGATCGCACGAGGTCAAGATTCTGGTATCTTTCGTTCTGATGGGGTAAAACCGGATGTTACTCATACACCTATTCCTCGGTTTGATTTACTGGAATTCGAGGCTTATTCAGAAATGTCGGTACAGTTTTCGCGAGGATGTCCCTTTCAATGCGAATTCTGCGATATTATTGTCCTCTACGGTCGTAAGCCTCGAACAAAAGCACCTGAGCAATTACTTGGGGAACTTAATCGCCTCTACGAGTTAGGCTGGCGACGGAGTATTTTTATGGTGGATGATAATTTTATTGGGAATAAACGTAACGTTAAACTATTCCTGAAAGAACTAAAACCTTGGATGGTGGAACATAAATATCCCTTTTCCTTTGCTACAGAAGCCTCCGTCGATTTGGCACAAGACCAGGAATTGATGGATTGGATGGTACAGTGTAATTTTGGCGCTGTATTTCTCGGTATTGAAACACCAGATGAAGCCAGTTTAACTTTAACTCAGAAACATCAAAATACGCGGGATTCTCTGAGTGATGCAGTTTATAAAATTACCAGATCTGGTTTACGGGTGATGGCAGGATTTATTATTGGTTTTGATGGAGAAAAACCAGGTGCAGGTCAAAGAATTGTCAAGTTTGTAGAACAAACTGCCATTCCTACCGCTCTATTTAGTATGCTCCAAGCTTTGCCAGATACCGCACTTTGGCACAGGTTAGAAAAAGAAGGACGACTTAGAAATAAGTCTGCTAATATTAACCAAACTACGTTAATGAACTTTGTTCCGACACGTCCATTAGAACAGATTGCTCGCGAGTATGTAGACGCATTTGACCAATTATACGATCCAGAAAAGTTTCTCGATCGCGCTTATCGTCATTATCGAATTCTTGGGGAAGCTACTTATCCGAAAAAGGGTAAAGGTGGAAAGAAAGCAGTTAATTGGGTGACAATTCGGGCGCTGTTAACTATCTGTTGGCGACAGGGTGTTTTGCGGAAAACTCGTTGGCAGTTTTGGCGGAATTTAGGGAATATGTTGCGGTACAATTCCGGTGGGATTGGTCCTTATTTGTCAGTTTGTGCCCAAATTGAGCATTTCTTGGAGTATCGCGATATTGTGAGACGGGAAATTGAGGAGCAAGTGGCGGTGTTTTTGGAGGGGGAAGTGAGGATAAAATCGGAGGTGGAGGTGGCGGTTTAGGTTATTGTGAGGGTGTGGCGAGGTTTTGTTTTTTAACGCAGAGGTACGCAGAGGTTGGCACAGAGGTACGCAGAGGGTTATATGGTTTTTGCTGGTTTTGTGCAACAAATAACTAACAACAAATAACCAACAACTAATGGATTTGATTCAACTGGAGCCGATAGATTTAATATGGGGATTGGGGCTGATGGCAGTCGCAATTGGTTTATCTCGTTGGCAAAGGTTGGGTTTGGAGTTTTCTTTGGCGATGGCAACGGGCAGGATGGTGATTCAGTTGCTGTTTGTTGGTTATGTGTTGGCTTTTGTTTTTGAATTGAAGAATGCGATGGCTTCGCCCGCCGCAGGCATCGCGGTTTTAATGGTTTTAATGGTAATGGTTATGATAGCCACTATTACAACTCGCAATCGCATTGGTAAGAAGATGCCTGGGTTGCTACCGTTGGTGTTTGGTTCGATTTTATTTTGTAGTGCTATTACTTTAATTTATACGAATCTGTTTATTATTCAACCGGAAACTTGGTACGAGCCACAATATTTAATTCCTTTGGGAGGTATTGTGTTGGGAAATGCGATGAATGGGGCGGCGATTGCGGGGGAACGTTTGGTTAGCTCTATTACTAGTAGTCGTGTGGAAATTGAAACTCATTTAAGTTTGGGGGCAACTCCGCAGGAGGCGATAGCGGGATATCGTAAGGAGGCAATTCGTGCGGGATTGATTCCTACTCTTAATCAAATGATGGTGGCGGGAGTTGTGACTTTGCCGGGAATTATTACGGGGCAAATGTTGAGTGGAATCGATCCGTTGAATGCGGCATCTTATCAGATATTAATTATGTTTATGCTGGCTTTTACTAATTTGACAATAACTATGTTAATTACGGAAGGGTTGATGGGGCAATTTTTTAATGGGCAGGCTCAGTTGCGATTGCGGTAGGGGAGTGGGAAGTAACTAGATCAACCTATATCATAATTTGATTCTGGATGCAACTATATCTTTAGGTATCTTAGGAATGCTAAATACAGTAGTTCATTCCATTTGTTTGTAGTAAGCGCTTACTACAAACCCAGAAGGTTTTTGAAGGAGTTATCCAAAGAAAAATGTTATAATAGTATTGATAAACTTCATTTTCCATCGCCACTATGATTTTTATTAATCCTAAAATAGATTGGGCATTTAAAAAAATATTCGGCTCATCTGAAAGCAAAGATATTCTCATCAGCTTTCTCAATGCCCTAGTGTATGACGGAATCCCCACTATTAAAGACTTAGAAATTATCAATCCCAACCTCCCACCAGCACTCCAAGGATTGAAAGATACCTACCTGGATGTCAAAGCCAAACTACTAGATGGCACAATAGTCATTATTGAAATGCAGGTATTAAACGTAGAATCTTTTGGCAAACGGGTTTTATACAATGCGGCGAAAACTTATGCCTTTCAGTTAGAATCCGGAGAAGGTTACCGAATGCTTAAGCCTGTCATTGCCTTAACGATAACTGATTTCAAACTATTCGCTAAAAGCGATAGCCTGGTTTCTCGTTTCATTTATAAAGAAAAAACCACTAATTTCGAGTATACCGACAATAACATAGAGTTAGTTTTTGTCGAATTACCCAAGTTTACCAAAGAACTGGCTCAACTGGAAACTATTGCTGATAAATGGATTTATTTTATGAAATATGCCAGAAGCCTGACTGAGGTTCCCGAAACAATGGATAGTATTCCGGCTATTCATAAAGCATTTGAAATTGCCAACCAAGCTAATTTAAGCCGTGAAGAAAGGGAAGAGATAGAAAAGCGAGAAATGTTTGTATACGATCAACAAGGTGCTATATCTTTAGGAAAAGCTGAAGGGAAACAAGAAGAAAAGCTGGAAATAGCCCGAAAATTGCTCGCTTTACTTGATAATGAAACTATTAGTCAAACTACAGGAATTAGTGTTGATGAGGTGCAGAATTTGCGAGAGACTAATGACTAGTAGTTCATTCCATTTGTTTGTAGTAGGCGCTTTAGCGCTAAAGCGCTTACTACAAACCCAGAAGATTTTTGACGGTTAACTAGTAGCTTGATAGACGATTTAAGCAATCTAAACCATAAATGACTTATTGCCTCAATCCAGATTGTCTTCAGCCGCAAAACTCAGAGACAAACAAAATTTGTCAAGGATGCGGCTTAAATCTCTATCTGCAAAACCGTTATCGTGCCATTAAACTAATCAGTCAAGGGGGATTTGGGCGAACATTTTTAGCCGTCGATGAAGGACAATTTCCTGTAATTCCTTGTGTCATTAAACAACTATTTCCCCGTGGCTTATCACTCCCTCTTTTTGAGAAAGCAAAAGCATTATTTGAGCAAGAAGTTTTACTTTTATCTAAATTAGGTAAACATGCTCAAATTCCAACATTATTAGGATATTTTACACAAGAGCAACAGTTTTATTTAGTCCAAGAATTTATTGACGGAACTAATTTGGCACAGATGGTAGCAGAAGCAGGGACATTTACCGAAAGTGATGTCTGGCAAGTTTTAGGTGAGTTATTGCCAGTAGTTCAATTTATTTGCGATCGCAATATTATTCATCGAGATATCAAACCACAAAATATCATTCAGAAATCCTGCCCTACCGAAAATAGCGAATCCAGAGAGTCGGCTAAATTCTCTAATCCCCCCATCTTACCTATAAAAAAAATTGTCTTAGTAGACTTTGGGGCTGCTAAAATAGTAACTAATATAGACTCGTTCAACATCGGAACAAGTATCGGTTCCCCTGAATATCTTGCACCGGAGCAAGCGAGAGGAAAAGCAGTTTTTGCTAGCGATATTTATAGTTTAGGAGTTACCTGTCTCTATCTATTAACTGGTATTTCTCCCTTTGATTTATTTGATACTGTTAATCATACTTGGGTTTGGCGAGACTATTTAACTCAAGAAGTTAGCGATAACCTTGGCAAAATATTAGATAAAATGGTACAGAATGCCCTCACTAATCGCTTTCAATCCGCTAATGAAGTGATGGAAGCAATTAATAAAATAAGAGGTAGGGGCGGATTTAGCAGACAATATATTGGGAAAACAGATAACCTAAAAACCAAACCCGCTCCCTTATGGCAATGCCAAGATACATTTACTCACAAATTAGCTGTAAATTCAGTTGCTGTTAGCCCCGATGGTAATATTTTAGCCAGTGGCTGCGATGATAAAACTATTTATTTATGGGATTTAAAGAATAAGAGGTTAATTGCTAGACTGACTGGACATACAGACGGAATTAATTCCGTGTCTTTTAGCCCAGATGCTCAAATTATCGCCAGTGGAAGTAATGATAAAACCATTAAATTATGGTCTGCCATTACTTGGCAAGAACTATGTACTTTAAAAGGACATACGCACAAAGTAACTGAAGTTACTTTTGGTCCTGATAGTCAAATATTAGCTAGTGGAAGTTGGGATAAAACTGTCAAACTCTGGCAAGTAGAAACCAGAGAAATACTTTCTACCCTTAGCGCACATACCCTACAAATTAGTGGAGTTGCCTTTAGTCCATGCGGCAATTTTATTGCTAGTGCTAGCCTTGATAGAACCACCTATTTATGGGATATACAATTTACCGAAACTGACAAACAATTCCCTACAACCAAAAACGAAATATCCTCTTCACTACTCCCCACACCCTACTCCCCACTCCCTATTTTAATCGGTCATGACTGGGCAGTTTTGACAGTTGCTTTTAGTCCAAATGGTAATATTTTAGCAACGGGAAGTGATGATAATACTATTAAATTATGGGATAGAGAAACTGGAGCATCTCTCCAGACAATTTCCGGTCATTCTTGGTCAGTTTCATCAGTTATATTTAGTCCAGATGGAAAGACTATCATTAGTGGAAGTTGGGATAAAAGTATTAAAATTTGGCAAGTAAGTACGGGACAGGAAATCGCTACTTTGGAGGGACATAATGATTCAGTTTCGGCTGTGGCGATTCATCCTAATGGGGAGATAATTGTGAGTGGGAGTAAGGATAAGACAATTAAGGTTTGGTATCGGGATAGGCTATAGATGAAGAGGCAAATTGCGATGGATTCTCTTCGAGACGCTACGCTAACGCCTAACCCAGGCATCGCAATTTCAGCTAAAATAGAATAATACTCAAGATTTGATTGGAATATAACTCGTCATCAAGTAGTAAAATCAAGTCAAAACAGATAGTATTTTCTATAACCTGTTTAAAGCATTCCCTGGTATTTTCTTTGAACTGACCATCATCTGCTAAAATTGCTAATGGAACAGCAGATGCCATATCAGGCTGTAGGGTGTGTTAGCGTTAGCGTAACGCACCACCACCACCATATATAGTATTGCTGCATAAGTCCTGGAATAGTAACTTTACGCTTCAAGATCAGCTTACCTCTTTTCAGTGCCACCGTAAATTAATAATGATTAAATTGGCGGAAATTCAAGGGGAATCGCACCTAACACTCCTTTGCGAAAATCATGTAATAATTGTCGTGAGGTTCTTTCAATATCTCCTTTATAGCGAAAGTCGGCTAAAGCCTGAAGATAATCTTCCCCTGTAAAAGGAGCTGAATCGAGTTTGTAGCGAGTTTTTAAAGGCGTAGCAGGAAATAAGCCAAACTCCGCCATATACTCTAAATCTTTGATGTATTCAACTAACGCCACTGCCACTAAATAATTGTCATAAGATGCGTCACCAATATCGTCACAAATAGCAACTTTCAGCGCATTTTCTTGATTTTTTAACAGTGAGGGAATGACACCAGGGGCATCAAGTAATTCAATTTGCTCGGAAATACGCACCCAACGTAATTGGCGCGTTACTCCAGCGCGACGGGCACTTTCTACCACCCGCTTGCCTAAAAGTCGGTTAATTAAAGCAGATTTTCCCACATTGGGAAAGCCTATCACTACTGCACGGACTGGACGATCTAGCATACCGCGATCGCGCCGTCGTTGGTTCATTTCTACTCCCGCCAACTGTACTGCTTTTGCCACTTCCCGAACACCTTTACCCTGTTGGGCATCAGTAAAATAAGGTGTTTCCCCCTGCTCCTCAAACCAGGATAACCACTTTTTCCGTGCCCCTGCTGGAATCATATCTAGCCGATTGAGTACCAAAAGTCTCGCTTTACTTCCCAGCCATTGGGAAATTTGGGGATGATGAGTGGAGAGAGGAATTCTCGCATCCCGCACTTCTAGTACGACATCCACTAATTTTAGTTGATCTTTTAGTGCCCTTTCCGCTTTGGCAATATGTCCAGGATACCATTGAATTGTCATTAGTTATTTGTCCTTTTTTTGTTATTATTCAGGTTTTTATTGATAATCAAGCAGTTTTTTGATCGACGAGATTAATTTTTGATAGTTTCCTGATGAATCTTAGTATCTTTTCCCAAAAATAGCATAAGTAAACAAAACTGCATTTCTGGGATGCCTGCGGCTGGCTTCGCAATCGCAAACAATCCTATTGAGGGGGATCAATTGCGCAGCACTCTCCCCGATAATTAAATAAAATAGAGATAATTCCATTTCAAATTTCCTCTGGATTTATCCCCATTTCCCTCAGTTTCTCGGCTAGGCGATTGGCTTTTTCCTCTGCTAACTCTTTCTGTTGTCTTTCTTCTTCCATCTGTCTTGATAACTCCACATAAGACAAAAATTTAAGTCCATCTGGACGA